>NZ_JBFTMM010000017.1:0-181220 GCF_056396945.1 Pseudomonas sp. 05N432 | reverse complement strand
TCGCCGTAAGGGCGAAACCCTAAGCGGCCGTTACCGCAGAAATGGATATGTACACCTGCGGGAGGTTGGTCGGCTGTCAGGCCGTCATCGCGAGCAGGCTCGCTCCCACAGTTGAACGGTGTACATCTGCAAGAGATGGGTCGGCTGTCCGGCCGCTATCGCGGGCAAGCCCGGCTCCCACAGTAGATCTGTGTACATCTGCGGGAGATGGGCCGGCTGTCCGGCCGCCATCGCGAGCAAGCTCGGTTCCCACAGGAGATGGGGCGGCCAGACCAGACTCAATCGTTGACCAGTTTCCCAACCCGTATCGCCTCCCGCCCCGCCACCTTCGCCTGCCAGATCCCCGGCTGCGTATACCGCCCGCGATCCAGCGCAAACAACACCCCGCTGGTCCCGGCACACACCACCGTCACCCGATCACTCAACGGATCGACCACCTCAAACAACGCATCGCCCTTCTCGACCCACTCCCCCACCTCACGCAGAAAACTCACCACCCCGTGATGCGGTGCAAACAGATACTCGGTCCCCTCGAGCGGCATCCCCTCACAACACTCATCCGGCGCTTGCGGCCACTGCCCGGCAATAAAACCCTGCTCCGCCAGGAACCCGAGGATCGCCTCGCAACTGGCCTGAGCCTGATCAACCCGCGTGTCACCCATGCTCCCCAACTCCAGCGTCGTCGCCAGGTTGGCCGGTGGAATCGACGCCTCTGGAAACGCCTTGGCCAGCCGCAACCACGGCGACGAACAGGACTCATCGAACGAACTGCCACCGGAGTCTTCGCACAACAACGCCACACCGGCCTTCAATCGTGCCGCCAGGGACTGCCAACGCGGCCAATGTTGCGGCAGCGCATAAAGATGGATGGCCGCCTCGAAATCGCAATGCAGATCCAGGGTGATCTCAGCTTCACAGGCATGCCGCAACAGCAAACGATGCAGGGCTTCCAGTTGTGAAGCCGGAGCCGGTAACCGGTCGAGAACCTGACCCATGGTCTGACGGATCAACGCGATGTTGGCCTCGGCGTCGTTGCCCAACTGCGAACCGATCAACTCCCCCACCGGCCCGCTGAGTTCATAGAACGCCCGGTTGAAATTTTTCCCGCTGCCCAGCTCAAAACGGCCCATATGGGCGCTTTGCAGATGCTGGTCCAGGCCAATCGGGTTGGCCACCGGCACCAGTTCGATAACACCGTTGAGCTGGCCCTGTGCTTCAAGTTCGGTGAGACGCTTCTTCAACTCCCAGGCCGTGCGCATGCCCGGCAGTTCATCGGCGTGCAGGCTGGCCTGAATGTAGACCTTGCGCGAACCCGCGCCAAAACGAAACACGCTGAGGCTGCGCTCGGTGCCGAGGTGGCTCCAGGGCAGTTGATGGTCGATACGTTGCATGGCGGGCTCCTACAGAAAATGTGTGAGGCGAGGACATTCAAAGGTGCATAAAAAAGGCGGCCATCGCGTCAACGATAGCCACCTTTTTGAACGGTGAAATTACTTGCCGTAAACGTCGAACTTGAAGTACTTGTCCTGCACTTGCTTGTACTTGCCGTTGGTGCGGATTTCGTTGATGGCTGTGTTGAACTTGTCCGCCAGCTCTTTATCGCCTTTGCGCACGGCAATACCGGCACCACCGCCGAAGTACTTGGCATCTTCGTATTCCGGGCCAACGAACGCGAAGCCTTTGCCGGCGTCGGTTTTCAGGAAGCCGTCGTCAAGGTTGACCGAGTCAGCCAGCATCGCGTCGAGGCGACCGGAGGTCATGTCCAGGTTGGCTTCCTGCTGGGAGCCGTAGCGCACCAGGTTGATCCCGGCCGGCACCAGCACTTCAGTGGCGAAGCGGTCGTGAGTACTGGCGCGCAGCACACCGACTTTCTTGCCCTTGAGTTCGGTCAGCGGGTCCTTGATGGCGGTACCTTCCTTCATCACGAAACGTGCCGGGGTGTGGTAGTACTTGATCGTGAAGTCGACGTTCTTCTTGCGGTCGTCGGTGATGGTCATGGACGACAGGATCGCGTCGATCTTCTTGACCTTCAGCGCCGGGATCAGACCATCGAACTCTTGTTCGACCCAGGTACATTTGACCTTCATCTGCTCACACAGCGCATCGCCGATGTCCACGTCAAAGCCGCTGAGTTTGCCTTCAGGTGTCTTGAACGAGAACGGTGGGTAGCCGGCTTCGATCCCCAGACGGATCGGCTTGGCATCTTCGGCTACGGCCGACAGGGACAACACGGACAGTGCCAGAGCACCGAACATCACTAGCTTCTTCATTTATAACTCCTGTGTGCGGAGACTCTTATTGGCAGCATTCGATTAGTAGCTTGTGGCTGGTAAAAATCGAAGTGGCCGGCAGTCTAGAGCTGCACTCAAGATGCGAATTGTGTTTAAGCGACAAATCGTTATAGAAAATAAGCCAAGGTATTTCTCGCAGTAATAGCCTGCGCCAACGCGGTGCAACGACCTTCAGAAAGGTCTGGTTTTCAGTCAAGATGCCGCACGTTCCGACGGAAAAAGCCGACCATACCTCCCTCCGCCACCAGAGAGCCGCGCCATGCCCAAGCAATCGACCTCGCTGAACCTGATCCAGCACCACCCCGCCGAAGGTCCGGGCGCCATTGATGACTGGGCCGAGTCCCGGGGGCTGACGCTGAAGGTGTTTCGCGCGGACCTTGGTCAGCTGCCACCCGCAGGCGCTGCGCCGGTGATTATTCTGGGCGGGCCTTACGAGGCCAATGCAGGTCCGCAATGGCTGGCAGAAGAGCGCAAGTGGCTGGCGGCAAGCATCTCGCAAGGCGCGCCGGTGTTCGCCATTTGCCTGGGTGCGCAATTGCTGGCCCTGAGCCTGGGCGGGAATGTGCGGCGAATGGCCCGGACCGAAACGGGCTGGACCCAGGTTACGTTCGCTGACGGGTCCGCACTGAACGTACTGGAATGGCATGAAGATGCGATCGATCTGCCACCCGACGCCCGATTGCTGGCCAGCAGCGCCCAGTGTGAGCAGCAGATGTACGCCGTCGGCTCGACCCGCGTGGGATTGCAGTTTCATCCGGAATGGAACGCCGAGTCGGTAGCGCTACTCAATGCCCACTTCGGCGTAGAGTCCCCCCTGCCCCGCGATCAAGACGACAGCGCCGCCTACCGCCTAGTGTTCGACTGGTTGCAGGCGACGCTGGATGAGTGGCATGCAAAAAACCTGTAGCAGCTGTCGAGCCTGCGAGGCTGCGTTCGGCTCGGTCCGCGCTCGGGCGGAGCAGTCGTTGAATCAGGCATTGTGCTCTTCCTGGCAAACCGCGGATTCAGGATTTGCGAGGACTTCGTCCTCGAACGCAGCCTCGCAGGCTCGACAGCTGCTACGGCGTGTTGTGATCAGCACTCGCATCCGATTGCAGCGCTGGCTGGCCGTTCAACCGGGTGGCTCAGTTCAAAGCCTTCATCCAGCCATCCGGTCACTCCACCGATCATTTCCTTGACCGGGTATTCCAGCGCCGCGAGCTTCACCGCAGCCTTGTTCGCGCCGTTGCAGTGCGGACCGGCGCAATACACCACGAACAGCGTGGTTTTCGGGTAAGCCGCCAATACTTCAGCACTGATCAAGCGCCCAGGAATGTTGATCGCGCCCGGCACATGTCMGCGTTCGAACGCCAGTGGACCCCGTACGTCCACCAGAATGAAGTCCACGTCACCCGCCTGCTGGCTGCCAAAGACGTCGGAACAGTCGGTTTCAAAGGTCAGGCGGTTGCTGAAATGCATCAGGGCAACGGCGGATGGGGCGGCAGGAATTTCGCGAACCAGGCTGGTCATGGGTGCTCTCCAAAGCGTGTGTGGGCGTGAGAGGACTGTATCCAACTCGCCGATACCGCTACAGTGGCGCACAAGACACTCACTGGGAATTTTCCGCCAAATGCACACTGAACCCGGATTAGTCGCGATTCTGGCCTACGACGGTCTCTGCACCTTCGAGTTCGGGATTGCCGTGGAGATCTTCGGGCTGGCACGGCCAGAGTTCGACTTTCCTTGGTACGAACACCGGATCGTCGCTGTCGATCAGGGGCCGATGCGCGCCATGGGCGGCATTCAGGTATTGGCGGACGGCGGCATGGAACTGCTGGACACCGCGCGGACCATCATCATTCCCGGTTGGCGCAGCCGCACTGAACCAGTGCCTGAAGCGCTGCTTTCGGCCCTGCGTCAGGCGCATGCCCGAGGCGCGCGGCTGCTGTCGATCTGCTCCGGGGTGTTTGTACTCGCAGCCACGGGGTTGCTCGACGGGCTGAGCGCAACGACTCACTGGCGTTATACCGAGGAGCTGGCCGAGCGTTTCCCGAACATTCTGGTCGACCCCGACGTGCTGTATGTCGATGCAGGTCAATTGATCACCTCCGCCGGCAGCGCCGCCGGTATTGACGCGTGCCTGCACCTGGTGGCGCGGGACTTTGGCACCCTGGTCGCCAACTCGGTGGCACGCCGGTTGGTGATGTCGCCGCAACGCACTGGCGGGCAGGCACAGTTCATTCCCGCCCCCGTCAGCCGCACACCCCGCAGTGATCTGTCGCGCGTCATGCAGTGGGCCCGCGAACGCCTGCATGAACCATTGGGTGTACGCGAACTGGCGAGCCAGGCCGCCATGAGCGAGCGAACTTTTTTACGACGATTCAGCGAAGCCACCGGTGCCTCGCCCAAATCCTGGCTGCAACAACAACGGCTGGCACGCGCCCGGGAACTGCTGGAAAGCAGCGCGCACAACACCGAGTCCATCGCGCTGCAATGTGGTTACCGTTCGGTGGAGAGTTTTCGCGTGGCGTTTCGCAGCGTGGTCGGGCTACCGCCGTCGGTGTATCGGGAGCGGTTTGGCCGCGAAGTGAAAACGCTGTCGATGTGAGGGGTGATTGCAAACGCACTCACCCGCAAACGCAGCAGCACTGTGTTTGCGGGTGAGGTACAGCGCCGAAGCTTAGTGTCCGCTGCGCAGCATTTCATTCGGCACATATTTGCCAATTTCAAACTTGCCGATCGCTGCGCGGTGCACTTCGTCCGGGCCATCGGCCAGACGCAGCGTACGTTGCATGGCGTACATGTAGGCCAGCGGGAAATCATTTGAAACGCCCGCACCACCGTGGATCTGAATCGCCCGGTCGATCACCTTCAAGGCCACGTTCGGCGCCACCACCTTGATCTGGGCGATTTCGCTTTTCGCCACTTTGTTACCCACGGTGTCCATCATGTAGGCAGCCTTGAGGGTCAGCAGCCGCGCCATGTCGATTTCCATCCGCGAATCGGCGATCTTGTCGATATTGCCGCCCAAGCGTGCCAGCGGTTTACCGAAGGCGGTGCGGTTGATCGAGCGCTTGCACATCAATTCCAGTGCGCGCTCCGCCATGCCGATCGAGCGCATGCAGTGGTGTATCCGGCCTGGGCCAAGGCGCCCCTGGGCGATCTCGAAACCACGGCCCTCACCCAACAACACGTTTTCATAAGGTACACGGACGTTCTCGAACAGCACTTCGGCGTGACCGTGAGGCGCGTCGTCGTAACCGAACACCGGCAGTGGACGGACGATCTTCACGCCAGGCGTATCCACCGGCACCAGGATCATCGAGTGCTGCTGGTGGCGCGGTGCGTCAGGGTTGCTCAGGCCCATGAAAATCAGGATTTTGCAGCGTGGATCGCACGCGCCGGAGGTCCACCACTTCTTGCCGTTGATCACCCACTCGTCGCCATCACGCACCGCACGGGCGGCCATGTTGGTGGCATCGGAGGACGCCACGTCCGGCTCGGTCATGGCGAACGCCGAGCGGATCTCGCCACGCAGCAGCGGTTCCAGCCAGCGCTGCTTCTGCTCTTCATTGGCGTAGCGCACCAACACTTCCATGTTGCCGGTATCCGGCGCCGAGCAGTTGAACGGCTCAGGTCCGAGCAAGGAGCGGCCCATGATTTCCGCCAATGGTGCGTATTCCAGGTTGGTCAGGCCGGCGCCCAGTTCGGATTCCGGCAAAAACAGGTTCCACAAGCCTTCAGCCTTGGCCTTGTTTTTCAGCTCTTCCATGATCGCCGTCGGCTGCCAGCGATCGCCTTCAGCGACCTGACGTTCGAACACTGCTTCGGCAGGATAAACATACGCATCCATGAACGCAGTCACGCGCTCACGCAGTTCCTGGACCTTGGGGGAATAGGCGAAATCCATGGGCAGCTACCTTTTTTGACGAGGTGTTGAAGACGTTGTTGAGGTCATGAATCGATGCTAGATCAGCGTTGATAATTTACCTAGCCTATTCTCGGCGTGTATTAACATTCATCACCGATATATGATCGACTGATCGAGCCCTCCTGCCCCTATAACAAGAGCTAGAGCAAAAACGCCATGAATCTAAGCAAGGTCGACCTCAATCTTTTCATCGTCTTTGACGCGATCTACACCGAAGCCAACCTGACCCGCGCCGGGCAAATTGTCGGCATTACCCAGCCTGCGGTGTCGAACGCTCTGGCCCGCCTGCGCGAGACCTTCAACGACCCATTGTTCGTGCGTACCGCCCAGGGCATGGTGCCCACGCCCATGGCGCAAAACATCATCGGTCCGGTGCGCAACGCACTATCGCTGCTGCGGGTATCGGTGCAGGAAAGCCGGATTTTCAACCCGTTGCAGGCGGTCAAGACCTATCGCATCAGCATGACCGACCTCACCGAGGCGGTGATCCTGCCGCCGCTGTTCCAGCGCCTGCGACGCCTGGCGCCGACGGTGATCATTGAGAGTTTTCTGTCGAAACGCCGCGAGACCACCAAGGAGCTCGCCGCTGGCCGCCTGGACTTTGCCGTCGATGCCCCGCTCAACACCGACCCGCAAGTGCGCCACGTCAAGTTGATGGAAGACCGTTATGTGTGCGCCATGCGCAAGGGTCATCCGATGGCGAGCAAGGAAAAATTCTCCCTCGACGACTACCTGTCACTGACCCATGTGCACATTTCCAGCCGCCGCAGCGGCCTGGGTTATGTCGACCTGGCCTTGGGCAAAATGGGCATCCAGCGCAAGATCGCCCTGCGCTCGCAACATTACCTGATGGCCTCCCAGGTGTTGCAGCAAACCGATATGGTGATGACCGTGCCGGAGCGTTTTGCCCGGCGTCATGACCTGCACGCCTTCTATCTGCCGGTCAATGATGTGCCGCCGGTGGAGACCCACCTCTACTGGCACGAAAGCACCGATCAGGACCCGGCCAACCGCTGGATGCGCGAGCAGATGATCGAGTTGTGCCAGCAAGTGACGGCGCATGAGAAGAAGCTCGACAAGCAGTTGGCTTGAGGAAGGTTGAAGGATTGCAGGCTGCGCACTGTAAAGGCATATGCCTGCGATTTTTTCCTCCTTGACGTTTACGTCAACCTGACATTAGCTTAGCGCCATGACCTCTTTTTCGAGCGCGCCCATGAGCAGCCAGACCTATAGCATTTCCGACCTCGCCCGCGAGCTCGACATCACCACTCGCGCCATTCGCTTTTACGAAGAGCAAGGCCTGCTCAGCCCTGAGCGTCGCGGCCAGGAACGTATCTATTCGCCACGCGACAAGGTCAGCCTGAAGCTGATCCTGCGTGGCAAGCGCATCGGTTTTTCCCTGGCCGAATGCCGCGAGCTGATCGAGCTCTACGATCCCTCCAGCGGCAATCAGAAACAGCTGCACAGCATGCTGGCGAAAATCACCGAGCGCCGTGAACAGCTTGAACAGCAACTGCTGGACATCGAGCAGATGAAACTGGAACTCGACACCGCCGAAGAACGCTGTATCCAGGCGCTGGAGCAGACGATCAAGAGCCAGCAGCCGGTTTAGCAGGTCTACGCAATCCACTGTGGGAGCGAGCTTGCTCGCGATGAGGGTGTGACATTCAACATTGATGCTAGCCGAGAGTCCGCCATCGCGAGCAGGCTCGCTCCCACAAGATTCTCTGAACATTCAAGCAATCACAACAGGTCCATTGCCATGTCCCTCCCCACCCACGTACGCCTGATCGAAGTCGGCCCACGCGATGGCTTGCAGAACGAAGCCCAACCCATCAGCGTTGCGGACAAGGTGCAGTTGGTCGATGCGCTCAGCGCTGCTGGCCTCGGCTATATAGAAGTCGGCAGTTTCGTTTCGCCGAAATGGGTACCGCAAATGGCCGGCTCGGCCGAGGTTTTCGCACAGATCCAGCGCAAGCCCGGGGTGACCTATGGCGCACTGGCGCCGAACCTGCGCGGGTTCGAAGACGCGGTGGCTGCCGGGGTCAAGGAAGTCGCCGTGTTCGCCGCCGCGTCCGAAGCCTTCTCGCAACGCAACATCAATTGCTCGATCAGCGAAAGCCTGGCGCGCTTCGTGCCGATCATGGACGCCGCCCGGCAACACGGGGTCAGTGTGCGCGGCTACGTGTCCTGTGTGCTCGGCTGCCCTTACGAAGGTGACGTAGCGCCTGAACAAGTCGCCCTGGTTGCACGCGAGCTGTACGCCATGGGCTGCTACGAGGTCTCCCTCGGTGACACCATCGGTACCGGCACCGCTGGCGCAACGCGCAAGATGTTCGAAGTGGTTTCAGCCGACGTACCACGGGACAAACTGGCCGGGCATTTCCACGACACTTACGGTCAGGCCATGGCCAACATCTATGCCAGCCTGCTGGAAGGGATTGCGGTGTTCGACAGTTCCATCGCCGGCCTCGGTGGCTGCCCATACGCCAAGGGCGCCAGCGGTAACGTCGCCACCGAAGACGTGTTGTACCTGCTCAACGGCCTGGGTATCGAGACTGGCGTCGACATGGACAAACTGATTCTGGCCGGCCAGCAGATTTGCAACGTCCTGGGCCGTCCCACCGGTTCACGCGTGGCCAAGGCCCGCAGCGCGAAGTGATGTGTCGGCGGTGTTACCGCAACCGCAACAAAACGAGTAACACGGAAACAACCTGACCGAATTTTCATGAACGATTTGTCCTACAAAATTCTAAGTTGTTGTTTTTAAAGCACTTTAAAAAGTTGGCATGGCTTCTGCTATCTCTATGGCATAACAAGAATAAAAAGCAGCAAACCTAATAAAAATAWGACGTAACGACTCTGACATAACAAAAACAACACGGCAGAGACGCAGCTAACAGATTTTTTTGGAGAAGGTGTGCTTTTCAGGGTGCTGCTTGCAGTAACCCGCAACCGGGCAGAGAACAATAAAACTACCTTCAGGTAGCTCCCGAACTGGTTGGATCGCTTGGCGAAAAAGCAGATCAGCGCTCAAAAAAATACGTTTGCTCTTGACCCCGGATGGGGGTCGCCCGAAACAGCGGTAAAGGGTCACGGTTGCCAAAAACAACAACAGACCGCCCCTTAATAATAAAAAAAGAGCAGGCAACGACAAATTAAAGGGGAGCTTCGGCTCCCCTTTGTGCTGTCTGGCATTTGAGTTTTGGCCGCGCATCCTGTGGGAGCGGGCTTGCTCCCACAGGACTGTCGTTAGCCTTTATTGGCTTTCAGCTCTTCGATACTGATCTCGCGCATCCGGAACTTCTGGATCTTGCCGGTCACAGTCATCGGAAACTCCTCGACGAACTTGAAGTAGCGTGGCGTCTTGAAGTGCGCGATGCGTTCTTTGCACCAGGCTTGCAGCTCTTGCTCGCTCACGCTGTGGCCGGGGTGGAACTTGATCCAGGCAACGATCTCCTCACCGTACTTCTCGCATGGAATGMCGACGATCTGCACATCCGCTACCGCAGGATGGGTGAAGAAAAACTCTTCCAGCTCTCGTGGGTAAATGTTCTCGCCACCACGAATGATCATGTCCTTGTTACGTCCGGCGATGCAGACGTAACCCTCTTCGTTCATAGTCGCCAGATCTCCGGTGTGCATCCAGCCAGCCTGATCGATCGCCTCGGCCGTGCCTTGCGGGTTGTTCCAGTAACCGAGCATCACACTATAACCGCGAGTGCACAGTTCACCGATGGTCCCACGGGGCACCAGATTGCCCGCCTCATCAATGATTTTGCTTTCCAGCTGCGGCTGGGTGCGGCCAACCGTGGTGACGCGCAACTCCAAATCGTCTGACGGACCGGTCTGTAACGACACCGGACTGGTTTCCGTCATGCCATAGGCAATCTGCACTTCGCTCATATGCATTTCGCTGATGACCCGACGCATGACTTCAATCGGGCACGTTGCCCCGGCCATGATCCCGGTACGCAACGTCGACAGGTCGAACTCTGCACGGCGCGGTTGATCGAGCATGGCGATGAACATGGTCGGCACACCGTACAACGCGGTGGCTTTCTCTTGCGCAACAGTGGTCAACGTCAACAATGGGTCGAAGGCGTCGTTGGGGTAAATCATGGTGCTGCCATGGGTGATGCAACCCAAGTTACCCATGACCATGCCGAAGCAGTGATACAGCGGCACCGGGATCACCAGGCGATCATTGGCCGTCAGACCAAGGCTTTCGCCAACCATGTAGCCGTTGTTGAGGATATTGTAGTGACTGAGGGTCGCGCCCTTGGGGAAACCGGTGGTGCCAGAGGTGTATTGAATGTTCACCGCCTGGTCGAAATGCAGGCTGTTTTGCCGTGCCTTGAGCTGTTCAACTGGCACCCCTGCGCCAAGATCCGCCAGTTGCGACCACGGCAAAAAGCCTGATGGCGGCTGCGCGTCGAGACTGATCACGCCGCGTAAATCCGGCAAGCGCTCAGAGTGCAGACGGCCAATGGATTGCTCGGCCAGTTCTGGTGCCAGGCCTTGAAGCATGGCGTGGTAATCGGATGTCTTGAATGAACCGGCACACACCAGCCATTGGCAGCCGGACTGCTTCAACACGTACTCGAGTTCGGAACTGCGATAGGCCGGATTGATGTTGACCAGAATCACGCCAATCTTCGCGCTGGCAAACTGGCTGATGCACCACTGCGCGCAGTTTGGCGCCCAGATGCCGAGACGGTCCCCCGTTTGTAAACCCAGCGCCAATAACGCTCTGGCGTGCAAATCGACCGCTTCGGCCAATTGCGCCCAGCTGTAGCGAAGTTGCTGATGACGCACCACCAATGCTTCGCCCTGAGGGCACTTTGCGACTGTGTTATCGAACGCCTGACCAATGGTCATCGCCAGCAAGGCTTTGTCCTGTGAACCACGGCTGTAGCTGTGCTGTGGGGGAGCACTGTGTTGATCCATGACGACCCCTATTGTCTTTTTTAGTGGGTGAGACGGTTGAACCTTTGCCGGCGACAGACTTGGCTGTTCCTACGCAAACGGTTCGTTTTTCAACCTCGAAACTGCCTCTACTCTCGCTCAAGTTGACGTTAACGTAAAGGATGATTGACAGCCATTCGTCACAGGCTTACGTTAACGTAAAGGTGACAGTCGATTCGGCGCGCTGTGCAGGCCGATTCTCCATTTATAAAAACAAGTTTGAAGGTGCCCCCATGAGCTATCCGACCCTGAACTTTGCCCTCGGCGAAACCATCGACATGCTGCGTGACCAGGTCCGCGCCTTCGTCAGTAAAGAGATCGCCCCGCGCGCAGCACAGATCGATATCGATAACCTGTTCCCGGCTGACTTGTGGCGTAAATTCGGCGACATGGGGTTGCTGGGGATTACCGTTCCAGAAGAATACGGCGGTGCCGGCCTGGGCTATCTGGCGCACGTGGTGGCCATGGAAGAAATCAGCCGAGGCTCGGCCTCGGTCGCCCTGTCCTACGGCGCGCATTCCAACCTCTGCGTCAACCAGATCAACCGCAACGGCACCCACGAACAGAAAGCCAACTACCTGCCGAAGCTGATCAGTGGCGAGCACATCGGCGCCCTCGCCATGAGCGAGCCGAACGCCGGCTCCGACGTGGTTTCGATGAAACTGCGCGCCGACAAACGTGGCGACCACTATGTGCTCAATGGCAGCAAGACCTGGATCACCAACGGCCCGGACGCCAACACTTACGTGATCTACGCCAAGACCGATCTGGAAAAGGGTCCGCACGGGATCACCGCATTTATCGTCGAACGCGACTGGAAAGGTTTCAGCCGCAGCAACAAATTCGACAAGCTCGGCATGCGCGGTTCGAACACCTGCGAGCTGTTCTTCGATGACGTTGAAGTCCCGGAAGAAAACATCCTGGGCGTGCTCAACGGTGGCGTGAAAGTGCTGATGAGCGGCCTCGACTATGAGCGCGTGGTGCTCTCCGGCGGGCCAACCGGGATCATGCAGGCCTGCATGGACCTCATCGTTCCGTACATCCACGACCGCAAACAGTTCGGCCAAAGCATCGGCGAATTCCAGCTGATCCAGGGCAAGGTCGCCGACATGTACACCCAGCTCAATGCCAGCCGCGCCTACCTGTACGCAGTGGCTCAAGCCTGCGAGCGTGGCGAAACCACCCGCAAGGACGCTGCCGGCGTAATCCTTTACAGCGCTGAACGCGCCACGCAAATGGCCCTCGATGCGATCCAGATTCTGGGCGGTAACGGCTACATCAACGAATTCCCGGCAGGCCGTCTGCTGCGTGACGCCAAGCTGTATGAAATTGGTGCGGGAACCAGTGAGATCCGTCGCATGCTGATCGGTCGCGAACTCTTCAACGAAACCCGCTAACGGAGCTGTCCATGGCAATCCTGCACACCCAGCTCAACCCTCGTTCGGCGGAGTTCGCGGCCAACAGCGCGGCGATGCTTGCCCAGGTCGACGCGCTGCACACCCTACTCGCCCAGGTCCAGCAAGGCGGCGGCGCCAAGGCCCAGGAACGGCATACCTCACGCGGCAAACTGCTGCCCCGTGAGCGGATCAATCGCCTGCTCGACCCTGGTTCGCCCTTTCTGGAAATCAGCCAACTGGCCGCTTACGAAGTCTATGGTGAAGAGGTTCCCGCCGCTGGAGTGATCGCCGGCATTGGCCGGGTCGAAGGCGTCGAATGCATGATCGTCGCCAACGACGCGACCGTGAAAGGCGGTTCGTACTACCCGCTGACGGTGAAAAAGCACCTGCGCGCCCAGACCATCGCCCAACAGAATCGCCTGCCGTGCATCTACCTGGTCGACTCCGGCGGCGCCAACCTGCCGCGTCAGGATGAAGTGTTCCCGGACCGCGAGCACTTCGGGCGGATCTTCTTCAACCAGGCCAACATGAGCGCCATGGGCATCCCGCAGATCGCTGTGGTCATGGGCTCCTGCACCGCCGGCGGCGCCTATGTGCCGGCCATGGCCGATGAAGCGATCATGGTCCGTCAGCAGGCGACGATTTTCCTTGCCGGCCCGCCGCTGGTGAAAGCCGCGACCGGTGAAGTGGTCAGCGCCGAAGACCTGGGCGGTGCCGATGTGCACTGCAAGATTTCCGGTGTGGCCGACCACTATGCCGACAGCGACGAACACGCACTGGCCCTGGCCCGACGCAGCGTTGCCAACCTCAACTGGCGCAAACTGGGTGAACTGCAACAACTTACGCCAATCGCACCGCTCTACAGCAGCGACGAGTTGTACGGCGTGGTGTCGGCCGATGCCAAGCAACCGTTCGATGTGCGTGAAGTGATTGCGCGACTCGTGGACGGCTCAGTGTTCGACGAGTTCAAGGCGCTGTTCGGTACGACACTGGTCTGTGGTTTTGCACACCTGCACGGCTACCCGATCGCGATTCTTGCGAACAACGGCATCCTCTTCGCCGAAGCTGCGCAGAAAGGTGCGCACTTCATCGAACTGGCCTGCCAGCGCGGGATTCCCTTGCTGTTCTTGCAAAACATTACCGGCTTCATGGTCGGCCAGAAGTATGAAGCCGGCGGCATTGCCAAGCACGGCGCAAAACTGGTCACCGCCGTGGCCTGCGCCAAGGTGCCGAAATTCACCGTGATCATCGGCGGCAGCTTCGGCGCCGGTAACTACGGCATGTGCGGACGGGCCTACGATCCGCGGTTCCTGTGGATGTGGCCGAACGCGCGAATCGGCGTGATGGGCGCCGAGCAAGCCGCGGGCGTGCTGGTACAGGTCAAGCGCGAACAGGCGGAACGCAGCGGTCATCCGTTCTCCGACGCCCAGGAAGCCGAGATCAAGCAACCGATCCTCGATCAGTACGAAGAACAGGGCCACCCCTACTATTCCAGCGCCCGGTTGTGGGACGACGGCGTCATTGACCCGGCGCAAACCCGCGACGTGCTGGCCCTGGCCTTGTCTGCATCGCTGAATGCACCTATCGAACCGAGCCGCTTCGGCGTGTTCCGGATGTGATCTGGAGAAAACCATGAGCGACTTCAATACCCTCGAACTGCTGACCGACCCGCGTGGTTTCGCCACGCTGTGGTTGAGTCGCGAGGCGAAAAACAACGCCTTCAACGCCGAAATGATCCGCGAACTGATCCTCGCGCTGGACAAGGTCCAGAGCAACCCGAGCCTGCGTTTTCTGCTGGTGCGTGGGCGGGGCAAGCATTTCAGCGCTGGCGCTGACCTGGCCTGGATGCAGCAATCGGCCGAACTCGATTATCACACCAACCTTGACGACGCTCGCGAGCTGGCCGAGTTGATGTACAACCTCGCCAAGCTGAAAATCCCGACGCTGGCGGTAGTCCAGGGTGCGGCCTATGGCGGCGCATTGGGCTTGATCAGTTGCTGCGACATGGCGATTGGTGCCGATGACGCGCAATTCTGCCTGTCGGAAGTGCGCATCGGCCTGGCACCGGCGGTGATCAGCCCTTTCGTTGTGCAAGCCATCGGCGAACGGGCCGCACGCCGTTATGCGCTGACCGCTGAACGTTTCACTGGCCAACGTGCTCAGGAAATCGGCCTGCTCAGCGAAAGCTATCCGGCCAGCGAACTGGAGTCTCAGGTCGAACAATGGATCAACAATCTGTTGCTCAACAGCCCGCACGCCATGCGCTCAAGCAAGGAGCTGCTGCGTGAAGTCGGCAACGGAGCCCTGAACCCGGCGTTGCGCCGCTATTGTGAAAACGCGATCGCCCGAATTCGCGTCAGTCCTGAAGGTCAGGAAGGCTTGCGGGCGTTCCTGCAGAAGCGTCCGCCAAGTTGGCAGCCTGAATCCACCACCAAGGAGCTGCGTTGATGAGCGCCCCTGTTCTCACCACCTTGCTGGTGGCAAACCGTGGCGAAATTGCCTGCCGAGTGATGCGTACCGCCAAGGCGCTGGGCCTGACCACCGTGGCCGTGCACAGCGCCACCGATCGCGATGCGCGGCACAGCCGCGAGGCAGACATCCGCGTCGACCTGGGTGGCAGCAAAGCGGCTGACAGCTACCTGCAAATCGACAAACTGCTCGCTGCCGCCAAGGCCAGCGGCGCTCAGGCGATTCACCCGGGTTATGGCTTTCTCTCGGAGAACGCCGGATTCGCGCGCGCCATTGAAGCCGCCGGTTTGATTTTCCTCGGCCCACCCGCTTCGGCCATTGACGCCATGGGCAGCAAATCCGCCGCCAAAGCCTTGATGGAAACCGCTGGCGTACCGCTGGTACCGGGTTATCACGGCGAAGCTCAGGACCTGGAAACCTTCCGCGATGCCGCCGAGCGCATCGGCTATCCGGTGCTGCTCAAGGCGACTGCCGGTGGCGGTGGTAAAGGCATGAAAGTGGTCGAGGACGTCAGCCAGTTGGCCGAAGCCCTGGCCTCGGCACAGCGTGAAGCGCAATCTTCGTTTGGCGATTCGCGGATGCTGGTGGAAAAGTACCTGCTCAAACCACGGCATGTGGAAATCCAGGTCTTCGCTGATCAGCACGGTAACTGCCTGTACCTCAACGAACGTGATTGCTCGATTCAACGTCGTCACCAGAAAGTCGTCGAAGAGGCGCCCGCCCCCGGCCTGAGCGCGGAACTACGCAAAGCCATGGGAGAAGCGGCCGTCCGTGCGGCGCAAGCGATCGGTTATGTCGGCGCAGGTACCGTGGAGTTTCTGCTGGATTCGCGCGGTGAGTTCTTCTTCATGGAGATGAACACGCGCCTGCAGGTCGAGCACCCGGTTACAGAAGCCATTACCGGCCTCGATCTGGTGGCGTGGCAGATTCGCGTCGCCCAAGGCGAGCCGCTGCCCATGACTCAGGCGCAGGTGCCATTGCTCGGCCATGCGATTGAAGTGCGTTTGTATGCTGAAGACCCAAGTAATGACTTCTTGCCGGCCACCGGACACCTGGCGCTATACCGCGAGTCAGCTGCGGGCCCGGGCAGGCGCGTCGACAGCGGTGTCGAGGAAGGCGACAGCATTTCGCCGTTCTATGATCCGATGCTTGGCAAGCTGATCGCCTGGGGCGAGGACCGCGAACAGGCTCGTTTGCGGCTGCTGAGCATGCTGGATGAGTTCGCTATTGGCGGGCTGAAGACCAACATCAACTTTCTGCGCCGAATCATCGGTCACCCGGCTTTCGCTGCATCTGAGCTGGATACCGGATTCATCCCACGCTATCAGGAACAATTACTGCCAGCGCCAAACGAACTCAGCAATGAGTTCTGGCAAGCCGCTGCCCAAGCCTTTGCGCAAAGCCAGGCACACCATGTACGCGCCGATGACCCGGGTTCACCATGGGCCGTTGGTAACGGTTTCCGTGCCGGCTTGCCAGCAGAAACCACGCTGCACTTAAGCTGCGAAGACCAGGACCGAGCAATCACCCTGGCCCCCGCCGACACCCGCAACGCCGAGCTCAACGGTGAGCAATTGCTGATCGAGTATCACGGCTTGCGTCGTCAGCATCGCGCCATCCGCCAGGGTGAAACCCTGTACCTGCAATGGGAAGGTGAGCTGCGCTGCATCAAACCTTACGACCCGATCGCCGCGGTCGAAGCCAGCCATAGTCATCAGGGCGGTCTGACCGCGCCAATGAATGGCAGCATCGTCCGTATATTGGTAGCGCCAGGGCAAACGGTCGAAGCCGGTGCGCAACTGGTGGTACTGGAAGCCATGAAGATGGAGCACAGCATTCGTGCGCCCCATGCAGGTGTGGTGAAGGCCTTGTATTGCCAGGAAGGCGAGATGGTCAACGAAGGCAGCGCGTTGGTGGAGCTGGAATAATCGCGGTCTGATGACAGGTCCTACGCCGTAGGACCTGTCTGACTAGAACTTGGCAGTTGCCTGCACCACTACTCCGATAATTCGGCACTCATCAGTAAACAGGACTTTCGGGTAGGTCGGGTTCAGCGGCACGAGATACCGTTGGCCACTCTCTTCGATCAACTTGCGGAACGTCGCTTCGGCGCTGTCTGGCCACTGCGCGATCACCAGTTTGCCGGGTACGGCCTCAACTGCCGGGTCGACCAGAATCAGCATGTCTTGCGCAATACTGATGCCGCTCGGTGCGGTCATCGCATCGCCGACCACGACCAGCCAGAACGCCGGGCCTTGGGCGTGATAATCCGATAACTCGTGACGTCCCTTGGCATAAGCGGCCGGCGCAGTCTCGCGCACCTCACTGATACCACGCCAGTCACTGACCGGGTAGCGGAAGTACGGGTTGTATTTTTGCGCCAGCGACACCTCGTAATCGCCCTCTTGTGCCTCGTCACTCGCAAGCTCGGGTTCCCTGATCACCAGGGCGACTTCGAGAAACCCCAGCCCCAGCTCCCGAAGCACCCGGTTCATATCCTCGAGGCTGGGCTGGCGACGCTTGTTCAGCCAATGGCCGACGCCACCCTGAGACATTGCGAGACGCTCTGCGAGCTTTTCCTGAGTGATTTTGAGTTCACTCATCTTGGCCTTGACCAACTCAATCCATTTATCCATGGGCGGAACAATACTTCGCGTAGTCGGACCCTCAACACACACATTGTAGTATTTAATTTCTCGTCATAAATACAATTTGTACTAGGATTCAAATTACTCAATCGCCCCACTCACGGAGCATTACCCACCATGGATATCACCCGCAAAGACACGGCCGAACAAGAAATCGACGCGAACTTCACCTCGCTCAAGGGCTGTGCGGCAGCCCAACGCGCCCTGGATTATTACTTGAAACCAACTGTTTCAGAATTCGAAGTCGCAGAACGATTTTTCGATGTAAACCGTAACGTCAGCAGTGAGGAAGCTCTGGTCCATGCATCGGACTTGCTGCGCTGTGCCGCCGCGACCGCTTACGAGTCGGCAGACAACCTGCATGGTGCAAGCCGCGACCTGGCATTTTCAGTGGTACACATGATCGACATGGCCAAGGCCATGGTGGACAGGTCCCTGGACGGTGACCAGAAAGGATGAGCAGGAAAACACAATTAGAGACGCTGCGATCTGACTCAGCTGCAGACGTTTGGGGCAGCCACAGGAAAATTTTCCTATAAGGCAGGTGAAAACATTTGACTTGCAAATGATAATGATTATTATTGCATGCAGCTGATCGCGAGATCAGTCGATAGACCAAGAGACCTTAGGTCGGACTCCTGGAATATCTCCTCATCAGGCTAATCACGGTTTTTGACCCGGCTTTTTGCCGGGTCTTTTTTTTGCCAGTTTTTCTGGCTATGGCTTCAGGCTAATGAAGACGGGTGCTGCTGAATTCGATGGCGCGGATGATATCAAAAGAGCATCTTTTTGCAACAGACCGCTCAAGCACGGGCTTTAGTCCACCCAAAACAGCACTTGAGAATCAATCGCAGAAACACTAAGCTGCGGCTGCGTCAAGGACGACGCCCCCCATATTATCCCCGCGCAAATTGCCCTCGGTTTTCCCACCCTTGCGTGTAAAGTAACAGCCATAAAAATCATACTCAGGAATAGATTATGACCGTGGCCCACCGCTCCTTTGAGATCACCGCCAACTTCGACAGCGGCAACATCGAGGTGCTGGATATCAGCAATCCGTTACAAGCCTTGCTGGCCATCAAACCCGATACCCGCAGTCAGCATTTCCAGTGGTTTCACTTCAAGGCCAGTGGTCTGCACGTCGGCCAGGAACATTGGTTTCGACTGAACAACGCCAGTAAATCCTCTTATAACAAGGCATGGGACGGTTACCAGGCGGTAGCCTCGTATGACCATGTCAACTGGTTCCGTGTGCCGACGATCTTTGAAGGCGACTGCCTGCGCTTCAGCCTCGAAGCCACCGAGACTCACGCCTGGTTTGCCTACTTTGAACCCTACAGCCGCGGACGCCACGATTGGCTGATCGACCAGGCGTTGAGCAAGGCTGGCACCGAACTGCTGGCCACCGGCAAAAGCGTCGAAGGCCGGGATATTCAATTGTTGCGCAAAGGCAGCGGCGCCGAGGGCCAGCGCAAGGTCTGGATCATCGCCCAGCAGCATCCTGGCGAACACATGGCCGAGTGGTTCATGGAAGGTGTCATCGAACGTCTGCAACAGCACAATGATCCCGAGTTGAACAAACTGCTGGCCAGTGCCGATTTGTACCTGGTGCCGAACATGAACCCGGACGGCGCCTTCCATGGTCACTTGCGGACCAACGCCATGGGCAAGGATCTCAACCGCGCCTGGCAGAGCGCGAGCCAGGACACCAGCCCGGAAGTACTCTTCGTTCAACAGCAAATGGAGAAGTACGGTGTCGACCTGTTCCTCGATATCCACGGCGATGAAGAAATCCCCTACGTGTTCACTGCTGGCTGCGAAGGAAACCCGGGCTATACCCCGCGAATCGCCAAGCTCGAAGAGCACTTTCGCAGTCATCTGAAACACCTGACCCGAGACTTCCAGACCACCCACGGCTACGCCCGCGACCTCCCGGGCCAGGCCAACATGACCCTGGCCTGCAACAGCGTCGGCGAGAAGTTCGATTGCCTGTCGTTTACGCTGGAGATGCCATTCAAGGACAACAACGACGCACCGAATGCCCGCACCGGCTGGTCGGGCAAGCGTTCGATGCATCTGGGCAAGGATGTGTTGTCGACGATTGCGGAGATGGTTGGCACCCTGCGTTGATGCCTCTCAATGGCTGCATGCCGGTACGACGTGCAGCCATTTTTCACTCGACGGCGCTGGTCTATTGGCTGCTGACGCTAAAAAGCAGCGCACCTGAGCGATACGCCGTGCCAGCCGATCAGTGATCCTTGCCGTGCAACATGCTTTGCAACACCCCATCACGACGCACCCAGCCATGGAACAGCGCCGCTGCCAGGTGCGACAGAACGGTCAGAAACAGCACGTACGCCAGATACCCGTGGGCCGTACGCAGGAAGGCGAACAGCAGCGCATTCGCCGGCACAATCGAGGGTAACTGCCACGAACTGCCGAGCATCACCGGATCCCCTGCTGCCGAAATCATCGCCCAGCCCAGCAACGGCAGGATCAGCATCAACGCGTAAAGCAGCCCATGCGATACCTTGGCCGCCAATGCCTGCCAGCCCGGCAAGTCTGCCGGCAATGGCGGCTGGCGAGTCGAAAAGCGTACAAACAGACGCACAATCACCAACAGCAAAATCGCCACGCCCAACGGTTTGTGCAGGTGGATCAGCCATTCATGGCGCTCGGAGACTGACGCGACCATGCCGGTACCGATAAACAGCATGGCGATGATCATCACCGCCATCAGCCAATGCAGCAGCCGCGCCAGCGGAGTGAAATGATGAGGGTGCGCGCTCATTGTGGCGACTCCTGTTTGGCGGTGGGTAACTGCTCGACTTGAGCGGTTCGACGCAGGTAAGAACGGGCATAAGCTGCCGAACGTGCGGCCAGCAACGGGTCCTCGGAACCCTCGATACCGCTCGGCAAGACCAGCGGGTCGTAATTGATGTCGCGGCATTCGCCATCGTTTTGCGCCTGGGCACTTTCCAGCACCAGCGTCCCGGCGTTCAGGACCTTGCGCTCACCCAGCCAGGCCTTGCTGGCGTCGTTGATCGGGTCGGCAGCCGTTGCCAGCGTGATATTCAGCTGCCAACGCAACGGCCCGCTCTTCAAGCGCTGGAGCAGATCCTTTTCAAGAAAGTCCGCACCTTCGGGGGCACTGGCGCCGACCGCATCTCGCGCCACGGGGACCACGCTCCAGCGCACGGCCTGACGCTGACCCGCGGCGTTGACCAGATAAAAAGCGTTGATGCCATTGTAGGTCTCGGTCACGTAACTGGCCGATGGCTTGGCGCTCTTGATCCATTGCAGGAACGGCACGGTTTCCGGGTGTGTGGCAAAAAACGCCGGGACGCTCGCAGGATTGGGTTTGCCGGTGGCCGGATCGGGTGTCTGGGCCTGTTGTAGCTGATAAAAGGCTTCAGGCGTGCCCACCGGGAACACCGGCATGCTGTTCATTCCCGTGCGCCATTGCTGACCGTTGGCCTGCTTGAAGCGCAACGCCAGGCTGCGGATCGGCACGCTGCTGTCCGGTGCGTAGGGATTGCCGCTGGGCAACGCAAAACGCCCGACAACCGGCGTTCGCGCTGCGCTGAAGACCTGGGCGGTTGAATACGGGCGCGCCTCGCTGCTGCTTTCAAAATACCCGGCCACGCACACGCCCTTGGCGTGATTGCGCCGAAAGCCCGGGTGTACGCCATTGTTTTTCTCCAGCACGTCGACCAGCGCTTTTGGTGTCAGACGCTGTGGGTCAAACGTGCCATTGACGTAGGCAAAGGCCCCGGCCAGTGTGGCGACTACCGCGCCGATACCGGCCAGGCGCAAAGCCAGGCTCACGCGGCTCAAGGGAATTTTGTCAGGCCGTGGCGGCGGTGAACGATCAACCATGTGAACATCTCCAGGGCCGTGGGCCACCGGTGGAAAGGATCAATCAGACGAAGCCCGCAGAGGTTTATTCCACGGTCCGGTATTTATTTTTCCACTGCTGGAATAACCTCCACTGCCGGACGTCTTCCTGATCCGAAGCGTAATGACTAGCCAGCATTCCATGAACGATCTCGACGAACCGTTACGTGAACTCATCCCCAGGCTGCGGCGTTTTGCCGTGTCGCTGACGCGCAACCCCAGCAACGCTGACGATCTGGTGCAGTCGTGCCTGGAGCGGGCGCTGTCGGGATGGGGCGACAAACGCCCGGACGGCGATTTGCGCGCCTGGCTGTTTTCGATTCTGTATCGACAGTTTCTCGACGCCCATCGACGCTCAAGGCGCTACGCGCGAATGCTTGAGTTCTTCACCGGTCGCGACGAAGCCCAGCCCTCGGTCGAGCGCACGGTGTTGGCACAATCGACGCTGCAAGCCTTCGACAAACTGACCACCGAGCAACGCGCGCTGTTGCTCTGGGTCTCGGTGGAAGGCTTGAGTTACAAGGAGGTCGCCGAGATTCTCGACGTTCCTACCGGCACCGTGATGTCTCGCCTGTCCCGCGCTCGCCAGGCCTTGCGCCAGCTCAGCGACGGCGAAATCACCAGCCCTTCTTTGCGGATACTCAAATGATCAGCATGCCCCCAAGCGTCAGTGACCTGCACGCCTACGTCGACCATCAACTCGACGACGCGGACCGGCGACGGGTGGAAACGTACCTGGCGGCCAACCCGCACGTTGCCGAGCAGGTTCAGGCCTGGCAACAGGACGCCCAGCAACTGCGTGCAGCCTTGAGCGGCGCCTTGCAGCAACCGCCCAACCCGAACCTCGACCCCAGTGTGATTCGCCAACGTCTGAAACGACAGTCCCGCCGCCACTTGGCCAGCGCCGCCGTGTTGCTGATCGCGGTCAGCGTCGGTGGCCTGGGCGGCTGGCAAGCGCGGGAAATGACCATGGTGGGTGCAACCCTACCGATGACTGACGCACTGCAGGCGTACCGGATGTTCGCCCAGCAAGGCATCCTGCCGGCCGATTACACCGTCACCGATGACGGCGATATGCAGCGCTGGCTCGACCATTACTTCTCCCAGGCCAATCGCCTGCCGGACCTCGCCAACTCGGGGTTCAAACCGGTCAGCGGGCGGTTGTTGAGCACCGAGCAAGGTCCCGCAGCGATGGTGATGTACGAAGACCAGAGCGGCCGCAAGATCAGTTTCTACGTCCGTCCGCCAGGCCCGAAAAACTACCTGCTGCCACGCGGCAGTCGCAGCGACGGCGAGTTGCAGGCCGAGTACTGGTCGGGGCCCGGGTACAACTATGCGATGGTCAGCGAGGCCCGGGATCCGGCGACGCAGATGCTCAAGCAAGAGCTAAGGTTCTAATGCTCACATCGAATCAGGCTGACTGAACGGTGATTTCCAAAGGCAAAAAGCTGTACCAACCGCCTGTTTTGGTCGAACCACTCTGACTTTCATCGACACAGCTGGAAGGGAAACTCACCGGCTGGTTAAACTTGCACCGCCATCGCTCAGGGGGAGCAGGCATAACGACCACGGGGGGACAACACTTGGCTATCCCGCCAAACCGCTCACGACTCAAACCACGTTGGCCAACCCTGCGCAGGCTCCTTGGCAAGTCCCTGGTCGCTCCTGAAAACAATGGTGAAAGCGCTCAAATCATCCACAACTACTTTCGCCACAAGGCCCATGCTCAGGGCTACACCCTCAGCCACGGCCAGCAACGGGTGATTGAGTGCATGGCCCAGTTGGCGAACGCACTGCTGGCCAGACGCACCCCTGCGCAGACACCTCAAAGCCTCTACCTGCACGGTGCCGTCGGCCGTGGCAAGAGCTGGCTGCTCGATGGTTTTTTCCGGGCCTTGCCGGTGGCCGAAAAACACCGCCTGCACTTCCATGATTTTTTTGTGCAACTGCATCAGGGCATGTTTCGCCATCGAGCACACACCGATGCGCTGGCAAGCACCCTGGATGAACTGCTCAAAGACTGTCGGGTGCTGTGTTTCGACGAGTTTCACGTGCATGACATCGGCGACGCGATGCTCATCGCACACTTGTTCAAAGCGCTATTCCAGCGCGGCATCCTGCTGTTGGTCACGTCCAACTACCCGCCTCAGGGCTTGTTGCCGAATCCGCTCTACCATGCACGCTTCAAACCGGTCATCGACTTGATCCATGCACATATGCAGGTCATGGAAGTCGGCGGCCCTCATGATTATCGCAGTCAGGTGCAAAACCATACGCAGCAGGTATTCACCCAGGGTGAATACCGATGGCCAACCACGACCTCGCAACGTCAGGCCTTGAAACTGCCGCAACCGGACACTTCGGCCATCGTCCTGCCGGTTGGTACGCGCCAGCTACAGGCTCTGCATTGCGAGGACCGGACCATTGCCTTCACCTTCAACGAGCTGTGCGAACAACCCACGGCCGTGATGGATTACCTGGAACTGTGCCGACGCTTCGACACCTGGATCATCGAGGCACTGCCCGATCTGGCGGACTGCTCGATTGCGACCCAACAGCGCTTCATCAACCTGATCGACGTGCTCTACGACCAGGACAAGCGCCTGATCCTGCTCGGCGAACGGCCGCTGCGTGAACACCTGGGCGGTGACGCCATCGACCTGGCGCGTACCCGCAGTCGCCTGGGGCAGTTGGTGGACGTCGGGCCAGCGCTATAAAGCGTCCAGTGCAGCGGATTTTGCCGTTATCATGGCGGCGTTTTTTGTGGGCGACTTGCCGTTCTCTTCTCATTGGTTGGATGTGTTCATGCATACCCTTGCACAACTGCGGGCCGGCGCGCTTGCCGGGCTCAAACGTCTGGATCTGTCGTGCGGCCTGACCGAGTTTCCCCGGGAAATCTTCGACCTGGCAGACACCCTGGAGGTGCTCAACCTCAGTGGCAATGCCTTGAGCAGCTTGCCGGATGACCTGCATCGCCTGACACATCTGCGCGTACTGTTTTGCTCGGACAATCAGTTCCGCGAGCTGCCGACCTGCCTCGGCCAATGCGCACAACTGACGATGATCGGCTTCAAGGCCAATCGCCTTGAGCGAGTCCCGGCCGCCGCGCTGCCGCCGCTGCTGCGCTGGCTGATCCTGACCGACAACTGCATCAGCGAATTGCCGAGTGAATTGGGCAATCGACCACACCTGCAAAAGCTGATGCTGGCCGGCAACCACCTGCAAAGCCTGCCCGCAAGCTTGAGCCAGTGTCATCAGCTGGAACTGATCCGCATCGCCGCCAACCGCATGACCGAACTGCCGCAGTGGCTGCTGACATTGCCCGGGCTGGCCTGGCTGGCGTACGCCGGCAACCCGCTGGAAACCGAGGCCGATGCCGCCGCGCTCGAAGCCACGGCGAACATTCCCTGGTCGCAATTGCACCTGCAGCAGCAACTGGGCGAAGGCGCTTCCGGGGTGATTCATCAGGCCGTGTGGGAGCAACCGTCGCAGCCTGAGCGCAAGGTTGCGGTGAAACTCTACAAGGGGCACATGACCAGCGACGGCTCACCGCTGCATGAAATGAATGCCTGCATCACCGCCGGTATTCATCCCAACCTGATCAAGGTCGAGGGGCGGATTGTCGGGCATCCGCAGGCGCAGGCCGGCCTGGTCATGCACCTGATCGAGCCGAGCTATCGCAATCTGGCGGCGTTGCCGAGCCTGGCGTCTTGCAGCCGTGATGTGTACGCAGAGGACACGCGCTTCAGTGCAGCGGTGGCGCTGCGGATCGCCAGCGGCATTGCCTCGGCGGCCGCGCATCTGCATCAACAGGGCATCACCCACGGCGACCTGTACGGCCACAACACGTTGTGGAATGAGCACGGCGATTGCCTATTGGGCGACTTCGGCGCGGCGTCCTTCCATGCCACGTCTGACACGCTTGAAACGCGCGCGCTGCAACGCATCGAAGTGCGGGCCTTCGGGATTCTGTTGGGTGAGTTGCTGGAGCGGATCGACTCGGGCTTGAGCGTTGAACGCCGCGAGCGCTTGATGGATTTCTACGCCGCCGAGCGGGAGCAAGCTCCCTCGCCACAGGTCAGGTCACAAATCGACAGTGGGTTTAACCCGCCAACCCGACAAACATGTCCTGCACGTCGTCATGGTTATCGAGGCCTTCGAGGAAAGCTTCGACTTCTTCCATTTGTGCATCGGTCAGGCCGCTGACCGGGTTCTTCGGTTTGTAGCCGAGCTTCGCCGACAATACCGTGAAACCCTGCTCAGGCAAGGCTTTCTGAACGGAGTCCAGATCGGTGGCTTCGGTGATAAACAGCGTCGCGCCGTCTTCGCCCGGCTCGAAATCCTGTGCGCCGGCTTCAATAGCAGCCATTTCCGGATCGGCATCCGGGGTGTCCGGGGACGCCTCGATCATACCCACGTGGTCGAAATCCCAGGCCACGGAACCGGAAGCCCCCAGCTGGCCTTTACGGAACGCTACGCGGATTTCTGCCACGGTACGGTTGATGTTGTCAGTCACGCATTCAACGATCAGCGGCACCTGATGCGGGGCGAAGCCTTCGTAGGTCACGCGGTGATACTGCACGGTTTCGCCGAGCTGGCCCGAGCCTTTCTTGATTGCACGCTCCAGGGTTTCACGCGGCATCGAGGCTTTTTTCGCCTGTTCGACCACCAGGCGCAGGTGCGCGTTGGTGCTGACATCAGCGCCGTTACGTGCAGCAATGGTGATTTCCTTCACCAGTTTGCCGAAGATCTTGCCCTTGGCGTTGGCTGCCGCTTCTTTGTGTTTAACCTTCCACTGTGCGCCCATTACTCACTCTCTTGATCTGTGGCGCCGAGACATCTATTGGCCGACGCTTTGTGCAAGTTTATACGGCAAAAAGTTGGCAATCGACCAAAAAGTGTTGTGAGCGATCGACATCTTCACAACCTGTTGTAGGGCTTTTCTGAAAAGCAGGTTTACGGTGACTATTGAGCGCCAGTGTTTCGTAACCTCTGTGCCCCGTACTTCATGGCAGAAGAGAGTTTGATGCACATCGACATGGAAAGTCCCTTCATCCTGACGCTCACCGAGCTCGCCTTGAGTTTTCAGGTCCGACAGTTCAGCGGCCGCGAAGCCCTCAACCAGGTCTATCGATTCGACATCGAAATGCGCAGCCCACAGCCCGCAATGAATCTGGACCTACTGCTGCATCAACCCGCATTCCTCAGCCTGAGCCCCGCCTCCGGCATCCACGGCATCATCCACAGCGCCGGTTTGCAGTTCTGCGGCGCGCAGCAGATCGGCTACAGCCTGAACCTCGCCCCCCGCCTGCTTACACTTGAGCAACAGCACCGTCGAAGGGTATTCCAACAGCTGAGCGTGCCGGAAATCTTGCGCCAGTTGCTGGCCGAGCATCGACTGCCGCCCGACAGCTATCGTTTCGAGCTGCCAAACGGTGAATACCCGCCGCGCCCGTTTTGCCTCCAGTACGACGAAACCGACCTGAACCTGCTGCAACGGCTGTGCGAAGAGGAAGGCATCCACTATCACTTCGAGCATCAACACGACCGGCACGTGCTGGTGTTCGCCGATGACAGCGACAGCTTTGCGCAGCGACCGGTCGAAAGCGTTTTTCACCCCTCCGCACGGGAGGCCGAACAGCCGCGGATCAGCCGGCTCTTTCAATGCCATAGCCGGCCGACCACAGGGCCGCAAACCACCTTTGCACAGCACGCCAACGCTGACCCCGCATCCACCGCACCTGACGCCTGCGCCAACCAGACCTACCTCGCCAACCTGCCCCCAACAGGTCGAATCGACCCGGTGCAAGCCCGTCGCAACCAGCTCGGCCGCCGCGAACTCGAGCGTCTGCGCAGCCTGCATCGTCTGGTTCAGGGCCACAGTACACTGCCCGAACTGCTCAGCGGACGGCTGCTGCAAGTCAGCGGGCATCCGGTCCCGGCGTTCAACGATCAATGGTTATTAAGCGAAGTACTGCACCAGGGCGAAACGCCTGGCGTGGACAAGGTGTTGTCCGAGGCAACGGGTTATCGCAATCAATTCAAGGCAATTCCCTGGTCGACCGCGTTCCGCCCGGCCCTCAAACAGTCCAGACCGCGTATCAGCGGTTACCAGATGGCTAAGGTCCTCGGCCCGGCAGGAATGCCGCCGCACCTCGACGAACACGGGCGAATCAACATCTGCCTGTGGCCTGATGCGCAATCCGACAGGCAAGGCTCCTCAGGCATCTGGTTGCCAATTGCCCATACGGGGACGGGACGCCCAACCTTGCCACCGGCCGGCAGCGAGGTGCTCGTGAGTTTCCTCGACGGTGATCCTGATCGACCAGTGCTTTGCACGGGTTTCGCTGACGCACAAGCGCGCGAACCGCAGCCGGTGGTAGCGGCTGAACAGAAGGTGTCGCCGACAGGCTGGAGCGGCGAGATCTATTTGTTCGAACGGCCTCCCGCTACCACCGAACGCCTGGCCGACACCACGTGGTACATCGTGCGCATGCCGCGTCCCGGGCTCAAGGATCTGGGGAGCCTCAACCGTGACGATGTGCTGATGAGCGGAAAAAGCCAGGCACTGGGCAACCTGTCGCTGACGATAGAACAGAAGCAGCGCCTGGCCAGCGAGTTCGCTCGTACTCCCGAACAACTCTGCCTGCTGTATCCGGGGCAATGCGTGGCGCTGGCCGATTATTTCCAGCAATACTGGAACAGCGAACAACGCCTGAGCTTCATCGACAGCGCCAACCCCGCCAGCGCCCAGCGCCAACCGCGAGAAGCGCGTCTGCTGTTCGACTGGCTGGTGAACGGCCCGGGCGCTACTTCCTAGGGTGGGGTGCATGATCGCCGCCCCTGAGATGTCCCCCCCATGTAGCAGCTGGCGAAGCCTGCGTTCGGCTGCGCAGCGGCCGTAGAATCAGACAGTGCGGTCCTTCAGACCAACCGCGATAACAGGATTTACGACTGCTGCGCAGCCGAACGCAGCCTTCGGCAGCTGCTACGAGGTACCCGGTGCGAGGTCGAAAAACGCCTGAATCAGCCGAAGGTCCCGCCGCCGCTCCATGCAACCGATCATGTGCCGGTTGACCAGTCCCTCGCCAATTATCGGCACTGCCCGTACGCGCGGGTCGGGGCTGACTTCCACCGAAGACACCACGCCCACCCCCAACTCGGCCGCCACCGCCTCGGTGACAGCTTCACGGCTGTCCAGCTCCAGCAGCACCCGAGGATTGACCCTGACCTGAGCACAAGCCTCATCGAACGTGCGACGGGTGATCGAACTTGGCTCACGCAACACCATGATCACCTGGTCCAGTTGCTTGAGCGCGATACCTTCGTGCAGCGCCGACCACGGGTGCGCCGCCGGCACCAGCGCGCAGATCCGCGACTCATTCAAGGCTTGCAAGTACAAACCTTTGCGCGGCTCGACCTCGGTCAGCACCGCCACGTCGGCGTGCTCGGACAACAACGCCGCGAGGGTTTCCTGAGCATTACCCAGCCGCAAATTCACGGTGATCCCCGGATACCGCGCACGCAGGCTGGCGAGCATCGGCATGACCAGGTGCGGACCGTCCGCCGCCACTTCCAAACGACCGGTCAACAGTTGCCGATTGGCCTCAAGCATCACTTGCGCCTCTTCGGCCAGGCCGAACATCGCCCGGGTAATCGCCGCCAGTTTGGTGCCCTCCTCCGTCAACTCAACCCGCCGCGCGGTGCGCCGCAGCAAGGTGATCTGATAGTGCTCCTCCAGCGCCTTGATATGCCCGGTGACCGCCGGTTGGCTGATGAACAGACGGGCAGCAGCCCGGGTAAAGCTGCCTTCGCGGGCCACTGCATCAAATGCACGGAGTTGGAACAGGTTCATAGCTATCGGCCTTACTGATGACTGGCATAACAACAAACAATTTGATTGATGTAACGGCAAATTGCAATTTATCTCCCGCAGCTTGATCCCACTGATTGCGAGAACACCCGAATGAGTACTGCCGAACCCATCCTGCTCACCCCCGGCCCATTGACCACCTCGCAGCGCACCCGTCAGGCGATGATGGTGGACCGGGGTTCCTGGGATGAACGCTTCAACCAATTGACCGCCAGCCTCTGCGAACAACTGCTGGCGATCATCAACGGTGCCGACAACCACCACTGCGTGCCGTTGCAGGGCAGCGGCACCTTCGCCGTCGAAGCGGCCATCGGCACTCTGGTGCCCCGCGACGGCAAAGTGCTGGTGTTGATCAACGGCGCTTACGGCAAACGCCTGGCGCAAATCTGCGAAGTGCTCGGTCGTTCCTTCAGTACGTTCGAAACCGCCGAAGACCAACCGACCACCGCCGCCGACGTCGACCGCCTGCTACACGCCGACAGCAGTATTACCCACGTGGCGCTGATCCACTGCGAAACCAGCACCGGGATTCTTAACCCGCTACCGGAAATCGCCCATGTCATCGCCCAACACGGCAAACGTCTGATCATCGACGCCATGAGTTCTTTCGGTGCACTGCCGATCGACGCTCAAAAAGTACCGTTCGACGCACTGATCGCCGCCTCGGGCAAATGCCTGGAAGGCGTACCGGGGATGGGTTTCGTCTTCGGCAACAAGTCCGCCCTGGAGAATGCCGCCGGCAATTCCCACTCACTGGCGATGGACCTGTTCGACCAACACGCCTACATGGCCAAGACCGGCCAATGGCGCTTCACCCCGCCGACCCACGTGGTCGCGGCGCTGCACGAAGCGTTGCTGCAATACAACGAAGAAGGCGGCCTACCGGCGCGGCATCAGCGTTATGCGAACAACTGCCGGGTGCTGCTTGATGAAATGGCCAAACTCGGTTTGCGCAGCTTTCTGCCAGCCGCGGTCCAGGCGCCGATCATCGTCACCTTCCATGCGCCGAAAGATCCGCGCTACCAGTTCAAAGCGTTCTACGAACGTGTGAAGGCCAAGGGGTTCATCCTCTACCCGGGCAAGCTGACCCAGGTCGAAACCTTCCGCGTCGGCTGCATCGGCCACGTCAATCAGGCCGAGATGCGTGCGGCAGTGGCGACGATCGGCGAGGTGCTGCGCGAAATGGAAGTACTCGATACCTGACTTCCCCCCCTCCCGTAGCAGCTGCCGAGCCTGCGAGGCTGCGTTCGGCTGCGAAGCAGTCGTTAACTCTTGCGACTCGGTTCATCTGAAACACCGAGGTGGATGGTTTTACGACTGCTTCGCAGCCGAACGCAGCCTCGCAGGCTCGGCAGCTGCTACGGGGCGAGTCATGGCTTTGCTTATCATTCTCCCAATTACAGGATTTGAGACATGAACTACAACAACCCGACTCAGCTGCAAGCCGCCATCCTCGACTGGGCAGGCACCGTGGTCGACTTCGGCTCTTTTGCGCCGACCCGGATCTTCGTCGAAGCCTTTGCCGAATTCGATGTCCAGGTGTCCATCAAAGAAGCCCGCGGACCGATGGGCATGGGCAAGTGGGACCACATTCGGGCCCTCTGCGATCAGCCGGAAGTAGCCGAGCGCTATCGCCAGGTTTTCGGTCGTACACCGAGCGACGATGACGTGACCGCCATCTACAAGCGCTTCATGCCGCTGCAAATCGAAAAAGTCGCCGAGCACTCGGCACTGATCCCGGGTGCCCTGGAAACCATCGCCAACCTGCGCCAGCAAGGGATAAAAATCGGCTCGTGCTCCGGTTACCCGAAGCAAGTCATGGACAAAGTCGTTGAACTGGCCGCCACCAACGGCTATGTGGCTGACCATGTAGTCGCCACCGACGAAGTGCCGAATGGCCGCCCATGGCCGGCTCAAGCCCTGGCCAACGTGATCGCGCTGGGCATTGACGATGTCGCCGCCTGCGTCAAGATCGACGATACCGTGCCGGGTATTCTCGAAGGTCGCCGTGCCGGCATGTGGACTGTCGCGCTGATCTGCTCGGGCAATGCTCTGGGCCTGACCTACGACAGCTATCGCGCGCTGGGCAGCGACGAACTGGCCAGCGAACGCAAGCGTATTCACGCCCTGTTCGAAGGTTCGCGCCCGCATTACATGATCGACACCATCACCGACCTGCCGGAAGCGATCGCCGACATCAACAAGCGCCTGGCCAACGGTGAGATGCCGCAAAGCAGCTGATTACCGCGTCAATTGCAGAAAGAAGCGCCAGTCCCTGAACCGGGGCTGGCTTTTTTTTGTCCATTTGTCTGGCGCAGAGCGCTCGATAAGGTACGAAGCCTGATCTGACTCAGGCAAATCCGCGCAAACAGGATTACAGTTAACCCACTCCGTCACACAAGAACGGAGGCTTCAGACCTGATAAACGAGGAAAAACCGTATGCCCTGGAAGAATTCCGAATCACGCTACAGCACCGTATCAATCATGCTGCACTGGTTGATGCTGGTACTGTTGGCGCTGGTTTACGCGAGTATCGAACTGCGAGGGATGTTTCCCAGGGGCAGTGGCGGCCGAGCCCTGATCACGGAAACGCACTACATGATCGGTCTGACCGTGTTCGCACTGGTCTGGTTACGGCTGTTCGCCCGCAGCCTGGGACGCGCTCCGCAAATCTTCCCGGCATCGCCCCCATGGCAAACCGTGCTTGCCCGGCTGATGCACTGGGCGCTGTATATGTTCATGATTGCCACGCCGATTCTCGGTTGGCTGGTCACCAGCGCCAACGGTCATCAGGTGATGTTCTACGGCATCGACCTGCCGTTGCTGATCGGGGAAGACAAAGCACTGGCCAAGCAGATCAAGGGCTGGCATGAGCTGGCCGGCACCCTCGGCTATTGGCTGATCGGCCTGCATGCCGTGGCTGGGCTGTATCACCATTACGTGGTACGTGATAACACCCTGCTGCGAATGATGCCCAAGCGCGTCAGCCCTGACTGATAGACGTCAAACCCCGGCGGCCCTGCAAGCCGCCGGTGTGCACGAAAATCAAGCGTGTGCCAGAGGTAAAAAAACCGCCATCGACCTGTTGCTTGAGTGCCCATAGCGCTTTACCGGTGTACAGCGGCTCCAGCGGGGTACCGCTGGCCTGCTCGCAGCGTTCGATAAATTCCAGCAACGGCGGGTCGACTTTGGCGAAACCGCCGCGACTGCCGTCGAACAGCTCATATCCCCCGTCCGGCAAGCCGCATTCACCGAGAATTGCCTCGACCTGCTGTGCTACCCCATGATCATCGGGAACCGCCAGCACGCCATACACCGGATGCCTCCCCTCCTCGGCCAGTACCAGCCCGGCCAGCGTGGTGCCCGTTCCGCAGGCCAGCCACCAGCCGTCATGGTCATTCCAGCCTAACGCCTTCAACTGTTCGCCGACCTGAGTCAGTAACTGCCCGCAACCACGCGCACCGAGCAGACCGCCACCGCCTTCGGGGACCGGATGCAGGTGTGGGTATTGCGCTTGCCATGGCTGCCAGAAACCCGGTTCGTGGCGTGCGCGATAACCACCGTAACCCAACCAGTGCAGTTGCATGCCAAAGGCCTGTAAATCCACCACGGTCGGGGTGTCTTGCGGATGCCCGCGCAGCAGGCCGACGGTAGGAAAACCAAAACGTTTACCGGCTGCCGCCAGCGCATGCAGATGATTGGACCAGGCACCGCCCAGGCTGATCACACCTTCGGCACCAGCCTCGCGGGCCACCCTTAGATGATCAATGAGCTTGAACCACTTGTTGCCGGAAATCAGCGGGTCGATCCGGTCCAGACGCAGGATTGCCACCTCGATGCCAGCGGTGGCGAGCCAGTCGAGTTGAAGACGCTCAAGCGGGGCATGGGGGAGCCAGTCGCTGGGAGGAGAAAGCATTGATGCCGGCTCTTTGGGAAAGAGCCGGCATCTTAGCAGCAGACAGAACGCCATCGCAGGCAAGCCAGCGCCCACAAGGGTTCAGAGTTGAACCACCATTGGCTGAGCAACATCAATCCAATGTGGGAGCGGGCTTGCTCGCGAAAGCCATTGGCACGTTCGAGCGACGTATTACAACTCGGCAGCCAGACGCGAACCCTGATTGATCGCACGCTTGGCATCCAGCTCCGCCGCTACATCCGCACCGCCAATCAAATGCACGTTCTGCCCGGCGGCCACCAGACCGTCATGCAACTCGCGCAACGGATCCTGCCCGGCGCAGATCACGATGTTGTCCACCGGCAGCAGTTGCGGCTCACCGGTTTCACCGATGCGGATGTGCAGGCCTTCGTCATCGATCTTCAGGTACTCGACGCTGTTGAGCATCTGTACGTGCTTGTTCTTCAGCCCCGTGCGGTGAATCCAGCCGGTAGTCTTGCCCAAACCGTCGCCGACCTTGGATGTCTTGCGCTGCAACAGGAACACCTGACGTGCCGGCGCGTGAGGCTCGGCCTTGATCCCGGCGACACCGCCACGAGCCTCAAGGTGAGTATCGATGCCCCACTCTCTCCAGAACGCTTCGCGGTCCTGGCTGGTGGCGACGCCTTGATGCACGAGGAACTCCGAGACGTCAAAACCGATACCGCCGGCGCCAATCACCGCAACGTTCTTGCCGACCGGCTTGCGCTCAAGGATCACGTCCAGGTAGCTCAGTACCTTGGCATTCTCGACGCCCGGAATCGCCGGCACACGCGGCGCGATACCGGTGGCCAGAATCACCTCGTCATAACCGCCATCCACCAACTGCGCGACATCGACCCGCGTGTTCAGGCATACCTCGACATTCGTGGTCTGCAACTTGCGCTTGAAGTAGCGCAGGGTTTCGAAGAACTCTTCCTTGCCCGGCACACGCTTGGCGACGTTGAACTGACCGCCGATTTCGCTGGCAGAATCGAACAGCGTCACTTGATGACCGCGCTCGGCAGCCACGGTGGCCGCGGACAAACCCGCAGGGCCAGCGCCAACCACGGCAATTTTCTTGATCTGCTGCACCGGCAAGTAATTGAGCTCGGTTTCATGGCACGCCCGCGGGTTCACCAGGCACGAGGTCAATTTGCCGCCGAAGGTGTGGTCCAGGCAGGCCTGGTTGCAGCCGATACACGTGTTGATTTCATCAGCGCGTCCGGCGGCGGCCTTGTTGACGAACTCCGGGTCCGCGAGGAACGGCCGCGCCATCGACACCATGTCGGCATCACCTTCAGCGAGGATCTGCTCGGCGACTTCCGGGGTGTTGATGCGGTTGGTGGTGATCAGCGGAATACCTACCTCCCCGCGCAACTTGGCCGTGACCTTACTGAACGCGGCACGTGGAACCTTGGTGGCGATGGTTGGAATCCGCGCTTCGTGCCAGCCGATCCCTGTGTTGATGATGGTTGCGCCCGCCTGTTCAATGGCCTTGGCCAACTGAACGATTTCTTCCCAGGTGCTGCCGCCTTCCACCAGATCGAGCATCGACAGACGGAAAATGATGATGAAATTCGGGCCTACCGCTTCGCGTACGCGACGAACGATTTCCACCGGCAGGCGCATACGGTTTTCATAGCTGCCGCCCCAGCGATCAGTGCGGTGGTTGGTGTGGGCTGCGAGGAACTGGTTAATGAAATAACCTTCCGAGCCCATGATCTCGACACCGTCGTACTCGGCTTTTTGCGCCAGGCTCGAACACGTGACGAAGTCGTTGATCTGCTTCTCGATGCCTTCCTCGTCCAGCGCTTTGGGTTTGAACGGATTGATCGGTGCCTGGATCGCACTCGGTGCGACCTGTTTCGGGCTGTAGGCATAACGCCCGGCGTGAAGAATCTGCATGCAAATCTTGCCACCTGCCTCATGCACGGCACGCGTGACGATCTGGTGCTTGAGCGCTTCATCGAGAGTGGTCAGCTTGGCAGCGCCGGAGTACACCCCGCCCTCATCGTTCGGACCAATACCGCCCGTAACCATCAGGCCAACGCCACCGCGAGCACGTTCGGCGAAGTACGCCGCCATACGCTCAAAACCGCCAGGTTTCTCCTCCAGGCCAGTGTGCATCGAGCCCATCAGGGTGCGGTTACGCAGCGTGGTAAAACCCAGGTCCAGCGGGGCCAGCAGGTGCGGGTAATGAGCGGCGGTCATCGATAGCTCCACAACGAACGATCACGGAAAAAGTGCGGGCGCTCTTTGGCACCCATCGGTTATGTGCCACAGACTAAGAGCAGGCCTGTCATCGCTCAATGACCGTAACTGACAACTTATTGATCCAAACGCGCAGCACCACTTGGCATTCCTCGGCATGGGGCCTACCCTAGTCGGCGAATCCTGCACAAGGCCGCTTATTGTTTCCCCATGCGCAAACTTCTTTATCTGACCGTCACCATGGCATTTGTCGCCCTCATCGCCGCTTACGCAATGTGGGCCGCTGATCGCCCGGTTGGCCATTACCTCTCGGACCTGCGCATCAACCTCGCCGTTAACCAGGGCGTTCCTGCCGATCGCGGCAACCTGCTGGGCATCCAGCCCGAGTTGTTCCCCACCGATTATCAAAGCCCCGAGCACCTGCACCGCAAGCTCGCAGCCTATCTGCAGCAGGCTCGCGAACAAGGCCTGCTGAACGAAAAGACCATCGTCGTACTGCCGGAACACATCGGTACCTGGCTGATGCTCAGCGGCGAGAAAGACGAGCTGTATCAAGCCGGCACGCTGGACGAAGCCATGAATTGGCTGGCGGTGAGCAATCCCCTGAGCTTTTTGCGCGCATTGATCAGCGCCAAGGGCGACAACCGCCTGGATGACGCGCACCTGCGGATGAAAGCCAAAAGCATGGCCCGGCAGTACCAGGCGCTGTTCGGTGGGCTGGCCAATGAGTTCGGCATCACCCTGGTGGCGGGCAGCATCGTGTTGCCCGACCCCAGTGTCAGCGACGGCACGCTGAAAATCGGTCGTGGTGCGTTGTACAACAGCAGCCTGGTGTTCGGTCGCGATGGTTTACCGATTGGCCAACCGCAGCGCCAACTGAGCCCGGCCTTCGTTCATCGAGGCTATATCCAGCCGAGCGCCAATCAAGCGATCAATGTCATCGACACCCCGGCCGGACGCCTGGGCGTATTGATCGGCAACGACAGCTGGTACCCGGACAACTATCGCAAACTCAATGATCAGGGCGCTCAGTTGATCGCCGTGCCGGCCTTTATCATCGGCCGAAACGCCTGGGACAAGCCTTGGCGCGGAGACAAAGGGCCATCGACCCCGAGCGAAATCGGCCTCCAGCCCGGCTCGCTCAGCGAAGGTCAGGCCTGGCATCGCCTGACGTTGACCAGTCAGCGCCCGGTCAGTCAGGCCGGTGCTGGTGTCAGCGTGTTCCTGCGTGGACAATTCTGGGATCAGGGCAGCGCCGGCCAGAGCTTTCTCAGCAGCAACGGCCAACACTTCGCCGACCGCGAAGCCCGCGGCGCACGTTTGCTCAATATCTGGTTGTAAGTGATGAAACCACAGCCGATGCGCCTCGGAGATCTGTCAGTCGGCTTCGTCCATAGCCTGGCTGACGCTGTGTCCAGCCACGGTCTGGACCCGCAGCCGCTGCTGGAACAATACGGACTCGACTCCGCGCGGTTAGCCGAAGCCGGCGCGCGGCTGTCGATCCCGCGCTACATGCGCCTGGGCCACGCGGCCATTCAACTGACCGGCGACCCGGCGCTGGGCCTGCGTATGGGTCAGCTCAGCCGCCTCAGCCAGGTCGGGCTGGCCGGCGTGACTGCCGCTCAGGCGCCAACCGTGCGCGAAGCGGCGCGTTGCCTGATTCGCTTCGAGGCCCTGTATGGCTCCAATTACCGCGGCCAGTCGAGTTTTCATGAAGATACCCAGGGTGCATGGCTACGGTTCTATTCCATCAGTCCGTACAACACCTATAACCGCTTTGTGGTGGATTCGATCATCGCCAGCTGGTTGCAGCAGTTATCCAGCCTGTGCCGCCAGCCGCTGCGCGCCGAATGCATCGACATCGAGTTTGCCGAGCCGGATTACCGCGAGCGCTATGCACTGCTGGGTGATTGTCCGATCCAGTTTGGTGCCGAGCACAACCAACTAAGGCTGAGTCAGGCCAGCCTGGCACTGCGCAACCCCGAGCACTGTCCGAGTACCTGGCGTCTACTGCTCAAGCTGTGTGAACGGGAACTGGAACAATTGACCCGCACCCGCAGCCTGCGTGAACGCATCACTCAGTTGCTGGGGCCGTTGCTCAATGGGGGTCGAGAACCCGACCTGGAAGAAGTGGCGGCACGCCTGAAGCTGCCGACCTGGACCTTGCGTCGCAAGCTCGCCGAAGAGGGTACGCAGTTTCGCGCGATTCTCAACGACACTCGCCGCGATCTGGCCATGACCTACATCCGTGACACGGAACTGGCCTTTGGCGAGATCGCCTACCTGCTGGGGTTTGCCTCGGCCGAAGCCTTTCAGCGCGCCTTCAAACGCTGGAACAACCAGACACCTGGCGAGTTCCGTCGCAGTCACAGGCAATCAGCCTGACGGCCGGCCTGCAGCTGCTTTGTTACAACTCGGTGGCGTCTTCGGCTGGCTCCAGAGGGTCCAGTTCAAACGCCTGGTATTCAAGCAGCTCTTCTTGGTAATCGTCCATAGAGATGTCCTTTTGAGTCGAGTTAAACCGTTATGCCAATGACCTTCGCCCTCAGCATAAAGTGCCCGTATGAAAGAAAAATGACGCGGGCACAGCGCAACGTTCCTGCTAGTAAAACGTAGCAGGCACTCAAGAATTTATCACGGGGGACTTTGAATAAAAGCTGAAGAAAATCAGCCTCTGGTGGCGCAGATGCATCTGAAGAAACACTGCAGGATCAGCCATTGACCCTACAGTGCTCGACTTCTGATTACTTGCCGGACGATGGCAGTGCCGGAATTGGCTCGGTCGGCGCCGGCAATGAACTCGAATTCGCCGGTGGCGTGACGACTTCAGACACCGGTGTCGGCTCGGCATTGCTCACAGGTGCAATAGACGCCGCTGCAGGCGCCGATGCGGCGGATATAGGCTCTATCGGCGCACTCTCCGCTGGCGCTGGTGCAGCCTTCGCCGGCTCGGCAGGCGCTGGCACGGCCGGCGCTGGAGTTGGCGCTGGCGTCGCTGCAGGCGTGGATGTTGGCGCTGCAGGGGCTGCTGCGGGTTCAGGCACACCCAGATCGGCCTTTGGCTTCTCGACGATATGCGCCTCTTTCTTCACCTCAGGCGGCAGGAACAGCTCGACCAGGGTGAAAAACCGCTCGTAGAACTTCCCGGAGGACACGGTTTCACTGGCAACCTTGACCATCGAATCATCGGAAGAACCAATCGGCATCGACACCGAGCCCAACACACCGACACCAAGGCTGGCAGAGTTGTTGGTTTTCTTCAGCGCGTAGCGGTCCTGCAAGGCATTGGCGAACATCGTCGCGTGATGCTTGCTGTCTTCGGCGCAGACCACGTTGAAGCTGATCTCCATATGCGTGTCGCCGGTCTGCTGAAAACTCTTGTGACCGCTGACCAGTTTCGGGTCAGTGCTGGTGATGATGTAGCCCTGGCTCAACAACGCCCGACGGGCGGCCTCGCAGGAAGCAACATCGGTAACCGGGTATTTGCGCGAAAACGTCCCGGAATCATCGAAATTTTCATGCTCATAGATGGCCTGTTCCTTGGTACAACCGGCTGCTGCAGCCAGTACCAACGCCAGCCCGGCGGCACGCACATGGAATGATTTGAACATTGAACATCCTGAAGAAAACGATCCGGGGCCTATTGTGCAACAGATCACCCCGTAACGGCGCATGGATTAGTGTCTTGTAAACGATACAAGTTTACTGACCTTCGTTTACCGGAAAAAGTCGCAGCCACAAATGATCGATGAACACCCGTAATCTGCCCGCTGCGCGCTGACTGGATGGCCAAAGAATTCAGTCGACCGTCGAGCCGCACAAAACAAAAGACCCCGGCCTTTCGGCCAGGGTCTTTGTTTACCACTAACGGGTCAGTCAGGCATCAGTAACGCTTGATGTCCGCCTGGCTCTCCAACTGCTTGCGATAGGCCGCAAAGTCTTGCTGGCCAACGCGCGACGCGAGGAAGCGACGATACTGTGCCTTCTCTTCTTCAGAAGGCGCTGCGGCTTCGCTCACACCGTTCAGGCGCACGATCACCAGACTACCGTCAGGCAGGGTCACGCTGCTGAAAGTCGGCTTGTCCTTGGCTGCAGGCTTGGGCATGCGGAACAACGCTTGCAGTACGGTTGGGTCAACCCCTTCCTGAGCACGTGTTGCCGCGTGGGTGACTTTCCAGCTCTGGCTATCAAGCGGCGTCTTGCCATCACGCAGACTGGCGATCAGCTCATCAGCCTTGGTCTTGGCAGCGGCACTGGCGTGCTCCTTGGTCAATTGCACGCGAATGCTCGCAGCAACGCTTTCCAGTGGCAGCTGTTCAGGCTTGCGATGCTCTTTGGCACGCAGCACCACAACAGTTTCCGGATCCAGCTCGATGCCGGTGCTGTTCGCACCTTCATTCAGCACTTCCGGGCTGAACGCAGCAGTGACCACGGCACGGTTGGCCGCGATACCTTCACCACCTTCACGGCCAAACGGTGCGGACGTGTGGACGGTCAGTTTCAGGTCCGCAGCGGGTTGAGCCAGATCGGAGGCTTCGAACGCGGCATCTTCCAACTGCTTGGTCGCATCCACAAAACGCTGCTCGACCTGTTGGGTTTTCAGTTCCTTGGTCAGCTTGTCTTTCAGGCTGGCGAAGCTCGGCACTTGCGGTGCTTCAACGCCCAACAGCTTGATCAAGTGGAAACCGAAGTCAGTGCGCACCGGCGCCGACACCTGGTCCTTGCCCAGCGCATACAGCGCTTTCTCAAAGGCCGGGTCGTAAACGCCCGGGCCAGCGTAACCGAGGTCACCGCCGTTGGCAGCCGAACCTGGATCCTGCGAGAACTCCTTGGCCAGCGCCTCGAAGCTTTCACCCTTGGCCAGACGCGCCTGAATCTCCTCGATCTTCGCCTTGGCTTGCGCCTCGTTCACCTTGTCATTCACTTCGATCAGAATGTGCGCAGCCCGGCGCTGTTCGGCCAGGTTCGCGGTTTCTTTCTGATACAGCGCCTGCAGGTCTTCGTCCTTGACGGCGACCTGATCAAAGAAGGAAGCCTTCTTCAACTCGAGGTAATCGATGACCACCTGATCAGGCGTCATGAACTCTTTGGCGTGTTCGTCGTAGTAAGCCTTGACCTCTTCATCGGTGAGCTTCACCGCCGCAAGATCTGCCTTGACGTTCAGGGTCGCGAAATCGCGGGTCTGTTTTTCCAGACGAGCGAAAGCCTGCACCTGTGCATCGGTGACAAAACCGCTACCTGCCAGACCGGCACGCAATTGGCCGATCAGCATTTCCTGAGCCAGCATCTGGCGGAACTGCATACGGCTGTAGCCCAACTGACGGATCACCTGGTCGAAACGCTCAGGACTGAACTTGCCGTCGACCTGGAATTCAGGCGTTTGCAGGATCACTTGGTCCAGTGCAGCTTCGGAGAAAGCGAATTTCGATTTTTCTGCGCCTTGCAGCAACAGTTTGCGGTCGATCAGCCCTTTCAGAGCAGCTTCGCGCAGCATTTTTTCATCAAGCAAGGATGCATCGAAATCCTTGCCCAGCTGTTGCATGAGTTGACGGCGTTGCATATCAACCGCCTGACTCAGCTCGTTCTGGCTGATTTCTTCACCATTCACCTTGGCCGCATCATTACGGTGGGTAGTGGCCTTGAAGATGGCGTCGAAACCGGTCAAGGCCATCAGTGCAACGATGACCCCGATAATGGTCTTGGCAATCCAGCCTTGTGAATTGTCCCTGATATTCTGCAGCATGCGTCCCCCAGAAACGGTTGAACTTCAAATTAGGCAACCGTGGAGCGTGGGTAGAATCCGGATAGAAGAAAGGCGCATCCGAGGATGCGCCTTCTCGTAACTGGCGGAGCGGACGGGACTCGAACCCGCGACCCCCGGCGTGACAGGCCGGTATTCTAACCGACTGAACTACCGCTCCGCTGCCAAGTCAGGAATGACCCCGACCCGGATAGGCAAAAAACCGAGTGAGGCTTAGTTAACAGCTTCTTTCAGTGCTTTACCGGCTTTGAAACCTGGTTTTTTGGCTGCTGCGATTTCCAGCGTCTTACCGGTCTGTGGGTTACGACCAATGCGAGCTGGACGATCAGTCACGGAGAAAGTACCGAAACCAACCAGAACAACAGAGTCGCCAGCCTTGAGAGCGCCAGTGACGGATTCGATTACAGCGTCCAGCGCGCGGCCAGCAGCAGCTTTCGGGATATCAGCGGATGCAGCGATAGCATCAATCAGTTCCGACTTGTTCACTCTAAGTCCCCTTATATCTATTTGAGATGATTCTAAGTTTTTTGGTGAAAGCAAAAACGAGTGCTGAATGGCCTACAGACACTTAAGAGCCGCTTTATAACAAGGGCTCTAAAAAGCTGTCAAGAAAGCCCCCCAGGCTAATACGTACTAGTGCGTGCTAATTCTTTCCTTAGAGTCAGACTCGCGTTTGTCATCCTTTGCAACTATCTCGGGAGCCACATCCGGCAAGGGCTCCGGCGCGTATTGCAGCGCAATTTGCAGGACCTCGTCAATCCATTTAACCGGTTTGATCTGAAGATCTTGCTTGATATTGTCAGGAATTTCCTTCAAATCGCGAACATTCTCTTCAGGAATGATCACTGTCTTGATCCCGCCGCGGTGTGCCGCCAACAGTTTTTCCTTAAGTCCACCGATCGCCAGAACCTGGCCGCGCAAGGTAATTTCGCCGGTCATTGCAACATCTGCGCGTACAGGTATGCCGGTCAATGCCGACACCAGTGCCGTACACATGCCTACACCCGCACTAGGACCGTCTTTGGGCGTCGCCCCTTCCGGCATGTGGATATGGGTGTCGCGCTTCTCGTGGAAGTCCAGCGGGATCCCCAGGCTTTTCGCGCGGCTGCGAACTACCGTCAACGCAGCTGTGATCGATTCGACCATTACATCGCCCAGCGAACCGGTCTTGATCAGTTGCCCTTTACCCGGCACCACTGCAGCTTCGATGGTCAGCAACTCGCCGCCCACCTGAGTCCAGGCCAGGCCAGTCACCTGCCCCACCTGATCCTGCTGCTCGGCCAGGCCGTAGCGGAATTTGCGCACGCCAAGGAAGTGCTCCAGCATCTCGGCCGTGACTTTCACCGAGAAGCGTTTTTCCATCGCATGCTCTTTGACCGCCTTGCGGCAAACCTTGGCTATCTGGCGCTCAAGCCCACGCACACCGGCTTCACGGGTGTAGTAACGAATGATGTCGCGGATCGCCTCGGCGTCGAATTCCAGCTCGCCTTTTTTCAGGCCATTGGCCTGAATCTGCTTGGGCGAAAGGTATTTGACGGCGATGTTGATCTTCTCGTCTTCGGTGTAGCCCGGCAGACGAATCACTTCCATCCGGTCGAGCAGCGCCGGTGGGATGTTCATCGAGTTCGAGGTGCAAAGGAACATCACATCGGACAGGTCGTAGTCGACTTCCAGATAGTGATCGTTGAAATTGTGGTTTTGCTCGGGATCGAGCACTTCCAGCAAAGCCGATGCCGGATCGCCACGCATGTCGCTGCCCATCTTGTCGATTTCATCGAGCAGGAACAGCGGGTTGCGCACGCCCACCTTTGTCATCTTTTGTATCAATCTTCCTGGCATCGAACCGATATAAGTCCGGCGATGACCACGAATTTCCGCCTCGTCGCGCACGCCGCCGAGGGCCATGCGTACAAATTTGCGGTTTGTCGCGTGAGCAATCGACTCCGCCAGAGAGGTTTTACCCACACCAGGAGGACCGACCAGGCACAACACCGGACCGCGAATTTTCTTCACGCGTTTTTGTACGGCGAGGTACTCGAGAATCCGCTCTTTGACTTCTTCCAGACCATAATGGTCGGCATCAAGAATGTCTTCTGCGCGCGCAAGATCCAGGCGAACCTTGCTTTGCGCCTTCCACGGCACCTGAACCAGCCAGTCGAGGTAGGAACGCACCACAGTCGCTTCAGCAGACATCGGTGACATTTGCTTGAGCTTGTTCAGCTCAGCCTGGGCCTTGATCAGCGCGTCTTTTGGCAAGCCTGCGGCATCGATGCGCTTTTTCAGCTCTTCGACTTCGTTATGGCCTTCTTCGCTATCGCCGAGTTCTTTCTGAATGGCCTTCATCTGCTCATTCAGGTAGTACTCGCGCTGGCTGCGCTCCATTTGCTTTTTGACGCGGCCACGAATGCGTTTTTCGACTTGCAACAGATCGATCTCGGCGTCCAGCAATGCCAGAACGTGCTCGACCCGGGCCGACAAATCGATGATTTCGAGGATTTCCTGCTTCTGCTCGATCTTCAGCGCCATGTGCGCGGCCATGGTATCCACCAGGCGGCTTGGCTCATCGATGCTGTTGAGCGATGACAGGACTTCAGCCGGAACCTTCTTGCCCAGCTGAACATATTGTTCAAATTGGGACAGCAAGCTGCGGACAAACACTTCCGACTCGCGTTCAGGAGCGTCGACTTCGTCAATCAGCGAAACCTCGGCACGGCAATGACCGTCAACTTCGCTGAAACGCTCGACCGCGCCACGCTGCTCGCCTTCAACCAGCACTTTGACCGTGCCGTCAGGCAGCTTGAGCAGCTGCAGAACCGTTGCGATCGTACCGACACGATAAAGTGCGTCTTCACCCGGATCGTCGTCAGCAGGGTTTCTCTGGGCCAGCAGAAGGATCTGCTTGTCGCCCGTCATCGCGGCCTCGAGGGCTTCGATAGATTTCTCGCGCCCCACGAACAGCGGGATAACCATGTGCGGATAAACCACAACATCACGCAATGGCAGGAGAGGCAATTCGATGGTTGTCTTCATGATTTCGCCTCTACGGCGGCCGTAAGGCCGGAAACAGATGGAAGTAAGCTTGAAACCAAGATGGGGGCTGCTTTCGAAAAAAACAAGCTGATTAAAAGACCGCGGTAAAGATCGTCCAAACGCGGCCCAAACCTTTGGCAGCTCCTGCAAAAGCAAAGGGGCCCGAAGGCCCCTTCTTTAATCCGGCAGTGCGACGCTTAAGCGTCTGGCGCTGCCTTGGCAGCCGGCTCACTGTTTTCGTAGATATACAGTGGCTTGGACTTGCCTTCTATAACGCTTTCATCGATCACTACTTTACTCACCTCGGACTGCGAGGGGATTTCATACATAGTGTCGAGCAGTACACCTTCGAGGATCGAACGCAATCCACGAGCACCGGTTTTGCGTTCCAGTGCGCGCTTGGCGACCGATTTCAGTGCGTCGGCCCGGAATTCCAGGTCTACGCCTTCCATCTCGAACAGCTTGGCATACTGCTTGGTCAGAGCATTTTTCGGCTCGGTGAGAATCTGCATCAGCGCAGCCTCGTCGAGCTCGTCCAGCGTTGCAAGAACCGGCAGACGACCGACGAATTCCGGGATCAGACCAAACTTGACCAGATCGTCAGGTTCGACTTCACGCAGGGACTCACCCACCTTCTTGCCTTCTTCCTTGCTGCGAACTTCTGCGTTGAAACCAATGCCGCCACGGGTGGAGCGGTTTTGAATAACCTTTTCCAGACCGGAGAACGCACCGCCGCAAATGAACAGGATGTTACGGGTATCGACCTGAAGGAATTCCTGCTGCGGGTGCTTGCGACCACCTTGAGGCGGAACGGAAGCGACCGTACCTTCGATCAACTTGAGCAGGGCCTGCTGCACGCCTTCACCGGAAACGTCCCGGGTGATGGACGGGTTGTCAGACTTGCGCGAAATCTTGTCGATTTCATCGATGTAGACAATGCCCATTTGAGCTTTTTCTACATCGTAATCGCACTTCTGCAACAGTTTCTGAATGATGTTTTCAACGTCTTCACCCACGTAACCCGCCTCGGTGAGGGTGGTTGCGTCAGCGATAGTGAAAGGCACATTCAGCAAACGGGCCAGTGTTTCCGCAAGCAGGGTTTTACCCGAGCCTGTAGGGCCGATCAGCAAGATGTTGCTTTTGCCGAGTTCGACATCGTCATTCTTTTTGTCACGCTGGTTGAGGCGCTTGTAGTGGTTGTACACCGCTACGGCCAAAACCTTTTTCGCACGCTCCTGACCAATCACGTACTGATCAAGGATGCCGCTGATTTCTTTAGGCGAAGGCAATTTATGCGCGCTGCTCTCGGCCTGTGCTTCCTGCACCTCCTCGCGGATGATGTCGTTGCACAGGTCGACGCACTCGTCGCAGATAAAGACCGAGGGGCCGGCAATCAATTTGCGCACTTCATGCTGGCTTTTGCCACAGAAGGAGCAATAGAGCAGCTTGCCGTTGTCCTCGCCGTTGCGGGTGTCAGTCATTCGATCGATCCAAATCCGATAGGCTTGCAACACAAGATGAAGGCAATTGCGGGCTTTTTCAAGCCCGCTGGTGGCCAGTTAAACCAACCACCTGCATTTGAGCTGCTTAGGCGGGCATTTTACGCTTGTCGATCACCGAGTCGATCAGGCCGTACTCAGCCGCACGCTCTGCGCTCATGAAGTTGTCACGCTCGGTGTCGCGCTCAATGGTTTCGAGGCTTTGACCGGTGTGATGAGCCAACAACGAGTTCAGGCGCGAACGGATATGGAGGATTTCCTTGGCATGGATGTCGATGTCCGACGCCTGGCCCTGAAAACCACCCAACGGCTGGTGAATCATCATGCGCGAGTTCGGCAGGCAGTAACGCTTGCCCGCAGCACCACCGGCAAGCAGGAAAGCACCCATGCTGCAGGCCTGACCGATACACGTGGTGGAAACGTCAGGTTTGATGAATTGCATGGTGTCGTAGATCGACATGCCTGCAGTCACCGAACCACCTGGTGAGTTGATGTAAAGATGGATGTCCTTGTCCGGGTTTTCCGCTTCAAGGAACAGCAGTTGCGCCGCGACCAGGTTGGCCATGTAGTCTTCTACCGGGCCGACAAGGAAGATCACTCGCTCCTTGAGGAGGCGCGAATAGATGTCATAGGCACGTTCGCCACGGGCGGACTGCTCGATAACCATCGGGACCAGACCACCTGCGGCCTGGATGTCAGAGCTCTGCTGATAATAAGAATTGCGGGACATGTCTCGCAGTCACTCCCAAATAGTTATGTCTTGAATACGCATAAGCCAGCTCGAAAGCTGGCTTATGGTGTGTGCTTCTAACGCAAAAACAATCAGTCGGCTTGTGGAGCTTCTACCGGCTTGACCGCTTCTTCGTAAGAGACCGATTTGTCGGTCACGCTAGCTTTCTGAAGAACAGTATCCACAACTTGCTCTTCCAGCACAACCGAACGGACTTCGTTCAGTTGCTGGTCGTTCTTGTAGTACCAGGACACAACTTGTTCAGGCTCCTGATAAGCCGAAGCCATTTCCTGAATCAGCTCGCGAACGCGGGTTTCGTCAGGCTTGAGGTCGTATTGCTTGACCACTTCAGCCACTACCAGACCCAGCACAACGCGACGCTTGGCTTGCTCTTCGAACAGCTCGGCCGGCAGTTGATCAGGTTTGATGTTGCCGCCGAACTGCTGAACAGCCTGAACGCGCAGACGATCAACCTCGTTGGACAGCAGGGCCTTTGGCACTTCGATCGGGTTGGCGGCCAGCAGACCGTCCATTACCTGGTTCTTGACCTTGGATTTGATCGCCTGACGCAGCTCGCGCTCCATGTTCTTACGAACCTCGGTGCGGAAACCTTCGACGCCAGACTCCTTGATACCGAACTGAGCGAAGAATTCTTCGTTCAACTCAGGCAGTTTCGGCTCGGAAACAGTGTTCACGGTTACGGTGAACTCGGCTGCCTTGTTAGCCAGGTCGAGGTTCTGATAGTTCTCAGGGAAGGTCAGGTTCAGAACGCGCTCTTCGCCCGCCTTGGCGCCAACCAGGCCTTCTTCGAAGCCAGGGATCATGCGGCCGGAACCCAGAACCAGCTGAGTGCCTTTGGCGGAACCACCGGCGAACACTTCACCGTCAACCTTGCCAACGAAATCGATGTTCAGTTGGTCTTCGTTCTGAGCGGCACGATCGGCAATTTCAAAACGAACGTTCTGCTTGCGCAGGATTTCCAGCATTTTGTCCAGATCGGCGTCCGCCACGTCAGCGCTCAGGCGCTCGACAGCGATGGATTCGAAACCGGCAACGGTGAACTCGGGGAACACTTCGAACGTTGCAACGAATTCCAGATCCTTGCCCTTCTCCAGGACTTTAGGCTCTACCGAAGGAGCGCCAGCCGGGTTCAGCTTTTGCTCGACAATTGCTTCGTAGAAAGAAGCCTGGATCACATCGCCTACAGCTTCTTGACGCGCATCAGCTTCATAACGCTGACGGATCACGCTCATTGGCACTTTGCCAGGACGGAAGCCTGCAATCTTGGCCTTTTGGGCAGTCTGTTGCAGACGCTTGTTGACTTGAGTCTCAATGCGCTCAGCTGGCACGGTGATGCTCATGCGGCGCTCAAGAGCAGAAGTATTTTCAACAGAAACTTGCATGGATATTCCTCGTTGCACAGACGTTAGCCGGCCGTTTCCGACCACAGAATCAAGGGCATGCATTCTAGTGGGTCAAACTCAAGAAGTCACCCTACTGAAAACGGGTAAAAACGCAGCAGGCAATTTATAGGTGCGAATGCACGAATGCACCTCGCCCCGGAGGCAAATACAGCCAATCACGCCAGGGCTCTGCGCCAACCCTTCTATATATAGAAGAAGCGCCAATATCTCCCCGGCAGCCGATCTTGCAAGCAAGCCCGGTAGGCAATGCGGCATCATCGAGCAACATGAACACGACGAAACGCCCTGCCCTGGCGACCCGGAACCTGCAGTCGCCGAACATACAAACGCTGAAACAAAAAAGGCGCCAGACTGTTAAATCTGGCGCCTTTTTGAAATATGGGGTGGACGATGGGGATCGAACCCACGACAACGGGAGTCACAATCCCGTGCTCTACCAACTGAGCTACGCCCACCATAGTGCGTAGCAAAGAAGTCAAACAACTTCTTTGCTGAACTCCAACCCGGCCAATGGCCTGGCTGAAGCTTTAATTGGTGCGGATGAAGAGACTCGAACTCTTACGCCTCGCGGCGCTGGAACCTAAATCCAGTGTGTCTACCAATTCCACCACATCCGCGGCTTGATACTGTTAAAGCAAAGGCGCCAGACGGTTAAATCTGGCGCCTTTCGAAATATGGGGTGGACGATGGGGATCGAACCCACGACAACGGGAGTCACAATCCCGTGCTCTACCAACTGAGCTACGCCCACCATATCGCGCTACTTGTGCCAAAGCTGCCTAATGGCGCACCCGGCAGGACTCGAACCTGCGACCATCCGCTTAGAAGGCGGATGCTCTATCCAGCTGAGCTACGGGCGCCTTATTAGCTGTACCCTTGAAGGACTACAAACTAAGTGCTTTTCAGTCTTGCAGAACCGTAATTCCACTTGACCTTCTCAACCAGTGCTAGGCTGTGCCCGACAAGTGCGACGAATAGTATAGGCCGCCCCGAAGACCGTCAAATCCTTTTTGAAAAAAATTCATTTAATTAAAGGGCTTAGGGGAATTTGCAGACCAAGCGCCTTTGCCCTCACGTTCTGACATGCGAGAATGCGTTCTCTTTTCTTCCCCCTCTCGATGGTTAATCACGCGCAATGACTGCACAACTAATCGACGGCAAATCGATCGCCGCCAGCCTGCGCCAGCAGATCGCCAAACGTGTCGCCGAGCGTCGCCAGCAAGGTCTGCGCACGCCAGGCCTCGCGGTGATCCTGGTCGGCAGCGATCCCGCCTCTCAGGTTTATGTCTCGCACAAGCGTAAAGACTGTGAAGAGGTCGGCTTCCTCTCCCAAGCCTATGACCTGCCCTCCGACACCACCCAGCAGGCCCTGACCGAACTGATCGACCGCCTTAATGACGATCCGAACATCGACGGCGTGCTGCTGCAACTGCCTCTGCCCGAGCACCTGGACGCGTCCAAACTGCTGGAGCGCATTCGTCCGGACAAAGACGTGGATGGTTTCCATCCTTATAACGTCGGCCGCCTGGCACAACGCATCCCTCTGCTGCGCCCGTGCACCCCTAAAGGCATCATGACCTTGCTGGAAAGCACCGGTGCCGATCTCTACGGGATGGATGCAGTGGTTGTTGGTGCCTCCAATATCGTCGGTCGTCCGATGGCGATGGAATTGCTGCTGGCCGGTTGCACCGTAACCGTGACCCACCGTTTCACCAAGGATCTGGCCGGCCACGTCGGTCGCGCCGACCTGGTTGTAGTCGCCGCAGGCAAACCTGGCCTGGTCAAAGGTGAATGGATCAAGGAAGGCGCCATCGTCATCGACGTCGGCATCAACCGCCAGGAAGACGGCAAGCTGGTAGGCGATGTGGTTTATGAAACCGCCCTGCCTCGCGCCGGCTGGATCACACCAGTACCTGGCGGTGTCGGCCCGATGACTCGCGCCTGCCTGCTGGAAAACACGCTGTACGCGGCGGAAACCCTGCACGGCTGAGTCAGGCTTGTTCTGCAGCACAAACCAGAACCCCGCCAATTGGCGGGGTTCTTTGTTTGATGCCAACAAGCCCTATCGTCGTACGCCAAAGCAGTCACATTACGTACCTTCCGAGCATCGGCGAAGCCACTGAATCAGAGCGTTGCAGAACTGATACACCTTAAAATATTTTTCATTTGAAGCCCCGCTACAGCAGGCGTGTAGCGCTTTCCTGTCTCATACTCATAAAATGTTACGTTTTATCTAGAAAGCCCGTTGCAGAACGGCATATCCACCCTTAGCGAGTCCGCCCGCGTGAAAATCCGTCTATCCATCCTGAGCCTATTTTTTGTACTTACAGGCCCTCTTGTCACATCGAACGTCTACGCACGTGACACCACCGCGGCACCTCGAGACACCTCACAACTGCGCATCGCCTCCGGCAGTGCGATGGTGATCGATCTGCAAACCGACAAAGTCATCTATGCCAGCAACCCGGACGTGATCGTACCGATCGCCTCGGTGACCAAATTGATGACCGGGCTGATCGTGCTGGACGCCAAGCAGAACATGGACGAATACATTTCCGTTACGATCAGCGAAACCCCGGAAATGAAAGGTGTGTTCTCCAGGGTCAAACTCAATAGCGAGCTGTCGCGCAGGGAAATGCTGCAGATTGCACTCATGTCCTCGGAAAATCGCGCTGCAGCGAGCCTGGCCCACCACTACCCAGGCGGTTACTCAGCCTTTATCGCTGCAATGAACGCCAAAGCCAGGGCGCTGGGCATGACCAGCACCCATTACGTCGAACCGACCGGCCTGTCAGTCCACAACGTTTCCACAGCCCGCGACCTGAGTAAACTGCTCCAGGCTGCACGCAAATACCCGATGCTGAGTGAACTGAGCACGACCAAGGAAAAAACCGTGACGTTCCGCAGACCCAGCTACTCCTTGGGTTTTCACAACACCGACCACCTGATCAACAAGGCCGACTGGGACATCAAGCTGACCAAGACCGGCTTTACCAATCAGGCCGGCCACTGTCTGGTATTGGTGACGAACATGGGTAATCGCCCGGTTTCGCTGGTGATTCTCGATGCCTTCGGCAAGTACACCCACTTTGCGGATGCCGGACGGATTCGTCAGTGGGTTGAAACCGGCAGGAGCACCTCTGTCCCGAGTGTTGCCCTGCAATACAAAGCCGAGAAAAACCTGCAACATCGTCAAGGTAGCGGCATGGCGCAGACCGGCAAATAAGCGCACGAAAAAAGGCCCGCGACGCGAGTCGGGGCCTTTATCGATAACGGCGCCTCAAGGCGCCGTTTTTATTCGGTTCGATTAATGGGCAGCCAGTGCTTTGGTCGCCTTGGTTGCTGCCTGCTCCTGTCCAGCCCGAGCCAGATCGTCAGCGGCCTTGAGCCAGCGCTGCGAGTCAACCTTGGCCGGAATCTGGGTCGGCCCCTGAATCAACACTGCCCAACCGCCAGCATTTTCGAACGCGGACTCGAACGACGTGAAGCTCATCAGCAACCGGCGGTCCATTCCTGAACGCAGCAGCACCGTCTGCTTATGACGGTTGTAGCCGGCGAGAATCGCGTACCTCGGCTCTTTCCAGAATGCCGAGCCCTCACTGAAGCGCAGCAGTACCGGGTAACCCGCCGCGACCTGGGTCAACAGCGCCGGCAGATTGCTGTCAAGCGGATACACGACCATCCCGTATTCACGCGCCAGGTTCTGCATGTTCTGCTGCAACTGCGCCTCGGCGCCCGGCAAATGCAGCGGCTTGTCGAGCAGCCCCGGGGTAATCACGATGCCTTGCTGGGAAAGCATGCTGGCCAGCGATTGCGGCCCGCTTTGATAGGCTTCGCCACGGTAAAACGGCATGCCACTGAGCTCGACGCGCTCAGGCAGACGCTGGATTTCAGGTTGCACGCTCCCGGCACAACCGGCCAGGCTCAGGACACAGGCCGCGGCCAGCAAGGCGCAGCGGAATCGGGGAAGTACCGGCAACATCATCACTCACTTGTTCAGGCGCCGGGCAATCGGTCTCCCGGCTTCGCCCATGATCATAGCAGCGCTATAGCCTTTAACGGCAGTCACATGCAGTTGATAGAGCGAACGGGTTGGAGACTCACCACACTTGGTCAATTGCCTGCAACACATCACCGACTAGACTGACCCTTGAACAGAGCGTGTGCCCGAAGCAGGGCAAAGAGGAGGCACTGATGAGCCTGACGATGATAATCCTGATGCTGATCGGTGGCTGGCTGGCCGTTGCCGCCGCGATGCTGTGGGGCGTATTGCGCATTACCCGCAGACACCATCATGCCTATATTCCACCTTCGGCACCTGCCAAAGCCGAGAAACCTGCCCGGCACCACGTCACAGCGCACTGATCGATTCGGTTCAAATCCCTCATAAATCAAAACGGCCGTCTGCACGCTTTCGAGCGCAGACGACCGTTGTGTTTTTACCTTACCGCTTACGCTTGCGCAGCGACCCGCTTCTCCCGGGCCCGGCGCGACAGCATGTTCAGACCTTCAATCGTTGCCGAGAATGCCATGGCCGCATAGATGTAGCCTTTCGGTACGTGGGCACCGAAGCCTTCGGCGATCAGGGTCATGCCGATCATGATCAGGAAGCCCAGGGCCAGCATCACCACTGTCGGGTTGTCATTGATGAATTTGGCCAGAGGCTCGGCCGCCAGCAACATCACCATCACCGACACCAGCACCGCGATGATCATGATCGGCAAATGCTCGGTCATGCCGACAGCGGTAATGATGCTGTCGATGGAGAACACCAGGTCGAGCATCAGGATCTGACCGATGGCGGCGGCAAAACCCAATGTCACGCTGGACGTTTTCGACGTCGGATCCTCGGCTGGCGGATCCATGCTGTGATGGATTTCAGTGGTCGCCTTCCACAACAGGAACAGGCCACCGGCGATCAGGATCATGTCTTTCCACGAGAGCGCGTGGTTGAACAGTTCAATCACCGGCTCAGTCAGTTGCACGATGAACGCGATGGTGCTCAGCAGGCCCAGACGCAGGACCAACGCCATGCTGATACCGATGCGGCGTGCCTTGGCACGGTGCTGCACGGGCAGCTTGTTGGTCAGGATCGAGATGAAGATCAGGTTGTCGATGCCGAGCACGATTTCCATCACGATCAACGTAGCCAGGGCGACCCAGGCTGTAGGGCTTGCTGCGAGTTGTAAAAGATAGTCCATGGGTCAGTCCTGACTCGATGTTGAACGGGTTAGATTTCCTGCGATGTACCGGGCGTTTTCTCGCTGTCGTTAGCGGTTTTTTCCTTGTTGCCGACGATGTTCGAAGTGGCCTCGCTCAGCGCTTGTTCCGCCGCCTTATGGGTATCGTCGATCGCCTGCTTGGCGGTTTCGGCAGCTTTGCCCATCAATTGCTGGGCACTTTTCTCGGCCTGGTCACAGCCTGTCAGCACCAGTGCAGAGAGGGCCAGCAACGAAGCGGCGGCCAGGGAGTTGAGTTTCATCATGTTTTCCTCGATAGAGCGGACTTGGCCAAGGGAGCGGCCCGTCGATAGCGAGGCATTCTAAGGAGGCAAATACTTCAGGAAAATTCGTATTTTTAGCAGCTATACTTCGGTTTTTACGAATCGGCAACGCGCATGCTCAATTACCGGCAATTGCATTACTTCTGGGTCGTGGCCAAAACCGGCAGCATCGTGCGTGCCTGCGAGCAATTGAACCTGACTCCGCAGACCATCAGCGGGCAGATCAGTCTGCTCGAGCAGACCTATGGGATAGAGTTGTTTCAGCGGGTTGGCCGGCAACTGGAACTGACCGAGGCGGGACGGCAGACACTGCCTTACGCCGAGCAGATGTTTCAACTGGGTGGCGAGTTGGAGGCCATGCTTCGGGCGCAGCCCAATGAACAGCAGATTCTGTTCCGGGTGGGCGTCGCCGACGTAGTGCCCAAATCCATCGTCTATCGCCTGATTGCACCGACCATGGAGCTGACTGAGCCGCTACGCATCACCTGTCGCGAAGACAAACTGGAGCGCTTGCTGGCTGATCTGGCCATTCAGCGGCTGGACCTGGTGATCTCCGACAGCCCGATGCCGTCGCACCTGGACATCAAGGGTTACAGCCAGAAACTCGGCGAATGCGGCATCAGTTTTTTCGCCACGACCGAATTGGCACAACGCTATGGCAAAGACTTCCCGCGCGGCCTGCACGGTGCGCCCCTGTTGATTCCTGGGCAGGAAACCGTGGTACGCAGCCGCTTGCAGCGCTGGTTCGCCGAACAGCAGATTCAGCCACGTATCGTCGGCGAGTTTGATGACAGTGCCTTGATGCAGGCGTTCGGCCAATCCGGCAGCGGGATTTTCATTGGCCCGAGCGTGATTGCCGACGAGGTGAGACGCCAATGCGGCGTCGAGTTGATCGGGCAGACCGATGCGGTGACCGAGTCGTTTTACGCAATCTCGGTCGAGCGCAAGGTCAAGCACCCCGGCATTGTCGCGATTACCGAAGGTGCCCGCCGCGAGCTGTTTACCGCGCCTTGAAGCCTCAGGCGCAGACGGCCGGGGCTTTGACCTTCATCAGCAACAAGGCCAATACAATCGACACCAGGATAAAACCGGCCGCCGCAAACCCCAGGCTGCCCAGGCCCAAGGTGTCGATCACGTGCCCACCGACCATCGCCCCCAAGCCAATACCCAGATTGGCTCCGGCGATGTTCAGCGATGCAGCAAAGGCTGGCGCCTGCGGGGCGGCTTTCATCAAGCGCACGTGGCTGACCAGGAACAACGCAGCCTGGGTCACGCCCCAGATGCCCATCGCCGCCGCCAGTCCCAGCGTCGAATGGATACTCGGCACCAGCGCCACCATGCCGCCGATCATGAAGCCACAGAACACCATCGACGCGATCAACGGATGGCGATCGACCATGCGCCCGCCCAGCGAGTTGCCGATCAGCCCGACCGCACCAAAGCCCATCAGGCACCAGCCGACCACGGTGCCGTTGAAACCGGCCAGCCGCTCAAGGATGTCGGCCAGGTAGGTGTAAGCGGTAAACATCCCGCTGAAGACCAGAATCGACAACAGCACGTGCCCTTGCATCAGCGGGCTGCGCAGAATCTTGAACTGTGAACGCAAGCTCACCTGCTGGTTGTGCAGGTTGGTTTTCGGCAAATAGATAAACAGCAGCAGCGCCTTGGCCAAGGCAATGACCGCGAGAATGCCGAACGCCGTGCGCCAGCCGAACGCATCGGAAATCAACGTGCCAACGGGGATCCCGAACACGGTCGCGCAGACAATCCCGAAACCGATCTTGGCAATCGCCCGCCCTGCGTAGTCCGGCCCGACGATGTCCACCGCCGTTTCACTGGCCAGCGCCCAGAACACCGGCAAACCCAGCGCCGGAATCAGCCGCGCGACAGCCATCACGCCGATATTCGGCGCCATGGCCGCCAGGGTGTTCGCCAGCCCGAACATGATCAGCACGCTGATAAACAGACGCCGACGCTCAAAACGCGCGAAGTACGCAGTCAGGAAGGGGCCGAAGGCGGCCACGGTAAACGCGAACAAGGTCACCAGCAGTCCCGCCTGGGGAACACTGACGTCGAGGTCGCGAGCGATCGACGGTAACAGACCGACAATGATGAATTCTGTGGTCAGCACGGTGAAACCGGCGGCTGACAACAACAGGATGGGCAACAGCATGGGGTAACTCCAGAAAACGACAACGCCAGCGACAGCCCAAGGGCTCACTGAGGGGAGATGAAAAAGTGGATGGCGAAGCTTAACAGAGAGTGTCCGACAGCGCTGGCGCAAACCTGACATATCCGCTTAAACACTCGGGTGGCAGATCGTCACAGGTCTGAAGGATCGCGACTACGCTGTGATAAAGTCCGCGCCCGCAAAAAAACTCAACCTAGCTCATCCGCCAATGCAGATGACGCAATGTGCGCTTGCCCGGTCAGCCTGCCCGTTTTTTTTGCTGACCGGGTTTCTCGATTCACGGCACCTTAAAAAAATCAGAGATACCGCTATGACTGCTGCTCCGCCTACTGTTTTGCAAAGACTCAAACACACCAGCCTGGTCACGCAAATCGTCATTGGACTGATCGCCGGTATTGCCTTGGCGCTCTTTGCGCCTGAGGTGGCGAAATCCACCGCATTCATCGGCAAAGTGTTTGTCTCGGCACTGAAAGCCGTCGCACCGATTCTGGTGTTCGTGCTGGTGATGGCCTCGATCGCCAATCACAAACATGGTCAGGAAACCCATATCAAGCCGATTCTGTTCCTGTATCTGCTGGGCACCTTTGCCGCGGCCGTGGTCGCAGTGGTGGCCAGCAGCCTGTTCCCTTCGGACCTGGTGCTGTCCACCCACGACGTGGCAATCAGCGCGCCCGGAGGAATCTCCGAAGTCTTGCAAAGCCTGTTGCTGAGCGTGGTCGACAACCCGATCAGTGCGCTGATGAACGCCAACTTCATCGGCATTCTGGCGTGGGCAATCGGCATGGGCATCGCCATCCGCCATGCCGGCGAAACCACCCGTACCGTGCTCGGCGACCTGTCCAACGGCGTCACGCTGATCGTGCGCCTGGTGATTCGTTTTGCTCCGCTGGGGATCTTCGGCCTGGTCGCCTCCACGCTGGCCACCTCGGGCTTCGGCGCGCTGATCGGCTACATGCATCTGCTGGCCGTACTGCTGGGTTGCATGCTGTTCGTGGCGCTGGTGATGAACCCGGTCATCGTGTTCTGGAAGCTGCGCCGCAACCCTTACCCGTTGGTGCTGACCTGCCTGCGGGAAAGCGGAATCACCGCGTTCTTCACCCGCAGTTCGGCGGCGAACATTCCGGTCAACCTGGAGCTGAGCAAGCGTTTGGGCCTGCATGAAGACACCTACTCGGTTTCGATCCCGCTAGGTGCGACCATCAACATGGCCGGTGCGGCGATCACCATCACGGTGCTGACCCTGGCGGCTGTGCACACGCTGGGGATTGCCGTGGACATCCCGACGGCCGTGCTGCTCAGCGTCGTCGCGGCGATCTGTGCCTGCGGCGCTTCGGGTGTGGCCGGTGGTTCACTGCTGTTGATTCCGCTGGCGTGCAGCCTGTTTGGTATTCCGAGCGAGATCGCCATGCAAGTGGTGGCGGTCGGCTTCATCATCGGCGTGTTGCAGGACTCGGCGGAAACCGCGCTGAACTCCTCCACCGACGTGCTGTTCACCGCGGCGGCGTGTCTGGCCCAGGAAGAGAAAACCGTACAAGCCGCGTAACAAACCGGCCCCACAAAAAAACCCGCCAAGGTTCACACCTTGGCGGGTTTTTTGTTGCTGGCGGGTTTAGAACGCGCCCATGTAATCGCGCTTGCCGACTTCAACACCGTTGTGACGCAGGATCGCGTAGGCGGTGGTGACGTGGAAGAAGAACTGCGGCAGGCCGTAGGTCAGCAGGTAAGCCTGGCCACTGAAGCGTTTTTCTTTCGGGGTGCCTGGGCGGGTAACGATCTCGATACCTTCCTTGCCGTTGATTTGTTCAGGCTTGATGCCGTCGATGAAGGACAGCACCTTGGTGATCAGGGCTTGCAGCTCGGCGAAGGTCACTTCGGTATCGTCGTACTTCGGCAGTTCGACTTCGGCCAGGCGGGCAGAAACGCCTTTGGCGAAATCAACGGCGATCTGCACCTGACGCACCAGCGGGAACATGTCCGGGTACAGACGCGCTTGCAGGAAGGCGTTCGGGTCGATGTTTTTGGCGGTGGCGTGAGCTTCGGCCTTGTTCAGAACATCGCTCAACGCGTTGAGCATTTGCTTGAAGACTGGAACGGAAGCAGCGTACAGAGAAATAGTCATGGCAGTCTCGTAGGGTGGAGGGTGTTGTGAAAGGAGTAAAACGTGGGCGCGATTATAGCCCTGCTTGCAGCGACGTGCGGCGTGTCTTTGATCCCGCACGACCGGCAAGCGTATCCACTCCTCCTAGCGCCCCTGAACAAACTGCACGATGACTTCAAAGCCGTCCTGTTTACCCGTCGCGGGCGACACGAGCGTCATCGTCGCATTGACGCCCTGGGCAATCGTCAGCGCAATGGCCAGGCCAAGCCCCGAACCCTCAGCGCCGCTTTCACCGCGCACAAAGCGCTCGGTCAGGCGTTTCAATATCGGCTCAGGCACCACCGGACCGGCATTGACCACCCTCAGGAGGGCCTGACTGGAAAGGCTCACCTCAATGGGTTGATCCGGCGCGCCATGCTTCATCGCGTTCTCGATCAGGTTGCGCACAAGAATGGCGAAAGCGTCAGGATCAATTGCCGACAGCACGCTTTGCACAGCGGGCAGAACCAGATGAACCCGCTGGCCGGCTGCGTGATTGCACTCATCGACCACATGCGCCAGTAACGGTATGAGGTCTTGCGGCACTTCGGACAAAAGCCCACCACCTTCAGCCTTGGCCAGTTGCATCAGCTTTTCCGAAAGTCGCGTCAGCGCCTGGAGAGAGGCCTCGATCTTCGCGGCGCGTACTTGAAGCGGGCCCTCAGGCGCCTCGCGGCGTAACCGCTGAATGTGTGCCAGCGTCGCCGCCAACGGGGTGCGCAGCTCATGGGCACTGTTGGCGGTAAAGCTGCGTTCCGTCTCCAGTGCCTTGCGCAGTCGCTCCATCAGATGGTTGACCGCCTCGGCCAATGGATCGATTTCCGCAGGCAACCGATCCACCTTGATCGGGGACAAGTCACCGACACCGCGCGTCTCGATGGCCCGGCGGTACGCCCGAACGCTGCGCAGGCTGACGTGCACGAACAACCAGGTGCCCAGCAAGCTGATCGGAATCAGTGCCAGCAACGGCAGGAGCAACGCGAACAAGGCCTCCTGAGCGGCTTCGCGTCGATGGGCCAAGGGTTCGGCCATCTCGATAAAAACACCTTCGCGCGGTGCGCTGGTCCCGTACAAGCGGTACCTGGCAGTGGTCGTGAAGCCCTCCACCGGCAGCGGATTGAATATGTCAGGGTCGGCATCATGAGATTGCATCAGGATCTCGCCCCTGGCATCGCGGACCAGGTACGTCAGGTATTCCTTGCGCACTTTGAGCGGCGCAATATGCCGAGCCCGGCGAGGCTCATCAGGGCTGCCGATTTCGAGTACGGCCAAGGGCAGGATTCGCTGTGCCGTCTCCTCCAGTGCACTGTCGAAGGCCTCGTTCAATTCGTGTTGCACCACGATCCAGGCGCCGACGGTCGCCCCCAGCCAAAGCACGGTCATGCCCAGCGTCAGCCCCAGCCCCAGGCGCTTTTGCAGACTCGAGGCGGGCTTCATTCCGGCATCAACCGGTAGCCCATCCCACGGACCGTCTCAATCATCTCGCGGCCGAGTTTCTTGCGCAGACGGCTGATATAGACCTCGATGGTGTTGCTTTCAATTTCGGCACCGAATGCATACAGGCGATCTTCCAGCTGGGATTTCGATAACAACGCGCCGGGGCGCTGGATGAAGGCTTCGAACAATGCCCACTCGCGAGCGGTGAGGTCCACCGTCATGCCGGCGCGCAGCACTGTGCGGGCGGTCATGTCGACCTGCAACCCGCCCACTTTGATCTGCGGATTGGGATTACCACTGTAGCGCCGCGCCACAGCCGCGACTCGGGCGGACAACTCGAAGAGATCAAAGGGTTTGACCAGATAGTCGTCAGCCCCCGCATTCAGGCCTTCGATGCGATCGGATATCTGATCCCGAGCCGTGAGAATAATCACCGGTGTGACGTCCCCTGCCCCGCGTTGCTGGCGCAAAAAATCCAGCCCTCGCCCGTCCGGCAGCATCAGGTCCAGCAAGATCAGGTCATAACGCGTCGTTCGCACACTGCTCTGAGCGTGATCGAGACGCTGCACCCAGTCCACCGCGTGGCCGTCATCCGCGAGTTGCTCACGTACCGCCTCGCCGAGCCCCACAGCGTCCTCAACCAATAAAACCCGCATTGCCACCCTCCTGTGATGGTTCGCCGTACAACACCTTGGCTGACGAACCTGACAAAGGCCTGAATCACCCTTCAGGTTGCTGTCAGCTTACAGGCGCAGGATTCAGCCACAACGCTTGAACGGGAAATCCACCATGAAAAAGCTGACTGCTGCGATTTGTCTCGCCACCGCCATTGCGCTGCCGGGTCTGGCCCAGGCGCGGGAAGTCACCCTGACCACCCGAATGAAAAATTACGACGGCAATGACGCGTATCTGGCGTTTTATGTGACCGACGCCAACGGTAAATACCAGAAAACCCTGTGGGTAGCTGGCAAAAAGGCCAAGTACTACAGGCATTTGTCCGACTGGGCCCGCGGCAGCGGCTTGAACCCCCGCGAGTTTGACGGGGTCAGCGGCGCCAGCGTCGGCAGCGGGCGCACCCTGAAAGTGAATGTTGAACTGGCAGACACGCTGATTGATGCCGGCTATCAGATCCGCGTCGACAGTGCTGTCGAGAATCAACGTGAGGCCCGCTCCGATATTGCCGTGCCATTGACCACCCAAGGCGCGGGAAAACCTTCTACCGGCAGCGGTTACATCGAGTCCTTTACCTACGACATGTGACACCGGCACCCCTTGGAGGCTGACCATGCTACGCCAGTTTCACTCACTGCCCGGTCTCGTCGCGGCGCTGCTGGTCATGCTGCTGGCGATCAGCGGTGCGATCCTGTCGATCAATCCGGCCCTGGAAAGACTGAGCGCGACAGTACCGGCATCCGGTCAGGTGAACGTTGCCGAGTTGGCGGGTCGAGTGGCGAACCACTACCCCGGGGTCGAAAAAATCCGCCGTACCGCCTCGGGTTCAGTCATCGTGTATTTCACCCAGGACGGCCAGACCGGCGCCGAGCGCGTCGACCCGCTGACCGGAGCAGGTGTTGCGAGCTATACGCCCTCTGCGTTCACCCGCTGGGTAAAAGACCTGCACCGGTCATTGCTGTCAGGCACACCGGGGCATGCGGTAGCCGGCATCGGTGCGCTGTTCATCCTGATACTGTCGATTTCCGGGGCTGCGCTGCTGGCACAGCGCCTGGGCGGCTGGCGGCGCGTGATGCGGCCACTGCGCGGCAGTTTCAATCAGCGCTGGCACGCTGAAGTCGGGCGTTTCGCGATTCTGGGCTTACTGTTGTCCGCGTTGACCGGGATGTACATGTCGGCCACCACCTTCGGCCTGATCTCGGACGGGACGCAACTCGAGCCGGTATTTCCGAGCACGCTCAGCAGCGGCCCGGCAGCACCGGTCACAACCTTGCCAGCACTGCTGGCGACTGACCTGAACGACCTGCGCGAGCTGGCCTACCCCAGCGTCGGCCATCCAGAGGATTTCTTTTCGTTGCGTACTGCGCAGGGCGACGGCTATGTCGACCCCACCAACGGAGCGCTGTTGTCTTACGTGCCCCACGACTCCATGCGGAATGCCTACGAGTTCATCTACCAGTTGCATACCGGCGAAAACCTCTGGTGGCTGGGCCTGTTCCTCGGCGTTTGCGCGCTCAGCGTGCCGTTGATGAGCGTCACCGGTGCGCTGCTGTGGTGGCGTCGTCGCCAGTCACAGCCGAAAATCCGTCACAACAGTGGCGCGCAAAACGCCGACACGGTGATTCTGGTCGGCAGCGAAAGCAACACCACCTGGGGCTTCGCCAACACCTTGCATGAGGCTTTGCACCAGACCGGCCACCGCGTCCATACCGCGCCCATGAACCGGCTCGCGGTGGAGTATCGCAGCGCCCAACGGCTGTTCATCCTGACCGCCACCACCGGCGACGGTGACGCACCCGCCTCGGCCTCGCAATTCTTCAAACGACTGGCGAATGCCCGCCTAAAGCCTGGCCTGGGTTTTGCCGTACTGGGATTTGGCGATCGGCAGTTCCCGAAGTTTTGTCAGTTTGCCAAGGACGCTCAGGCGGCTCTGCTGGCTTCAGGCGGGACGCAGCTGCTGGAACTTGAAACCATCAATCGCCAATCCGCCCAGGCGTTCACCCGTTGGGGCAGCGCCGTTGGCCGATTGCTGGGCCATGAACTGACGCTGATACACGCCCCACGGCTGCCGGAAACCACGACCCTGGCGTTGATCGATCGCACACACTACGGCGAACACGTGAACGCCCCCACCCAGATCCTGCGTTTCAACGCAGCCGCAACGTCTCGCTCGCCGGGCGAGCTCAAACACAGACGCAACAGCGGCCTGCCCCGGTTCCAGGCCGGAGATCTGGTTGGCGTGCTGCCGCCCGGTTCCAGGGTGCCGCGCTACTACTCACTGGCCAGCGGATCAGATGACGGCGTTCTGGAAATTTGTGTGCGTAAACACGCAGACGGCGTGTGTTCCGGGTTCCTTCATGATTTGCCGCTGGGAGGACAGATTGAAGCCTTCATACAGCCCAATCCCGAGTTTCGTCCCGGCCGTGGAAAACAGCCGGTGATTCTCATCGGCGCCGGTACGGGGATCGGCCCTTTAGCCGGTTTTATCCGCAACAACAAAGCCAGGCAGCCCATGCACTTGTACTGGGGCGGACGTCACCCGGCGTCCGACTTTCTCTATGAACCCGAGCTTAACCGCTATCTGGCGGATCAGCGCCTCACCCGGTTGCGCGCCGCCTTCTCCCAAACCCATGAACGCAGCTATGTGCAGGACCGCCTGATCACCGACGCGATGGCACTCCGTCACCTGATTGAAAAAGGTGCCCACGTATTGGTGTGCGGGAGTCGCGAGATGGCCAAAGGGGTGATGAACGCCCTGGATGAAGTGTTGGCTCCGCTCGACTTGAATGTGCTGACGCTCAAATCACAAGGACGCTACCGTGAAGATGTCTACTGACCCCCAGCGCTATAGCCTGAGCGGGGAGACCATGGGCACCCGTTACAGCGCGGTGTTTTACGCCGAGCCACCGGTGGATGAGGCTGCCATCAACGAGAGTCTGTTTGCGGCTGTCGACACGGTGGATCAACAGATGTCGACCTGGAAGACCCATTCCGCGCTCAACCGTCTCAACGCAGCAGCCGAACAGCAATGGCTGCCCATACCCGAGGAGCTGGCCACCGTCCTGGCCACGGCGCTACGGGTGGGTCGTCAATCCAACGGGGCGTTTGATATCGCCGTGGGTGATCTGGTCAATGCCTGGGGCTTCGGGCCTGGCGAACAACGACCCGGCGCAGCGCATATCAGTGCCTCGGATCGTCAGGCGCGCGTGCCAGCCACGCAAGCGCTGGAGATTGATCCGTTGCGCAACCTGGCCCGTAAACGCTCAGCGACTACCCTTGATCTATCAGGCATCGCCAAGGGCTTTGCGGTGGATGAAATGGCACGTTGCCTCGATGGCTGGGGGATAACGAACTATTTGGTGGGGATCGACGGTGAAATGCGCGCGCACGGGGCCAAGCCGGGTGGAGAGTCCTGGATTGTTGCGATTGAAAGACCCCGCCGCGGCATTCGTGAGGTCATGGGGGTAATGGAGATCAGCGATGCGGCGATTGCCACGTCCGGGGACTATCGTCAGTGGATCGAGGTCGCGGGCCGGCATTACTCGCATACGATGGATCCGGCTCGCGGAGCGCCCTTGTCCAACTCACTCGCGGCCGTGACGGTGGTCGCCGCCACCTGCATGCTCGCCGATGCATGGGCCACCGCGCTGATGGTCCTGGGGGAGAAAGCCGGTCCTGAGCTTGCGCAGGAACGCGGTATGGATGCGTTGTTCGTAATACATGATGGTGAGCATTTCAGGGAACTATCGGTTGTTGCCGGACAGCTCCAGGCGCAGATTGAAACTCGCTGAAACGACCAGGCCAGTGGTTGATTTATCCAGGCATTTTTTTGATCGGTATCAATTCAACGACAGTGAGCAGATTTCAACGATGAAGTTCTTTCGCAGACACGCTGAATCCCATAAGCATGAGCGAATCGGCTGGCTTCGGGCCGCGGTATTGGGTGCCAACGACGGCATAGTATCGACCGCCAGTCTGCTGATCGGCGTCGCCGCCGCCAATGCCACCCATAGCACCTTGCTCGTCACGGGCGTGGCCGGGCTGGTGGCGGGTGCGATGTCGATGGCGGCGGGAGAATACGTCTCCGTGCATTCCCAGGCCGATACCGAACGGGCCGATCTGTTGCGCGAACAAGCAGAGCTTGAGACAGCGCCGCTTGCCGAACACCGGGAGTTGGCGGCCATCTATGTGGATCGCGGTGTTGAACCCGAACTGGCCAGTAAAGTCGCCACGCAACTCATGGCGCACGATGCACTGGGCTCACATGCGCGCGACGAACTGGGCATTTCCGATGCGCTCAGCGCAAAACCGCTGCAGGCGGCAATGTCCTCGGCGGCCAGTTTTGTAGTGGGCGCCGCATTGCCGCTGGGCGTGACCATCCTCGCACCGACTGGCAGTGTGATTGCCTGGATATCCGGCATGTCACTGGTATTCCTGGGCGCTTTAGGCGGTATTGCCGCCAAGGCAGGCGGTGCCAATCTGCTGATCGGCGCCTGGCGGGTGACGCTGTGGGGCGCGCTGGCGATGGCCATTACCGCTGCTGTCGGTATTTCATTTGGTGCCGTTGCTTAGCGCTTATATGAAATGGACTGAGCGTTACCCGGTCACGGTCAGCGACAAGCGTGTTCATTCAAGCCGTAATGCGATCTGTAGCAGCTGCCGAAGGCTGCTACAAAGAGTGCGTTGCGGCTGAAATTGCTTAAGTGAACAGCATTCATGGCTTGGGCTTGGCGGACCTGACTGACTACGTTTGATTTGATTTTGATCAATCATGGAGTTTTGGTGTGCTGTAGGTTGAAAAAACAGAATCCCGCTATTTCATTACCGGGGAAGTTCCATGTTCTGGTTTCGCCATCATCGTGCTGTGGGTATTACGGTGTTGTCCTCATCCTTTGGAGATTGCCATGCATGCCTCATTGAAATTGATCCTCGCCGCCCTGCTTGTGAGCAGCCCGCTCGTGGCCTCGGCCGTCGATGAACACCACCCGGAGCTGAACCCGACCGACCCCGCTCAAACCAGCACACCCGCCACACCCGCCACAGCTGAGCAGAACAAGGCCATGGCCGAGCAAATGAAAAAAATGCAGGCTGCACACGACAAAATCGCCGCCGCCAAAACCCCTGCCGAGCGGCGGGCCGCCATGCAGGAGAGCATGAAGACGATGAAGGACGGTATGGCCATGATGAATGCAAACTGTAATGACATGGGTATGCCGGGCAACAAGGACAGAATGGGCATGATGAACATGATGATGAATATGATGGATCAGCAATCGAACATGATGAAGATGCCGATGAACCAGTGATCCGGACAAGCCTGTCGTAACGGCCACGGCGGTTTCACCCTGAAACCGCGGTGTTGATCCTGTTCGGCGTATTGGCAGCGCTCACTCCCCTGGAGCACCCAACCATGATCAACTCACAGCACTCGACCAACACGTCTCCAGCATTTTGGAGAAGCAAATCCGGCATCGCGCTAGGCATGCTGCTGGTCATTGCATTGTTCTATCTGGCCCGTGAGCACTACGGCCATATTCTCGGCCTGTTGCCCTACTCGATTTTGCTGTTGTGTCCGCTGATGCATTTGTTTGGGCACCACCATCACGGTGGTCACAGCCATCGAAGCGAAACCGCAGACCCGGTCAAGGACGAGAACAGGAATTGACTCATGCACGGCGTTGAGCATCATCAAGAGCACAACCCGGCACCCCCGGTCGATCGGATGCCCGCAGCCCGCTTGTCAGCTACTGCTGAATACACCTGCCCCATGCACCCGGAAGTCCGCCAGACGGGCCCCGGTACCTGCCCCAAGTGCGGGATGACCCTGGAGCCGGTGATCCCCGAACTGGAAGAGGACGAGAACCCCGAGCTCAAGAGCTTCACCCGGCGCTTCTGGTGGACATTGCCGCTGACAGTGATCGTCACGGTGCTGGCCATGAGCAGTCATGTCCTGATGCTGTTCCACGGTCCCCTACAAAACTGGATCGAGCTGGCACTGGCCACCCCCGTCGTGCTGTGGGCTGGATGGCCTTTTTATGTGCGCGGCGTACATTCGGTAATTCAGCGCAGTCCCAACATGTGGACGTTGATAGGTCTTGGTACGGCAGCGGCCTTCCTTTACAGCGTCGTCGCCACCCTGGCCCCCAATACCTTCCCCGACACGTTCATGATGGACGGTCGCATCGGCGTGTACTTCGAAGCGGCGGCGGTGATCATTTCGCTGACCTTGCTCGGCCAGATGCTCGAACTCAAGGCGCGTTCGCAAGCCTCGGCAGCCATCAAGTCGCTGCTTGGGCTGGCACCGAAAACCGCCCGCCGGATCAATGCCGACGGCACGGAAGAAGACATCCCGTTGACCCACGTACACAGCGGCAACACCTTGCGCATACGCCCGGGTGAAAAAGTGCCGGTCGACGGTCAGGTGCTGCAAGGCGAAAGCGCGGTGGATGAGTCGATGCTCACCGGTGAGCCGATACCGGTCATGAAAAAGGCCGGCGACGTATTGATCGGCGCCACCCTCAACCTCCATGGCAGTCTGGTGATGCAGGCACAGAAGGTCGGGGCAGCGACCCTCCTCGCGCAGATCGTGCAGATGGTTGCGCAGGCACAGCGTTCGAAAGCGCCAATGCAACGTCTGGCCGACGTGATCGCCGGTTACTTTGTGATCGGGGTGATCAGCATCGCGCTGCTGACGCTGGTCGGCTGGGGCCTGTGGGGGCCAGAGCCAAGCTGGGTATTTGGCCTGATCAACGCCGTCGCGGTCATGATCATTGCCTGCCCCTGTGCCCTGGGTCTGGCGACACCAATGTCGGTCATGGTCACCACCGGCAAGGCCGCCAGTGTCGGTGTGTTGTTTCGCGATGCCGCCGCCATCGAGAACCTGCGCAAGATCGACACCTTGATCGTCGACAAGACCGGCACCCTCACCGAAGGTCGGCCAGCGTTCCACAGTGTCGAGGCGGCACCCGGATTTACCCAGGACGAAGTGCTGCGCCTGGCGGCGTCTCTCAATCAGGGCAGCGAGCACCCGTTGGCACATGCCATCGTCGAGCAAGCCCGCCGCATGGGTCTGACACTGAGCACACCTGAAGCCTTTGAGTCCGCCTCCGGTATTGGCGTCAGCGGTCAGGTCGAGGGGCGTGGCCTGAGACTGGGCAATACGGTGTTGATGGATGAGGCGGGTGTTTCCATACAGAGCTTGCAAGCCCAGGCAGAAATGCTACGCAGTGACGGCACGAGCATCATGTACCTGGCGGTCGATGGTGTCCTGGCGGGGTTATTGGCGGTAGCCGACCCCATCAAGCCCACCTCGAAACTGGCAGTCGGCCGTCTGCAAGCGGACGGCGTCAAGGTCGTCATGGCGACTGGCGACGGCCTTACGACGGCCCGTTCGGTGGCGCGTCAATTGGGTATCGAAGAAGTGCACGGCGAGGTCAAGCCGCAAGACAAGGAGCGCCTGGTCGCGGCGCTGCAACAGGCCGGACACCGGGTGGCGATGGCTGGCGACGGCATCAATGACGCCCCGGCACTGGCGCGCGCCGATGTGGGTATCGCCATGGGCACCGGCACTGACGTGGCGATGAACAGCGCCCAGGTGACCCTGGTCAAGGGCGACCTGCTCGGCATCCTGCGTGCCCGCAGCCTGTCAGTGGCCACCGTGAGAAACATGCACCAGAACCTGACCTTCGCCTTCCTTTACAACGCCATGGGCATTCCACTGGCCGCCGGTGTGTTCTACCCGCTGACCGGTCATCTTCTATCGCCACTGATCGCGGCGCTGGCCATGAGCGTGAGCTCGGCATCGGTAGTGTTCAATGCCTTGCGCCTGCGCCAGGCCGCGATTGAATAAGCGAAATACGCTGACACCCAACCGCCGCCCAACCACTCGAATCCTGTGAGCACTCCCTGCCTTTTCTATACGGCACTGCGGCGCACCAGCCCATTGGGTTTATCCCTTGTGTCCTTCGCGCGGTTTGCCATTCCTCTGATCTACATCAACTCCCGGCAGCCCATTCGCGCAGACATTAATCATCAGCATTCATGCTTTCGCATTGGCGATAGCCGACGAAGAAATTGTCTCGTGGAGGTTTGCATGGCAACGCATGTGCACGGCACCCAACCGACTATTCCAGGCATTTCGCCTCGCCCTGAGGCGGGAAGCTTGCGCCAGCTGGAACCCAGGCGCCTGTCCTTGAGCCTGTTGATCGCTCTGGTGGTCGGCTCGATGATCGGCAGCGGTATTTTCAGCCTGCCCCAGAACATGGCCGCGGGCGCTGGTGCCGGCGCGATCCTGATTGGCTGGTTGATCACCGGCGTCGGCATGCTGTCACTGGCACTGGTCTACCAAACCTTGTCCAACCGCCAGCCCGAACTGGATAACGGCGTGTTTGCCTATGCCCGCGCATTGGGCGGCGAATTCCTCGGTTTCAACTCGGCCTGGGGTTACTGGATCAGTGCCTGGATCGGTAACGTCAGTTACCTGGTGATTCTGTTCGCGGCGCTGAGTTACTTCTTCCCGCTATTCGGTGAAGGCAATAACAAAGCAGCCATTGCGGCGGCGTCGCTGGTGCTGTGGTCGTTGCACTGGATGATCCTGCGGGGCATGCGCACCGCAGCGCGGGCCAATGCCCTCACGACCCTGGCCAAGATCGTTCCGTTGCTTGTGTTTATCGGCCTGGTGATTGCGGCGTTCCAGCGCGAAACGTTCATGGTCGACTTCTGGGGCTCACCGGCGCTGGGCAGCACCCTGGATCAGGTCAAAAGCACGATGCTGGTCACCGTCTGGGTGTTTATCGGCATCGAAGGCGCCAACGTATTTTCCGCCCGAGCGGCAGAACGGGTGAATGTGGGACGGGCCACCGTCATCGGCTTTGTCCTCACCTTGTTGCTGCTGATTGCGGTGTCCCTGCTGTCACTGGGCATTCTCAGGCAACCGGAACTGGCCGCCCTGAAAAATCCTTCGATGAGTGGCGTGCTTGAGGCGGTGGCCGGCCCTTGGGGAGCGATGCTGATCAGTATCGGCCTGATCATTTCGGTCGGCGGCGCCCTGCTCGCCTGGACACTGCTGGCGGCAGAGTCGGTGTTCACACCGGCCAGGGAAAAGGTCATGCCGGGGCCGCTGGCCCTGGAAAACACCCATGGTGCGCCTGCCAATGCCTTGTGGATTACCAACGGCTGCATTCAGCTATTCCTGCTGCTGACGCTGTATTCGAGCGCCAGTTACCTGGCCCTGATCTCTCTGGCGACCTCGATGATTCTGTTGCCGTACCTGTTCAGCGGCCTATACGCGTTGAAGCTGACGTGGCAGGGCGCGACCTATGCCGGACACAAAGCCCTGCAACTGCGCGACATGGCGATTGCCTCGGTCGCAACCCTGTATTGCTTCTGGCTGTTATTCGCCGCAGGGCCGAAATACATGCTGCTCAGCGCCCTGCTCTATGCCCCCGGCTCACTGATTTACCTGGCCACCAAACGGGCTCGCCAGGGTCAAGCGCTGAACGGCTTTGAGTGGGGATTGTTGATCGTCATCTGGGCGGCGGCCGCTTTCGCCGGCTGGATGCTGTGGTCAGGGAAACTGGCCTTGTAAGGCCAAATCAATGAATGGATGTGTTTTTTCTCGAGGCAGGCACAGGTGTCCAAAACGTTTACAGCCCACCTCGACATAGCCAAAGAGGAGAACTGAAAATGGCCAATTCCGTGAAAAAAGTACCGGTTCATACCGAAAAAAAAGCAAGTCCGCTCCCAGCGACGACTGACCTTTGGCGTCCTCTGCAAAAACTGCGGGAACAGGTTGATCACCTGTTCGAAGACTTCAATCGAGGTCCTTTGGGATTATCGCCATTCAGCCGTGGGCTGTTCGACGTCGAGCCGCTTTTATCTCGTGAACTGATGGGTTACGGCATCCCTGCCGTGGACATCACCGAGAAAGATAAAAGCTTCGATATCACTGTCGAACTGCCCGGTATGGACCAGAAGGATGTCGAGATCAAACTGTCCAACGGCAGCCTGATCATCAAAGGCGAAAAACAGGAAGACAAGGAAGAAAAAAGAAAGGGCTATTACCTGTCGGAGCGTCACTACGGCTCCTTCGAACGGATGTTCAACCTGCCTAAAGGGGTCGACGCCGACAAGATCGAAGCGAGCTTCAGCAAAGGTGTGCTGAGCATATCGCTACCGAAAAAGCCCGAAGCCATGAAACCGGAGAAAATTGTGCCGATCAAAGGCAATTAAGCCGATGACCGTCCTCCTCACCTTGCCGGGAAACCGGCAAGTTTTTTTTGCATCGAACATTATGACTCCCCCCCCCAATTGGCAGCCCGTCTATCCACTTGCCCGTTCGTATGCCTGTTTTCTGATGTGGATCAGATTTTTCTCCTGAGCGACTCCTATTCTCGAATTGCCCCCACGATTGGGTAGACATCATGAATATCGACTCGGTAAAACGTTGCACGCTGATAGGGGCAATCCTGATCGCCACGTGCCTTGCATTACCGGCCAACGCCGACCGACACGGAGGCGGTCATATCGGCGCTCCGTTCTGGTGGGGCATCGGTCTTGGCTTGGGACTGGGCTGGGAAGGCGCATACCTTCGTGGTCCGTATTACTACCCCTCCTATCCGATTTACTACTACCCGCCCCCTGTTTATTACTACCCGGCCAACCCGCCTGTGGTGGCAGCGCCCCCCAACACTCCGTCGGTGCCAAGCTGGTATTACTGCCCTTCAGCCAAAGGTTACTACCCTTATATACGCCAATGCCCTGAAGCGTGGCGCCTGGTTCCGGGGACTCCCTCGGGGCCCATACAGTGACAGGCGCAGCTGATTTCGCGGAGGTCATCCCGCACGTTGCTGACGAAAGGGAATGGAGCGTCTCAATCCCGCACCCACAGCCACTCATCCCCGGGCGGAACAGGCGCTCAGGAACGCCTTGAGTTCCTTCAGGGGACGGGTGTTGAGCACGTCGGTTTTTTCCAGCCAGGCACGCCGTGCCTGAGCGATTCCATACTGCAAATAGGCAAAGTCAACGGTGCGATGCGCATCCGAGTTGATGGCAATGAGCACCCCTTCATCCTTGGCGTAGCGGCACTGCAGGTCGAACAGGTCCATGCGTTGCGGCTGCGCATTGAGTTCCAGGCAGCAACCACGCTGCCGGGCCGCCTTGATGATGACCGGCAGATCCAGGTTCAGCGGGTCGCGCTCATTGATCAACCGGCACAGCGGGTGCGCCAGAATCGTGAAATAGCGATGATCCATGGCCCTGAGCAAGCGTTGGGTCTGTTGACGCAACGTCAGGCCGAAATGGCTGTGTACGGCGCCGACCACCAGGTCCAGGCGCCCGAGAATATCGTCCGGCAGGTCCAGGCTACCGTCTTCGAGAATGTCCACCTCGATGCCCTTGAGCAAGGTCACGCCCCGCAAGCGGCTGTTGAGCGCATCGATCTGGTCGATGTGCTTGAGCAGCCGGTCGGCATCCAGGCCATGGGCCACTCTGAGGGACCGCGAATGCTCGGTAATCGCCAGATAGTCCAGCCCGGCCTCCCGCGCGGCAAATGCCATCTCTTCCAGGCTGTTGCCCCCATCCGAGGCGCGGGTGTGAGCATGCAAATCGCCCTTGAGGTCGCTCAACTCGATCAGCCTGGGTAACTGACCTGCCTCTGCCGCGGCAATCTCACCGCGATTCTCGCGCAGTTCCGGTGTCATCCATTCCAGCCCCAGCGCCTGGTAAACGGATTCCTCGGTGGTGCCGGCCACACATTTTTTTGCTCTGAAGAGGCCATATTCACTGAGCTTGAGGCCTTGTTTCTGAGCCCGTTGGCGAATCGCGATGTTATGCGCCTTGCTGCCGGTGAAGTACACCAGGGCGGCGCCATAGACCGCCGGCTCGACCACCCGCAGATCCACTTGCATGCCGGTGCCCAGTATTACGCTGGTACGGGTGCGCCCCTGTGCCAGCACACTGGCAATGTCCGGATGCTGGATAAAGTGTGCCGTGACGTCCACCGACGGTGCCGCGGCCACCAGAATATCGATATCGCCGATGGTGTCGCGCATCCGTCGCAAGCTGCCGGCAACCGTAGCCGCCTCAACCCCTGGCAGCTGCTGCAGGTACTCGGTCAATCGCAGGGCCACTGGCGCAACAAAGGCCAATGGCAACCGGCGGTCCCTGCCAATGCCCTTCTGCGCGGCGTTCAACAGTCGGGCCTCCATCTTTTCGCCGAAGCCAGGCAGATGGCGAATGCGTCCGTCTTTAGCCGCCTGACACAGTTGCTGCGCGGTTTCGATGCCCAGGTCGTGATAAAGGTGTTTAACGCGTTTGGGGCCCAGCCCGGCAATGGAAAGCAGCTCGACCAGCCCCAGGGGCAATGTCGTACGCAGGCGCTGGCGCAGTGCGCAATCGCCGGTGGTGACGATTTCGTTGATCTTGCCGGCAAGGTCGACCCCAATGCCCGTGAGTTTGGGCAGCGGCTCACCGCGCACGATCAGCTTCGCGACCTCAAAGGTCAAAGCCCTCAGGGTTCGCGCTGCATTGCGGTAAGCGCGGATGCGGAAGGGATTGGCGTCCTCGATTTCCAGCAGATCGGCGATATCGTCAAAAATCGCGGCGATTTGATCATTGCCGATCGCCTGCCCGACCTTGGCCGATGAAGGAGGCAAGGTTGGCAACGGCTCTGGAAGCGGTGCCGCAGTGAGCTTCATGGCGCAATCCTGACTCAGTGGAGGTCACTGGATCAGGATTGCCGATCCCGCCACACGGTCATTGATATAGATCAGACAGTGCCTGAAGGCCTGGAACCGCGACGTGCCCCCAGGCTCATCGCCGGTGCCGAAAAGGCCCTCATTTTTTTGCCCCGAGTGTCGCAATGTAATGCGCGACAGAGGCGGCATCTTCATCAGACAGGGAATGAGTGACCTGCTTCATCAGAGCGCCACGCGGGCGCTGGTCGGTCTGCTGGAACACCTTGAGCTGGCGGATCATATACTCGGCATGTTGACCTGCCAGGCGCGGGAACTGGCCATTGCCCTGCCCCTCGGCACCATGACAGGAGCTGCACTGGGCGACACCCGAGCCAGGCAAGCCCTTGCGGAAGATCAATTCGCCGCGTGGATCAAACTTGTCGGCGTCAGCCTTCATGGGGCTCTGGCTGGAAAAATAGTCCGCCAGTTCGCTGATCTGGGTCTCTGTCAAATGGGTAAATCCCCACATGTACTGGGTCCCGGTTTTATCGCTGCGGACATGGCCCTTGAAGTCAGTCAGTTGCAGCTTCAGGTATTCCTTTTGCTGGCCGGCCAGCTTGGGAAACATCGGCGAGACGGACTCCCCCGTCAATCCGTGGCACATGGAGCAAACCTTGTCGACCATGGCGATACCGGACATCGGCGAGGTTTTTTCCGAGGCCTGTTCGGTCGTACCGGTGCAGCCCGTGAGCGCAACCACGCAGAGGGCAAGCAATAAATGCGATCGATTGAAAGTACTCTTCATGCCCGTTGCGTTCATGGTCTACGCCCCTGCGTTCAACTGATCAAAACGCGTACCACATATAAAGATAGGTGGTGTCGTTTTCGCTGGCATCACGGCCATTGCCGTCATAGTTGTTCGTTGCGCCCAAATAGCGGGTGAAATAGTTGTATTGGAGCCCGACCCTGAGGTTCTGCATCGGTAACCAGAACACCTCCGGCGTCCACATCTGTGTATTGGGTGAAAAACTGGCGCTGTCCGGGTACGCCGTGGCATCCGAGCTGCCATTGACATTGGTATACGCCAGGCTCGCACCATACTTGCCACCGTACACATAACTGCCCTTCAGCTTGAAGGATCGCAGGGTTGCAGGTCCGTCGAAGAGGGTCTGGGTGTCATCCCTGATTTCTTCCCTGACATAACGTATCTGTGCCGTGAAAGTATGGGGCTCAAGGAGGTACTGATACTGGCCATCGAAGCCTACGTCCCGGTACTCGGTACTGCCCTGGCCATGGATCGGATTGTTGGAGTCATCCATGGGCAGGATTTTGGCATTCATCGCAAAGGCCCCCAGCATCACGTTTTGGGCCCCCCATTCGTAGGTATAGGCCACCCGTGCATAAGGGCTTGAGCCATCCATGTACGTCAACGGATGGTAGGTGTCGCCCTTCTTGTTGCCCAGGCTCAGAAACTGCCATGTGTCTTTGGCGGTCTGGTAGGAAGTCAGCTCCAGATACAACGACTTGTTCAGATAAACATAGGCACCGATACCCGCCACCTGTTGAGCCAATCCCCCCTCGATCAGCGTCGAGGCAGGGACCCCGCCAAAGGCGCCCAGGGTTGAACTGACATACGGATAGCCCCACGCAGGCGTGCTGTTCCAGACATCCTGAACCGTGGGGTTGTTATGCAATGTGACGCCCCAGATGACATCTCGTGAGGCATCCAGCCGGCTGTCTGCATAACGCAGGTCAAAGTTGTCCGAGCCCAGGTGACTGACCCAATTACCCGAGGCGTCCTGGTGGTCATAGGAGGTGTAGGTGAATTGGGCAAAACCACCGATAACGTCAGTGATTTTTCCACCGAGGAACACGCTGCCGAAATCAATGATGAATTGCTTGTCTTTGGGTGAAATCGAGCTGCCCGCACCGTCGCTGTTGTTACGCGTCGAGGTGAAATCACCGACGATCATCGCGGCCAGGGGGTTGGTTTGTACGCCGTTGGTGTACCCCGTCAGCTTGAACAGACGCCCATAAGGTGTCAGCTCGGGAAATTGCCCGCCGGCATGGCAGGCAATGCAACTTTGTCCGGTTTGGCGTGCAAAGGAAGGCAAGGCCTGCGCTGACTGACAAAACAGCAGCACTGATAACGCCACCAGCAGGGTGCCCGGTCGCCGGAGTAATGTGATTAAAAAAGCTGACCCGGAAAAAAACGACTGCGCCACCGACTTCATTCCGCCTGCTTCGCCGTCCTTCACATTCATCTCAGCTCCCTCTGAAAAGAGACTGTCGAACGATTTAAACCTGAATGGAGCCTAGTCAGACGCTAGCCATTTACAAGTGCCGTCGCGCGTTGCGCCGTTCAAGCCTGCAACGCGCATCACGCCCATGGCGTCAGGTCATATTCAGCGACCTGCGGGCGTGTGATGCAGACACTGTCTCCTGGGGCATTGCGTCCTTTGTTGACGAAACTCAATGAATCCTCGGGATCAAGGTGTAGGAATGATCAAAGAGGCAGCCCAGAGTGCTGCACGTCGGGTAACCCCTCTTCTATAGGGACGACACTCATGACCTCCCCTTCGCAAAAACTGCTGGAAAAACTTTACGGTCCGCGCAGCACTGTTGCGAGAACCACTATTACCCCTCTGTTACGTCACTATGCAGAACCGCTGCCGGATTTGAATTCAGACGCCTTTGGTGAAATGTTCGACCGTTACGCCGATGCGCGCGTGGTGATGATCGGTGAGGCCAGCCATGGCACCAGCGACTTCTACCGAACCCGTGCGGCGATAACTCAACGATTGATTGAACAGCACGGGTTCACGATTGTGGCGGTTGAAGCGGACTGGCCAGATGCCGCGCATGTTGACCATTATGTTCGCGGGCTGGCCCATACAGCCTGGAAACGGCACATCTTCAGCCGATTCCCGACCTGGATGTGGCGCAACACCGATGTGAAAGCGTTTGCCCACTGGCTGCATCAATACAACCACAAGCACGCCCCCGAGCGTCGAGTCGAGTTTCGCGGATTGGACGTCTACAGTTTGCGCAACTCCATCCACGAGGTCCTGAGTTATCTGGAGCGGGTCGACCCGCATCTGGCACACGAAGCACGCCGGCGCTATGGCTGCCTGACTCCCTGGCAGGATGAGCCTGCGTTGTACGGCCACTTTGTTGAACGTGGTGGGCTGATGCCCTGCGAGCAAGCGGTGGTCGAGCAGCTCCATGACATGCTGGCCGAGCAGCTGGCCGGGCTTATCCACGACGACGAGGCGTTCTTCGATGCCACGCAAAACGCCCGGGTCGTTCGGGCGGCGGAACAATATTACCGAGCGATTTATCGAGGTTCGACCGCCTCGTGGAACCTGCGTGACCGGCACATGTTCGACACACTGCGGGGGTTGCTTGAGCACCGTGGCCATCGCGCCAAGGCTGTGGTCTGGGCGCACAACTCCCATATCGGTAATGCCGCTGCCACGGAAATGGGCTGGAAGGGGCAGTTCAATATCGGTCAGCTATGCCGCAGCGCCTATGGGCGCGATGTCGTTCTGATCGGCATGAGCACCGACCGTGGCCAGGTGGCGGCAGCCGATGACTGGGACGCCGACATGCTCATCAAGGACATCCGGCCGTCTCGTCCAGACAGTTGGGAGCATCAGTTCCTTAAAGCCGGTGTCCCCGCGTCTTTGACCGACTGGCGGGATCCCCTGCGCGAAGACTTGCGCAAGGCGCTGTCCGAGCCTCTGCTGGAGCGGGCCATCGGGGTGATTTACCGCCCCGAAAGCGAGCGCAGCAGCCACTACTTCGAGTCGGTGCTGGCCGAGCAATTTGACGCCATGGTGTGGATTGAACAGACGCAACCGGTGACGGCACTGCCTCTGCCAAAAAGCCAGGCGCTGGAACCGGAAGACGAAACCTTTCCGTTTGGTGTGTGATACCGGTCAGGGACTGATGGAGGTCTCTGAACGAGTACCACGCAGATGTCTCTCGAACCAGTCGCCAGCAAGTCTGGCGACTTCTTCGAGGGTGCCTGGTTCTTCAAACAGATGCGTAGCGCCCTCCACGACTTCCAGACGCTGTTCACACCGCAGAACATGACTGCTTTGCACGTTCAGACGCACGACCACCGGGTCCTCTGCTCCGACGATTTGCAAGGTCGGCGCCTTTACCTGGGACAGCGCCGCACCTGCCAGGTCGGTCCGCCCTCCCCGGCTGACCACCGCATGGACCACGTCCGGGCGCTCGGCAGCCGCCAACAGCGCCGCAGCGGCCCCGGTGCTTGCACCAAACAAGCCGATCCGCAGCGATTGCAGTTCCGCGTCCCGGCCAATCCAGTCGATCACCTGCACCAGTCGCCGCGAAAGCATCGCGATATCGAAACGCAGCTCCCGCGTCACGTTATCCAGGCGCTGCTCCGGCTCGGTGAGCAAATCGAACAACAACGTGCCCAGCCGCCGCCGGCCCAGAGACTCTGCAACCTGCTGGTTACGTGGGCTTGAACGGCTGCTGCCGCTGCCATGGACAAAAACCACCAGACCGGCAGCGTTCATCGGCAGACGCAGGTCGGCTGACAGCTCCACGTCCTCCAGGCTCAGTTTTCGATAGTGAGACTCAAGCATCGGAATTCTCCTGAGGGGCAGTGCCCGTGCTGGATTCTCGTTGCCAGGCTCTTTGCAAAAGATCGATGACTTCCCCGTCCGTGGTCTGGGTGAAGTTCATGTACCAATAGCCGATCGACATCAGCCACTCGGGAATGAGCGGACACACCAGTTCATCCACTTCGGTGCGCAGCGCCTCGACCGTCTCAAGCGGAGCCACGGGCACGGCAACGACAATGCGCGACGGTGCTTGCAGGCGCACAGCGTGGATCGCGGCCATCATCGAGGCCCCTGTCGCCAGGCCGTCATCGACCAGAATCACCACCTGGTCCTTGAGTACCACCGGCGCACGCGTTGACCGGTACAAATGCTCACGACGAGAGAGTTCCCGGGTTTCCCGGGCGACCACGGCATCGAACGTGTCCTGATCAATCGGGTGAGCCCGGAGCGCCTCTTCGTTGATGATTTGTATGCCGCCGCTGGCAATGGCGCCCATGGCGTATTCCTCATGGGACGGAACGCCCAACTTGCGGACCAGCATCAGGTCCAGGCGAACCTCCAGCGCGGTGGCCACTTCATAGGCCACCGGAACTCCGCCACGGGGCAAGGCCAGAATGATGACGTCCGGTCGATGAGCGTATTTGCGCAGCGGCTCAACCAGGGTTCGACCGGCAGCGGTCCGGTCGCGCAAGGTGGTTTGCAGTAAGGGACTGTGTGTCATTTGAAAACCTCCTGAAGCTATCGGGCCAACTCCATACCGCCAGAACGCCGCAAGGCAGCCATACAGGACAGGTTCAGTCGTACTGCCGAGAAGCCTTTACAACCCATGAGCGCATGGCAAGTGCTCAGCTATGTGCCAATACCCTTTTTTAAATTCAGAATCCTCCCATGAAGTCTCCCCGGTCTTGATTTATATCAAGTCCCTGCGCAAGGCACAGATACCCAGCGCCAGCAGCAACGGCCCCTTGCGCTATGATCAATCTATCGGCCCTGAACGGGAGACTGCCATGCCGACCCTACCTGCGAGTCAGCGGTTGCGCGTGTACGACAGCGATGAACTCGACGGGGTACTGCAGGCGATGGCGCGCCAGGCTGCGGCACTGTTGCCGCCTACTCAAGCGGTACTGATCGGCATCCAGCGCCGCGGCGAGCCGCTGGCACAGCGTTTACAGCAACATCTGTCGCGTCAGACCGGCCAGCCGGAACTGCCTCTTTACCCCCTGAAGGTCAAGCGCTATGCCGATGATCTCAGCGTGCTGCATGCACACACGCAATTGACCGAAAACCCGCTTCTGGGCGCACTGGACCTCGCCAGTACCACCCTGCTTGTTGTCGATGACGTGCTGTTTGAAGGCCATTCGCTGCTGCGCACCTGCGCGTATCTGGCGCAACTCGGTGCGCGTCGGGTCTACACCGCGGTATTGGTCGATCGGCACGTCTGCCAGCAACCGATTCATGCCGATATTGTCGGCGTGCATCTGCAAGTTGCCGCCAATGACATCGTCGAATGCAACGTACCGCCCTACGAAGCGGAGTTTTGCATCGAAGTTCTGCGTCATGGTGCCGCCCACTGACGGCAGTGCCTTGAAGGAGCCATCACATGCTCACCGAACGCCCGCTTCTGTTTGCCCTGCAAGGCAGTGAGCACTACGCGAGCCGCGTCGCGCAGCGGCTTGGCTGTCAACTGGCGCGCCACGAAGAGCGTGACTATGAAGATGGCGAGCATAAATGCCGCCCGTTGGAATCAGTCAACGGTCGCGAGGTGGTGGTGTTCCATTCCTTGTATGGGGATGACCGGCAGAGCGCAAACGACAAGCTGTGTCGGTTGCTGTTTTTTTGTGGCGCACTCAAGGATGCCGGCGCTCACCAGGTGCAGGCCGTGACGCCCTACCTCTGCTACGGGCGCAAGGATCGTCGTACCCAACCTCAGGACCCGACGATCACCCGCTACGTGGCGGCCATGATTGAAGCCTGCGGCGTGGATCGCCTGGTGGCCCTGGAAGTGCACAACCCGGCAGCGTTTGATAACGCCTTTCGCATTCCCACCTGGAACGTGCAGTGCGCGGAATTGTTCGCCCGGCATTTCGCCGGGTTCGTCGGCGACGCCGAGGTGGTGTCGGTTTCCCCGGACGCCGGCGGCACCAAGCGGGCCGAGCAGTTTCGCCAGGCCCTGGAGCGGCAACTGGGACGCCCGGTGGGCGGTGCGCTGATGGAAAAGCACCGTGCTCAAGCGACGTTCACCGGCACGCTGCTGGTGGGTGAAGTGCTGGGTAAAACCGCGATCATTTTCGACGACCTGATCAGCACCGGTGAAACGCTGATGCATGCGGGCCTCGCCTGCCAGCAGGCCGGTGCCACCCGGTTATTTGCAGCCGCCACCCATGGTTTGTTCACCGGTGGCAGCGACCTGCTCGACAAGCCACTGTTTGAACACCTGGCGATCTCTGACAGCGTGCCTCCGTTTCGCCTGCCAGCCGACTGTGTCACGCGCCACTTGCACGTGCTCGACAGCACCGCACTGATTGCCACCTTGCTGGCTGAAAACGGAGCGTTTGCTACCGTCTGAGCACGGGCGGCCTCCTGCTCAGCCAATCCAGCGGATCTCGGGGTCCTTGTGCTGGACGGGCGCAGGCGCAGACTTCGGATGGCCAACGATGATGGGCGCCACGGGCCTCGATCCGGCAGGGAGACCCAATACATGCTTGCCCTCCGGCGTATTGAGAAACCCCTGGGCAAAACCGATCCAGCAGGTGCCGAGTCCTTCAGCGTACGCGGCAAGCATCAGATTCTCGGCCGCCAGGGCGCAGTCTTCAACGATCCACGGACCGGGCGCGTTCCCCGAAATCAGGATGAGTACCGGCGCGTGATAGAAGATCTGGAAGCCTGGATCGTTGAGCATCGAATAAAAGTGCTCGGACTGGGTCCCTGCGGGCACTGTCGCGAGCAGGTGGGCCTTCGCTTCGCGCGAGACCCGATCCAGCAGTTCCTGATCGCGGATCACCGTGAACGTCCACGGTTGTTGGTTGACTGCGCTGGGCGCCTGGACGGCGGTGTTGATCAAGCGACGAATGATGAGTTCATCAACCGCTTCTTTCGTGTATTCACGCGTCGAGCGACGGCCCGAGATTGCCTCGTTGATATTCATGGCGGCAGCCTCAAATATTGTCGTTTCATACAGTGGCCCGCCAACGAACATCTACTATTGATTTAGATCAAATCAGGGCAAAACCTGCCAAACGGGGGGAGCTTATATGAGCAGCGCGATCCGGCTTCTGGTGTGCGCTGTGCTGGTGTGCATCGGCGGGCTGGCCTGGGGCGCAGACGCTGCCGCGCCAAGTGCTGAGCCGCGCGTCACGATCCTCGTTTACCACCGCTTTTCGCAGACGCTGGACGACTCGATGACCGTGCGCATGAGCACCTTCGAAACCCAGTTACGCGTCCTGCACGAGCATGGCTACCACATCGTGCCGCTGCGTGAGGTGGTCAATTGGTTGCAGGACCCAAGTGCGACGTTACCGCAGAAGCCGGTGGCGATCACTGTCGACGACGGGCATCGCTCGGTATTCGAAAAACTGCTGCCCATCGTGCAGCGCGAGCATTTTCCGGTCACGCTGTTCATCTATCCATCGGCGATCTCGAACGCCTCCTATGCAATGACCTGGGAACAATTGCGCAGCCTGAAACAGACCGGACTCTTTGACATCCAGGGGCATACGTACTGGCATCCCAATTTCAAGGTCGAGCGCAGACACCGTACGCCGGCTGATTTCCAGCAATTCGTGCGCATGCAACTCGACAAATCCCGTCAACGCCTGGAGGCGCAAACCGGTACGCATATCGACATGCTCGCGTGGCCTTTCGGGATCTACGACGACGAATTGATCACACTCGCCTCCGAAGACGGTTACGTCGTCGCCTTCACCCTGGACGCACGCAAGGCGAATCGGCACGACCGGCTGCTCGCGCTGCCACGTTTTCTGATGACCGATGCCTACGGCGCCAGCGCATTCGCGCACCTGCTTGGCGAACCAAACACCCCGGCAATACCCGCAACGGAGAGCGCACGATGACCTTTATCAGCGCAGTGAGGCGCTATGCAATCGCGACGCTGCTCGTCGTCTTTACTACCCTGCTGAGCCAGCGAGGTGCCCTGGCCGTCACGGGTGTCGTGCTCGACTCAAGCACGCAGAACCCGATCGCCGACGCGATCATCACGACATCGGCGGGTGTGATGCGCACGGACGAACACGGGCAGTTCGAAATCGCTCAGACGGTGGAGAACGTTGCGGCCCGCGCTCCAGGGTATTTGCGCACCGAAGCCAAGGTGTCCGGCGATACACCTGTGACGCTCGCGTTGACCCCGTTTCGCCCGAAAGCGCTGTATTTGTCGGTGTTCGGCGTGACCAACAAGACGTTGCGCAATAATGCCCTCAGCCTTGCCGAAAGCAGCGAGATCAATGCGCTGGTGATTGACGTCAAGGGCGACCGCGGCCTGACGCCGTATCGCAGCGCGGCGCGCGAGGCCATCGGCGCGGCTGCCCAGGTGACGGTGCGCGCACCACAGGACCACGACTTTGCGGCGCTGCTGGCCCGACTACATGAGCAACACCTGTATCTGATCGCGCGCATCGTGGTGTTCAAGGACGACCCGCTCGCCAGCGCGCATCCAGAGTGGAGCGTGCACACCACAGACGGCCAACCGTGGCGCGATCTCGAGAAGCTGCAATGGATGGATCCGTTTTCGCAGGATGTATGGCGGCACAATCTGGACGTCGCCGAGGAGGCGGCGCAGATGGGCTTCGACGAGGTCCAGTTCGACTATGTGCGCTTTCCCGACAAGAGCGGGCTGCACTTCGCCCTGTCCAATACCCGGCGCAACCGGACCGCGGCGATCGTCGGTTTCCTGCAGGCCGCACGCACACGGCTGGCGCCCTACAATGTATTCGTCTCTGCGGACATCTTCGGCTACGTCTGCTGGAATCTGGACGATACCGCGATCGGCCAGCAAATCGAATTGCTCGGCGAGCCGCTCGACTATATTTCACCGATGCTCTACCCGTCCGGTTTTACCTGGGGGCTGCCGGGCTTGACCAATCCGGTCAGCGATCCCGCTCAGATCGTCAGACGCTCCCTGGCGGAAGCAATCAAGCGCACCCATCTGCCGGGGGTGCGTTTTCGTCCGTGGCTGCAAGCCTTTCGCGACTATGCGTTCGATCGTCGCTTGTTTGACGCAGAGGCGATCAGTGCCCAGATCAACGCCGCCAACGCAGCCGGCACCGATGGATGGATGTTATGGAATCCACACAATCACTACAACGCCGCCGATATGCCGCACCCTTGATCGGTGCGCTGAAACGCTGGGTAATGCTGCTTGCAATGGCGGCGGCGCAGTTCGCCGGTGCCGCCGATTTCGATGCGGAGGCACGCCTGCAAGCCGCACAGATCGTCGAGGGGCAGATCACTGCCGGACGGATTCCGGGGGCCGTCGTGCTGATCGGGGACGCCACGCATGTGTTCTATCGCCAGGCCTTTGGGCAACGCGCGACAACGCCCGACCCCGAACCGATGACGCTGAGCACCGAGTTCGATCTTGCGTCGCTGACCAAGGTCATCGCGACCACCACGGCGATCATGCAACTGGCCGAAGCCGGCCGCATCGACCTGGACGCACGCGTTACACAGTATTGGCCGGCCTTTGCGGCCTTCGGCAAAGACCCGGTGACCGTTCGTCATCTGCTGGCGCACACCTCCGGCCTGCTGCCAGACCTGCCGGTGCGGCCACTGCATCCGGACCGCGAAGGCGTCTTGAGCGCGATTGCGGCGCAGCGTCTGCGGAGCGTGCCAGGTGAGCGCGTCATCTACAGTGACCTGAATTTCGTGGTGCTGGGCGAACTGGTCGAGCGCATCACCCACCGCACGCTCGACGCGTATTGCCAGGCCTACATCTTCGGCCCGCTCGGTATGCGCGACACGGTCTTTGTGCCGGACCCCGGGCGAGCGGCCCGCAGTGCACCGACACTGGCGAACAAGGCCGGTATCCGCCGCGGCCGGGTGCACGATCCGACTGCTGAATGGATGGGCGGCGTCTCCGGCAACGCCGGGCTGTTTTCCACCGCGGATGACCTCGCCCGCTTCGCGCAGATGATGCTCAACCAAGGGCGCGCGGGCGGCCTGCAGATTCTGCGGCCAGCAAGCATTGCCGCGCTCAGCAGTGCCGCCTCGCCGCTCGCGACTCCACCGTGGCGCGGACTCGGCTGGGACCTGGCCGCACCGTTCGCGTCGAACCACGACCGTCTGCCACCGATTGGCATGATCGGCCACACCGGATACACCGGCACGGGCCTGTGGATCGATCCGCTGACGCGCCAATTCATCGTTATCCTGACCAACCGCGTGTACCCGGACGACCGCGGTGACGCCCGCCCGCTACGTGCGCAGTTGCTCGCGCTGCTGGCAAGCCGGGCTCCACCTGCGAGCGTCGCGCAAATTGGCCAATGGCTGCCATCGACGTTACCGGCGCTGAGTGCCGCCGATCGCCTGCCGATCTCGACGGGCCCGGTGCAGACCGGCATCGACGTGCTCGAGGCGCAGCGGTTTGCGCCGCTCGCCGGCAAGCGCGTGGGTTTGATCACCAATCGCAGCGGTTTCGACGCCGAGGGCCGGCGCACCGTCGACGTACTCGCGCACGCGCCAGGCGTCAGGCTGGCCGCACTGTTCTCGCCGGAGCATGGGCTGAATATCGATGTGGACGAGCGGGTCGGCGACACCCTCGACACCGCGACGGGCCTCACCGTACACAGTCTCTACGGCGCGGCGCGGCGCTTTCCGCCCGGTTCGCTCGCCGGACTGGATGCGCTGGTCTTTGACATCCAGGATGCCGGCGTGCGCTTCTTCACCTACGAGACGACGCTCGGCTACGCACTGGAGGCCGCGGCGGCGCAGCGCATTCCGCTGTTCGTGCTGGACCGGCCCGATCCGCTCGGGGCGCAGCAATTCGGCGGACCGGTGCTGGACAGCCGTCAAGAATCGTTCACCGGCTATTTTCCGGCGCCGCTGCAACCGGGCATGACGGTCGGCGAACTGGCGAGTCTGTTCAACCGCAACAAGCACATTGGCACGGATCTGCGCGTGGTGCCGATGCAGGGCTACCGGCGTGAGATGACCTTCGCCGACACCGGGCTCGGCTGGGTGCCGCTCTCGCCAAACCTGCGTACGTTGTCCCAGCTGGACCTCTACCCGGATGTCGGTTTGCTTGAGGGCGCGAGACTGAGTGTGGGACGCGGCACAGCGCATCCGTTCGAGTGGATCGGCGCGCCGTGGATCAACGCGACCCAGTTCGCCCATGCGCTGAATGCCCTCAACGTTGGCGCGCATTTCGAGCCGATCGACTTCGTGCCCACTGAATCGAACTGGCACGGTCAGCTCTGTCATGGCGTGAGCATCACGCGCAACCCGGTGCCTGAGCAACGGCCCGTCGCACGCCTGGGATTGGCGCTGCTCGCCACGCTGCATACGCTCTATCCCGGCGCGTTCGATATTGCGGCGACCCGCGGCTCAATCGGCTCGCAAATCGTCTGGCAAGCCATTCGCGACGGCATAGCGCCTGACGCCGCGCAAGCGCTCGATGCCGCAGCGCTTGAGCGCTTCGCACGACTGCGGCAGGAGAACTTGTTCTATTGATCTTGATACGACACGCCACAGCCCCTAGACCGCGAGAACGCTGCAAGGCACCTGATAGAGGATATGTTCGGTCGTACTGCCGAGAAGCTTGTCCAGCCCGTGGGATTGGACTCTGCCCATCACGATCACATCCACCTGTTGCTCGTCGGCAAACTCACTCAACGCCGAGACCGGGCTCCCCATGATGAAATGTCGACGGTCAGAGGGCACACCGAATCGACCGGCCAACCGCAGGAATGACTTTTCCAGTTCTCTGCGCAGTTCCCGGGTAAGGTCCGCCAGGGTCAGCCCGCCACCGCCCATATCGCCGAGATAGGCCGCCGAAATGTCACAGGCATATAGCAGATGCAATTCGGCATTGCACTGYAGCGCCAGGCTGTTGGCCTGTTGGATGATCCGGTCATTCAGTTCGCTGTTCGAAGACGCGGTATCCGACGAGTCAACCGCTGCCACCACCTTGCGCGGCAAGGCATGACCACTCGCGCCCACCAGATACATCGGTATCGGGCAGTGGCGCAGCAAGTGCCAGTCCAGAGGGGTGAAAAATGCGCGTTTGAGCGCAGGCTCATGCTGTACTTGCTTGATCAGCAGGTTGGGCTGCATTTCGCTGACGTGATCAAGGATCGCCTGCTGCATGTCATCGGCCCATGCCACCTCGGTGGTCACCTCGATGCCCCTGCCGCGCATCTTTTCCGCCTGATCCTTGAGCCAATCGCTATGGTCCTGGAGGTAACTCTGCCGAGCTTTTTCCCGGACGCCTTCTTCAAGCAGTGACAGGATGTCCAGCGATGGTACTAACGCGGCAATATGCAGGCTCGCCCCGCTGGCCTTGGCCAGGGCAGCGGCATGGTGTATCGCAGGGGAATGGCGCTGGGCCGGGTTGATGATCAGTAATAACCGTTGATACTGGCTCATGGTCTGAACTCCAGACAGGTTGGACTTCGACGCCTGCCGCTGCCCCTTGCCGGTGGTCAGCCATTGCGTCTTCGCTGGATCAAATCACCAGCGTCAACTCAGCGTCCTCCCCGGACGCCTGCTTGATCTTGATTTATATCAAGTCACTGCGCACCGCCGCAGCGCGGTGCGGGTCATTCAGGAAACGGTGGTTGGGCAGGTGATTCCTTTTCCGGGATATCGGTCATGGTCGCCTCGGTCAGCAGCAGGATACTGGCGACTGAAACGGCATTTTCCAGCGCGATACGCACCACCTTGGTCGGATCGATGATGCCGGCTTCATACATGTCCACATAGACATTGGCTGACGCGTCGAAGCCAATATTCCCCGGCTCCGCCAGCATACGGGCAACGACCACGCCGGCATCCACCGCCGAGTTTTCCGCGATCACCCGGGCTGGCGCTTCGAGCGCTCGGCGAAGTATCTGCAAACCGGTTTTGGCATCGCCTTCATAGCTGGCCTCCTCGGCCGCGATAATCGGTACAGCCTTGAGCAATGCCAGCCCGCCCCCCGGGACGATGCCCTCGGCAATCGCCGCGCGAGTCGCCGAAATGGCATCATCCAGTGCATCCTTGCGGGCCTTCATCTCGGCCTCGGAAGGCGCCCCGACCCGGATCACCGCGACACCGCCCGACAGCCTGGCCAGTCGTTCCTGGAGTTTTTCACGGTCGTAATCGCTGGTAGTCGCGTCCATTTGCACGCGGATCTGTTGCAGACGCGCCTCAATCGCCTCGCGTTGACCGGCGCCACCGATCAACGCCGTGCTGTCTTTTTGCACCACGACGCGATGCGCTCGTCCCAACTGGCTCAAGTCCACCTGTTCAAGACTGATGCCCAGCTCGTTGGAGACCACCGTTGCCCCGGTCAGGACGGCAATGTCCTGGAGCATTTCCTTGCGTCGATCACCGAAGCCGGGGGCCTTGATCGCCACCGCGCGCAATACGCCACGGATCTGGTTGACGACCAGCGTGGTCAGCGCCTCGCCCTCTATGTCGTCGGCGATCAGCACCAGCGGCTGGCCACTTTTGGCGATCAACTCAAGCAGTGGCAGCAGGTCTTTGAGCACGCCGATCTTATGATCACAGAGCAGCAGGTAGGCATCATCGAGCTCCACCTGCATCTTCTCGGTATCGGTTACGAAATACGGCGAGACGTAACCCCGGTCAAAACGCATGCCCTCCATCACCTCGACCACGGTCTCAGTGGTCTTGGACTCCTCGACACTGACCACGCCTTCAACGCCGACCTTTTCCAGAGCGTCTGCCACCAACTGGCCGATAACCGCATCGTTATGCGCCGAAAGCGTGGCCACCTGGGCCTTTTCCTTGGGGGTACTGACCGGGCGCGATTGGGCTGCCAGCGATTGCACGACCAGCAACAGCCCGCGATCCAGGCCACGCTTCAAATCAATCGCGCTGGCACCGGCGACGACGTTGCGTATGCCGTCAGCCAGGATGGCATGGGCCAGCACCGTTGCCGTGCTGGTCCCGTCCCCTACCGCATCGCCGGTACGTTCCGCCGCCTGACGCAGCATCTGGGCACCCAGCCCCTCCTCGGGGTCTTGCAGGTCGATTCGCTTGGCAATCGTCACGCCGTCGTTGCAGACCGTCGGATTACCCCATTTGTTCTGGATCAACACCGATTTCGATTTGGGCCCAAGGGTCACCCGAACCGCGTCCGCCAACTGGGTGGCACCGCAGAGGATTTTCTCGCGAGCGGCGGCACGAAACAGAATTTTACTGTGAGCCATCAGGTTGTTCTCCCGAGTCATCCTGCAACAGGCAGGTACTTGCAGCTTCCCTGAAATGGCTCACGCGACGTTGATTTTTATCAACAAAGTCACGACGTCGCGGGGCCTTCGCAGGTACTTGTCTGCGCGCGCATTTCGCGCACCGACTCCAGATGATTGGCCGTCAGCCAATGGCCCTCAGTTGACAAAAATCAACCTGTACAACAACCAGTCGCGGCCAAATGAACCCGTGAATTCCACGGTTCTGTCAGCGGGCACTATCGGTAAAAATCGATCTGAAAACAGAGCTGGGGGTGCAGTTTTTATCCTTCTCATTTGCGAGGAACAGGTCATGGACAAACATCAGCTCAGTCAAAAAAACCAACTGTTCAAGACACCTGYCCATGACCCCTATTTATTGCAGCGAGTCGCAGGCTCGGCCATCTGTTCGAAGTGCGATGCGATTTATCAGGCCGGTAACTGGACCTGGAAGCAGCCTGAAAACACGGTGATCGCTGATGCCGAAACGGTGACCTGCCCGGCCTGTCGGCGCATCGATGACAACAGGCCGGCGGGTACGCTAACGCTGTCCGGCAGCTTCTTGCTCAAGCATCGAAAAGAAATCGTCAATCTGATTGAAAACACCGAGCGGCAGGAAAAAGCCGATCATGCCCTTGAGCGCCTCATCAAGCTGACCGACTCCGAGGGTGCTCTGATCGTGACCACCACCGGCGTCCATCTCGCCAACCGCCTGGGTCATGCATTGACAGGCGCTTTCAAAGGCCACGCGAATTACCATTACGACGATGACCAATACCAGTTGAGCGTCAGCTGGACACGTGACGAGTAAAGAAAAACCGGTTGATGACAACGGTCAGAACAACCAGCAACAAGGGTTGCGCACCCAGAACACCCGTCAGCTGTTGGCCGAAGGCCCCTCGCCGCCACACCGGCAAGGGACTTTCGGTCATCAGGATTTCAGGCCGGGACCGGAACGCCGGTCAACTCAACGCAGTCACGGTACTCAGGCACCGAGACCGACCACCCCAGCTCCAGGCTGATGCGCCGGCGCAGCACATCCGATGCATTGGGTTCTCCGTGCACGACGTAGGTGTGTTTCGGTGGCCGCTTGAAGCCCCTCAGCCACTGCATGATTTCATCCCCGTCGGCATGCGCGGACAAGGTCCCCATGGGCACCACTTCGGCCCGAATCGGCACGTCCTTGCCATGAATCCGCACCGATGGGGCACCGGCGATGATCTGCGCACCGCGAGTTCCCCCGGCCTGGAAACCGGGAACCAGCAGCGTATTGAGCGGGTTGGGCGCCAGCGCCTTGAGGTGATGAAGCACCCGCCCGCCGGTGGCCATGCCGCTGGCAGCGATAATCACCGCGGGGGTGCGCTGTAGGTCAAGGTCCATGGAGTCTCTGACCGAACGCACGAAGTGCGCGGCATGGCACATGCCTTCGCATTCCTCCAGCGACAGCCGGTGCTCACTGCGAAAACGCTGGTACAAGCGAGTGACATCGGTGGCCATGGGGCTGTTGAGGTAGATCGGCAGGTCGGGGATCGCCTTCTTCTGTTTCAGGCGATAGAGGTGATACATCAGCAATTGCGCACGCCCGACCGCAAACGAGGGCACCAAAGTAATGCCGTGGCGCAATGCCGTGCGGTTGATAACGTCGGCCAGTTGTTCCTCCGGAGGCTCCGCGGGGTGATGACGGTCGCCGTAGGTCGACTCCACCAACAGATAGTCCGCCTGTTCGATGGTTTCCGGGGCGAACATCAACGGATCATTCGGCCGCCCCAAGTCCCCGGAAAATACCAGGCTAATGCCTTCGGCACGCACTTCCACGGTGGCCGCTCCAAGGATGTGCCCGGCACCGCGCAACTGGATGCTGATCCCCGGAGCGATGTCGATCGGATGATGCAACTCCACTGGCCGCAACAGCTTCAGGGCCCTGTGCGCGTCCTGTTCGGTGTACAGCGGCAAGGCCGGATCATGTTTGGAGAAGCCATGGCGGTTGGCGTATTCAGCCTCCTCTTCCTGCAAGCGGCCACTGTCGAGCAGCAGTATCTTGACCAGCTCGCAGGTCGCCGCCGTGGCATAGACCGGGCCGCGATAACCGTTGCGCACCAACACGGGCAGATAGCCGCTGTGATCCAGGTGAGCATGGGTCAGAACGATGGCTTCCAGATCCCGGACCGGCAGTTGGAAAGGGTCCCAGTTGTGCAGGCGCAGTTGTTTGTAGCCCTGGAACAAGCCGCAATCGATCAACACATGTTTGTCGTTATGTTCCAGCAGGTACTTGCTGCCCGTCACCGTGCCAGCCGCACCGAGAAATGTCATTCGCATGCCCGTCTCCTTGAACACTGATGGGTACGCTATTGATCCTCCCTTTACGTCTTCCGGCACTTGATATTTATCAACAGCAGCCGGGCTGACTCCGTCTTATCGAGGCTCAGCCCCTGAAAATGTCGAATGGCTCGATTTTCAGCACCTTGCGTATGCCCACGTAACTGGAAACCCCGGCGATCAACAGCACCAGGCCAAACGCCAGCCCCAGGTTCCAGAACGTAATCATCGCTGCGTAATTGGGCAGATAGGTGCGCACCGTGAAGATCATCAACGTGACCAGCCCGACCCCCAGCCCGTACCCCGTCAAACAGGTGAACATGGCCATGAAGAGGATCATGTAGATCAGTTCGCGGCCCTTGGCGCCAATAGCCTTGAGGGCTGCGAACTTGTCGAGGTTTTCCAGAATGAAGGTGTAGAACGTCTGACCGGAGATGGATAACCCGACCAGGAAACTGATCACCGTCATCGTCAGTATGTTGGTGCCGACCCCGGTCTGATAGATATAGAAATCGGTAATCCGCTGGTTGAACTCTCCCCGGGTCAAGGCGACATAGCCCAACTGCGCAACCTGCTGCTTGATCCCGGCCTCTGCGGCCTTGTTCCTGGGTTCCAGCAGAATGTAAGACACCGTGAAGCGGGTGGTCGGGATGTATTCGATGGCGCGTCGGTAAGTGGTGTAGAGCGTCGGTATGCCAGTCAATCCGCTGGTCAGTACCTTGGCGATGGCGACGATGGTCCCACGGTGGTCATTGAGCTCGAAGGAGGTGCCAATCCGCGGATTCTCCAGTTTCGAAAATTCGGCATCGTGGACCATGATGAATGCGTTTTCCGCGTAAATGTCCTCGATAGAACCCTCTTCAAGCTCAGGGCGACCGAACAGGCTGGTGTCGTCGAGACCTATCACACTGACCGCCTGATAGGTGCCACTGGCCAACCTGACCTGGGCGCCRCCAATGAATACAGGCACCGCGTAGCGCACCTGCTCCATGCTGCGTACGGCATCGAGCAAATAGTCTGGCAGAGGAATGACAATGGTCGGGGTGTTCACGGCCGGGTCCATGATCCACATCGCCGCGCCGATATTGGTCACCGTCGAGTGGGCGCGATTGAGGATGCCGGCAAACAGTGCGGTCATCTGCAACATCAGGAACACCGAGAACGTAATCCCTACCAGCAATGCCGAAAACTTGGCCTTGTCATTGACCAGCAGCTTGAAGCCGATCCGCAGGATGCCCGAGTATTTCATGGTGTCTGCCTGCTGCCCGCAGGGGGCGGAGTGTTCCACCAGCCGCCACCCAGCGCGACGAACAGCCCGACAGTGTCCTGATGGCGCTGGGCAAGTGCTTGCAGATAGGCGATGTTGACTTGATGCAACTGCACATCGGCCGCCAGCAGATCCAGATAGGTCACCAGGCCCGATCGGTAGTTGGCTTGCAGCAAACGCAGTGCTTCTTCAGCGGTAGCCTGTGCCTCGGTCTGTTTTTGCAGGGCCTGTGCATCGAACTCCAGGGCCTTCAGGGCATCGGCCACTTGCGCGAAAGACTCGAGCACGGTTTGCCGATAATTCGCTGCCGCCTGCTCATAGGCATCGATCGCCGCTTTACGGCCAAACCACAGGCTACCGCCCTGGAACAGCGGGACATCGATGGAGGGGCCAACACTCCAGAACCGCCCGGCACTCGCAAACAACGACCCCAGGTTCGACCCGGCCGTCCCATAGGTCCCGGTCAGATTGAAACTGGGAAACATCGCCGCCGTGGCCACCCCGATGTTGGCACTGGCCCGGTGCAGCTGCGCTTCTGCGGACAAGATATCCGGCCGCTGCCGGACTAGCCTCGAGGGCAGGCTGACCGGCAAATCGGTGGGCAGCGAAAGACCTGTCAGCTCGATATTGGGGAGACTGACATCGGTGGGTGCGACGCCTTCGAGGGTGGCCAGCAAATGCTCGGCCTGGCTGATTTTCTGCTCCAGCGCCGGTAACAAGGCCTCATTGCTGGCAATCAGGCTGCGCAAACTGAGGACCGCCGAATAAGGCGCCGTGCCGCTGCGCACCTGGACCTCGGTGGTCCGAAGCTGTTGTTTTTGCAGCGCAATCAACTGCTCGGTGGCGCGCCTTTGCGCGATATAGCCGGCACGGGCGATGGCGGTATTCACGACATTGGCGGTCAGGGTGAGGTAAGCCGCATGGGTCAGCCAGGCTTGACGGTCGACCTCGGCTTGCAGGCCTTCCACCGTTCGACGCTGTCCGCCAAACACATCGAGGGTGTAACTGATCGTGCCACTCAGGGTCACCACGTTGAAGATTGTCCCTCCCGTCGTCAGCCCTTGCTGGAGCGGAGCATTGCGTTCGCGGGTCGCGCCGGCGTGAAGGTCCAGATGCGGATAGAAAACCCCATGACCGGCCATGAGCGTGTCCTGGCTTTGCCGCAGGCTGGCCTCGGCAGCCTGCAAGGTCTGGTTGTTGGCAGCCGCCTGGCGAACCACCGCATCCAGAGAGCCGGACTTGAACAGCCGCCACCAGTCGGGCGCCACTTCAGCCCCCGGCAAAAAATGCTGCGCCTGGCCCTGCGCCGCGACGGTCGTCGTCGCCGGATTGCGGGTGTAGCCGCTCTGCGACGGCGTAGGCGGACGCGAAAAGTCCGGGCCTACGGTGCAAGCGCTCATCGCCATCAGAATAATCGCGGGGAGCACCCGGGCATGCAATCGCAGGGGTCGATGGACGCGGGACTGGCACATCATTTCTGTCCTATGAAGACATCCACCAACTGCCCCGGATACACCCTCGGGAGGTCTTTTTTCTCGAACCGGAAAACCACCGGCAACACCCTGAGGTCGACTTTCTCCTGACGCTGATTGGACAACTGGATTTTCGGCGACACATACGGCTGCACGCGGACGAACTCCAGCGGCACCTTGATATCCGAGCCATGGATCAACATCTGTGCACGGATATGTTCGGGCGTCGGCAAGCGGGCAATCAGGATCTCGTCCACATAGCAGCGTACCGCCAGATAGGTCTGTTCAGCGCTCATCACCGCCAACGGGCTGAATTGCTGGATATACGGGTCATAGGCGCCCTGCGGCGACACATAACTGCCCACGGTGGTATTGATGGCCAGGACCACGCCATCCACCGGGGCCTTGATCGCATATTGCGCAAGCGTGGCATTCGCCGCCTTGAGCGCTGCCTGTGCCTGGGCCGCGGTATTCTTTGCGGTGTCCAGCGTGTCCTTGCTGATGGACTTGGGATCAATCCCGTAGGACGCCAGGCGCTTGGTGTATTGGTCCTGAGCGGTTTTCAGACTGGCTTGCGCCAATTCGAAGTTTGCCCTGGGCACGGCGTCATCGATGGTCACCAGGGGCGTACCACGGGTGACAGCCTGCCCTTCTTGCACCAGCACTTGAGTGATCGGCCCGGAAACCTGCGGGTAAATCACGATGTTGGAACCGCCGGGCTGCTCGCTTTCGATAATCCCGTTCGCATAAATCGCGGTGTCATAAGTGCTGCTCGCCGGGGCGAAGGCTGGCGGCAATGGACGGGGCGTGCGTCCGAGCAGGTAGGCGGCGGTCACCCCGGCCAATACACCGATGACTGCCAGCACAAACAGCACCCGGTTCTTCATGGCGAGGTCCGGTCAGGTTCGCTGATGCGGCCATCTTCCATATGAATGATGCGGTCGGCGTACTCATTGATTCGCGCGTCGTGAGTGACGATCAGAATGCAACGCTGCTGGTTGAGAATATTCGACTTCACGAAGGCAATGATCATTTTCCCGGTGTCACCGTCGAGGGATGCGGTGGGCTCGTCGAGAATCAATAGCTGCGGGCTGCCGATGATCGCCCGGGCAATCGCCACCCGCTGTTGTTCGCCGCCGGACAGCTTGACCGGCAGAATGTCGCCGCGATCCTTGAGGCCGACCACTTCCAGGCTCTGCTTCGCCTGCGTTATGGCGTCATCCCAGTCACGATGCTTGAGGATCAGGGGAATCGCGACATTCTCGGCAGCGGTCAGCCGTGCAAAAAGATGGTAGTCCTGAAACACGAAGCCGATGTTATTGAGGCGTAACTCTGCCAGTTGATCGGTGCTCAGGCTCCAGATGTCATTGCCATTGATCTTCACCGTACCGGCATCCGGCCGCAGAATGCCGGAGATCATGCTCAGCAACGTGGTCTTGCCGCTTCCTGACGGGCCGACGATGAACACCATTTCACCGAACTGTGCGACCAGTGAGACCTGATCGACAGCCTTCATTCGTACGTCCCCTTCCCCGAACCATTTGGTCAGGCCGCTCGAATCAATCGCCGGATGATCGGCAGAACCCGTTTGATCCGAACTCATGAGCGTTTCTGCTCCCGATCGGCCGATGCCCCTGAGCACTGGCAGTTATCGAATACCGCCACCACGATACGCCATCAATACGGCGGCTTGACGATCATCAGACTGCAGGGAGCCCGGTTCAGGGTGTTCTCGGCGGTACTGCCGAGAAATACGTTCACGCCCCGATAGTGCACGGTGCCCATCACAATCATGTCGAATTCATTACTTGCCGCGAAACGCTCGATCATCTTGTGCGGAACACCGGTCAACAGATGCCGTTTCGCCTCTGGAATCTCATAGCGTTCGGCGAGCGTATCGAAGGCTTCAATCTGGGTATCGCTGACCGCGTCCCTCAAGCTTTCCCGCATGGTCAGGTATTGCAGGTTCACGCCGGAGTCGCCGTTCACAATCCAGCCGCTGACATTGAGCAGGTGCAACTTCGCGCCACAGGACAAGGCCAGCTTCGAAGCAATATCGAGGATCTGGTCATTGAGCCCCTGCGTCAGCTCTTCAAGATGGGAAAGGTCGACAGCCGCCAGTATTTTCAAGGGCAACGGGTTTCTGGCATCGGTGACCAGGTGCAAGGGGGCCGGACAGTCGCGCAGTAACAGCCAGTCCAGAGGCTTGTAGAAAACCCGTTGAAATGCCGATACGTGCTGTACATCCTTGATCACGATGTCTGCCCCGAAGTCGTTCACGTACTCAAGCACCTCCTCGATACCCGGTTTGGCCCAGACCACTTCAGTGGTCACGTGCAGGCCTTTGCATTGCCCAAACCGGGCCTGCTGCTCTAGCCAGTGACGGTGCACCTGCAAATATCCCTCGCGCGCCTGCGCCATGGCCTGATGGTCAAACAGGCCAGCGACCGCCAGCGCTTCGACGTAATCGAATGCCACGATGTGCAGCATCGCGCCTGTCGCCCTTGCCAGGGACTCCGCCCGATCAAACGCGGGGGTACGGGACATTTCGCTCGGAGCGATCAGCAGTAAACGGCGAATTTCGAACATCACACACCTCGTCGGCAGATGCTTGGTCAGTCGAACCTGATGAGCAGCACTCCTGTGCCGGCTTTCCATCAGCAAACGAATCGACGAACACCCTCTCTGATTAATGTCGATAGTGAGTGGGCAGGTGCTGGCCGGGGTTGATAAAAATCACAAAAAGTCGTTGTGCGCCCAAGCACCGCTGCTGAAAGAAGCATTGTTGATTCAGCTCAATAAATGCTCAGCCGCCAGGCGTAAAAACATACCCAGTGATCGGGCATATGCCGTCCGATGCTCGCGCCAAATCGACCACAGAGGACACCGTCATGAACGACTTGAGTCTGCGCCAAACCATTCTGGATGAGCTTGAGTTCCAGCCGGATATCGATGCCGCCAATATCGGCGTCGCTGTGGACAAGGGCGTCGTCACGCTCTCCGGCCATGTCCGGACCTATGCCCAGAAAATCGCTGCTGAACAGGCGGTAAAACGCATCAAGGGGGTACGCGCGCTGGCCGAAGAAATACAGGTCAGGCTGGATCCCGGGGAGGGCACGGCAGATGACACCATCGCGACCCGCGCATTGAAGATCATTGCCTGGAGTTCTGATGTCCCCATAGACACCGTCAAGGTCATCGTACAAAAGGGCTGGGTAACGCTGGAAGGCAAGGTGGACTGGCAGTACCAGAAAGAAACCGTCGAACGTGCGGTGCGCAAGTTGTCCGGGGTGGTGGGCGTGGACAATCGGCTCACCCTTTATCCTCGGGTGGAAGTGGCCGATATCCAGCACCGCATCGAAGAAGCCCTCAAGCGCAATGCCGAAGTGGATGCCAAGGGTATTCACGTCAAGGTAGACGGTGATGTCGTGAAACTTGAAGGCCGGGTCCATCTGTGGCGTGAACGCCAGATCGCTACCCGCGCTGCCTGGTCCGTACCAGGCGTGAGGGCGGTGGAAGATCACCTGCTGATTGCCTGATGTCAAACAGGGAATATCAGCTCGACGTCCGGCGTAAACCCCGGCGTTCGGGCTGATGGCGTCTAGAATCGTATTCAGATGCCCAACGAGCTTGAGCCTCGGCGTTCGGCAATCGAACCGTCACGCATCGGGCCAGCCCGCCTTTTTTCCCTGAGCCAAGGCCATGAAAAAGAATCACCAGTGGAACCTTTCCTACTTCGCGATCACCTTTCTGGTCCTTGCACTCGCCCAGCTGTTTTTTGTTGACCGCCATTCGGTGCAGAGCATCCCTTACAGTCAGTTCCTGCAACTGTTGGGCGAGCACAAGGTCAGCGAGTTGCGGGTCGACAAGGAGCAGATCAGCGGCAAGCTGCAAGAGCCCATCGATGGCCACGATCTGTTCACCACCGTGCGGGTCGACCCTACGCTGGCGACGGAACTGGCCCAGTCAGGCGTCGGCTTTTCCGGCATCAGCGAAAACACCCTGCTTAACGCGCTGCTGGGCTGGTTGCTGCCCTTTGCCATGATCATGGTGCTCTGGCATTTCCTGTTCCGCGGCATGGCCGAAAAACAGGGCCTTGGCGGGCTGATGAACGTCGGCAAATCGCGGGCCAAGGTCTTTGTCGAACGCGATACCGGGGTGACGTTCGCCGATGTCGCGGGCATCGATGAAGCCAAGGCCGAGCTGGTGGAAATCGTCTCGTTCCTGAAGGACAAGGCCAGATACGCACGCCTGGGCGCGCATATTCCCAAGGGCACCCTGCTGGTCGGCCCACCGGGCACCGGCAAGACCCTGGTGGCCAAGGCGATCGCCGGTGAAGCCGGGGTGCCGTTTTTTTCGATTTCCGGGTCCGAATTCGTCGAAATGTTCGTCGGTGTCGGCGCCGCTCGAGTGCGCGACCTGTTCGAGCAGGCACGGCAGGCTGCACCGTGCATCATTTTCATCGACGAACTCGACGCCCTGGGCAAAATGCGCGGTATCGGTGCGTTTGGCGGCAACGACGAAAAAGAACAGACCCTCAACCAACTGCTGGCCGAACTGGACGGTTTCGACCCGCGCGAAGGTGTGGTCCTGCTGGCAGCGACCAATCGACCCGAGGTCCTCGACCCGGCGCTGCTGCGGGCCGGCCGCTTCGACCGTCAACTGGTGATCGACCGCCCCGATCGAAAAGGCCGACAGGCGATCCTCAAGGTCCATCTGAAAAAAATCACCGTAGCGCCCGACATCGACTCCGAACGTATCGCCGAAATCACCACGGGCTTCACCGGTGCAGACTTGGCGAACCTGATCAACGAAGCCGCGATCGTGGCCACCCGCCGGGGAGGCGAAACCGTCACCCTCGACGACTTCACGGTCGCGGTGGAACGCATCGTCGCCGGGGTCGAACGCAAGAGCAGCCTGTTACTGCCTGACGAACGCCTGGTGGTGGCCTATCACGAAATGGGCCATGCCCTGGCCGCTGGCACGTTGCCGGGGATGGACCCGGTTCACAAGGTGTCGATCATCCCCCGCTCCATTGGCTCGCTGGGCTATACCTTGCAGCGCCCGACCGAGGATCACTTCCTGATCAGTTGCCAGATGCTCAAGGATCGCATCGCCGTACTGATGGCCGGTCGGGCCGCCGAGTTCATCGTCTATGGCCAGATTTCCACAGGTGCCGCCGATGACCTGACCCGGGCGACCGACATCGCCCGGCAGTTGATCACCCGCTTCGGCATGAGTGCCGAACTCGGTCAATCGGTACTCGAACGGCAAACCCCGACTTATTTGGGCGAACACATGGCCGGACTGGGCCAGAAAGACTATTCGGAGCAAACCGCGCGGGAAATCGACCTGGGCATCCGCGCCCTGCTCGAAGAAGCCTATAACCGTGCCAAGGTGCTGCTCGACAGTCGTCGGGCCGACCTGGATGCCGGCGCTCATTTGTTGCTGGAAAAGGAAACGCTGACGCCAGAGGAGTTTGCGCCGCTGCTACCGCTCAAGGCCGCCCCCGATGGCTCGCCATGATTGAGGTCACGCTGATCAATACGCTGGTGGTCATCGTTGCCGTGGTGATCCACTACGAATGCCTGTCACGCCTGAACGACTGGCTTCCCCGGCTCCGGGCCTGGAGTCGATTCAGAATCGTCGTCGGGGTATTTGGCGCGATGCTGGCCCATGCAACAGAAGTCTGGTGCTTTGCGCTGGCCTATTACCTGATGGCGCGCTCCGGCGACTGGGGCAGCCTGAATGGCAACTTTGACGGCTCGTTCATGGATTGCGTGTATTTCTCCTTCACCACCTTTACCACCATCGGTTTTGGCGATATCTCGCCCATGGGCAAACTCAAGTACCTGACAGGCTTGCAGGCACTGACCGGCCTGGTGCTCATCACCTGGACGGCGTCCTTTCTGTTTCTCGAAATGCAGAAATACTGGAAGAGCAAATAGCGGTCGCCGGTGGACGACCGCTTCCACGGGACCTAAACCGCCAGGATGCTGCAAGGCACTTGATAAAGAACATGTTCGGTGGTGCTGCCAATCAACCATTGCAGGCCATGGTGCCGGCCCCTGCCCATGACGATCACGTCAGTCTGGTTATCGTTGACGAATCCGGCCAGCGCCGACACCGGATCGCCGAAGATAAAGTGCCGACATTCAACAGGCACCCCGAAGTCGTGAGCCAGTGTGACAAAGGATTTTTCCAGTGCCTGGCGCAGATCTTTCCTGAGCTTCGACAGCACCGGCTCATCTCCATCTGCATCGTCCAGATAGTCGGAGGACATAGGGCAGACGTGCAGCAGAGACAATTGGGCATCACATTGCAACGCCAGGCTATTGGCCTGCTGCAGGATCCGCTCGTTCAGCTTGCTGCCCTGCGGCTCGGGATCCACCGCCGCGACCACCTTGCGCGGCAAGGTATGACTGCACGGACTCAGCAGATAAACCGGCACCGGGCATTCGCGCAGCAAGTACCAATCCATGGGCGTGACAAAAGCACGCTTGAGCAGCGGCTCATGCTGAATCTCCTTGAGCAACAGGTCGGGACGCAGTTGCATCACATAGTCCAGGATCTCCAGACGGGCATCATCGCTCCATCTCACTTCGCTGGTCACATCAAGCCCTTTGGCGCGTAGTGCGTGCACTTCATTCTTCAACCATCGGCTCTGCTCCTGCAGGTAATGCGTGCGCGTCTCGTCCCGTGCCGGCGGTTCAAGCAGAGAAAAAAGCCTGACCGGTTTGGTCAGCCCGAGAATATGCAGAGTGGCACCACAGGCCTTGGCCAGAGCGCTGGCCTGGTGGATGGCCGGGGAGTGACGCAGGGTCGGATTGATGATCAGCAGCAACCGTTGATACTGGCTCATGGTCTGGCTCCAGAACGTTCAGGCCTGGACGCGAACGGCTTCTTGCCTCTGCGCTCATGCTGGATGGATGTCGGCATCGATCGGGGCTCCTCAACTGCCGGCCGCAGGCGTCCATTGCCAGTTCATCACTTCGGGCAAGTCCTGCCCGTGTTCGATGAGGTAAAGCTTGTGTTTCTCCATCGTTGCCCAGTAACGCGCCCGGGCAGTTTCGATCTGGTCGTGCAGGCGCGGAACCCGCTCGATCACATCCAGCGCCAGCTGATAACGGTCCAGGTTATTGATGACCGCCATATCGAACGGTGTCGTGGTCGCCCCCTCCTCCTTGAAGCCGCGCACGTGGAAGTTTTCATGATTGCTGCGTTTGTAAATCAGCCGGTGAATCAGTGCCGGGTACCCGTGGAAAGCAAAGATCACGGGTCTATCGACGGTGAACAGCTCATCGAACGCCGAGTCCGACAAACCATGGGGATGCTGAAATGACGGTTGCAGCACCATCAGATCGACGACGTTGATCACCCTGACGCGCAAATCCGGCACGTACTCGCGGAGCAAGGTCACGGCGGCCAGCGTTTCCAGGGTCGGGACGTCTCCCGCGCAGGCCATGACCACGTCCGGGTCTTGATCGTTCTGGCAGGCCCAGTCCCATCGACCGATGCCGCACAGGCAATGACGGATGGCCGAACCGATATCCAGCCACTGCCACTCCGGTTGTTTGCCGGCAACGATGATGTTGATGTAGTTGCGACTTCTCAGGCAGTGGTCGGCAACCGACAGCAGGCAATTGGCGTCGGCTGGCAGGTAGATCCGGACCACATCGGACTTCTTGTTCGCGACCAGATCGATGAAGCCCGGGTCCTGATGGGAAAAACCGTTATGGTCCTGACGCCAGACATGCGAGGTGAGCAAGTAATTGAGCGAGGCTACGGGTTTGCGCCAAGGCACCTCGGCGGCGGTTTTCAGCCATTTGGCGTGCTGATTGAACATCGAATCGACGATGTGAATGAAGGCCTCGTAACAGGAAAACAGTCCATGCCGGCCCGTCAATAAATAGCCTTCCAGCCACCCCTCGCACACTTGTTCACTCAGAATCTCCATCACCCGGCCTTCGGCCGCCAGGTCGATATCCTCGGGCTCCAGATTGCCCATCCACGCCTTCGCGCTGACGTCGTAGACCGCATCCAGTCGGTTCGAGGCGGTTTCATCCGGGCCGAACAACCGAAAATTGCCTGAGGTCAGATTGTTTTTCATCACATCGCGCAGAAACGCCCCCAGCACCCGGGTCGCTTCTGCGCGCAGGCAGCCCGGCGCAGGAAGTTTCACGGCGTATTCGGTGAAACGCGGCAGATCCAGCGGTCGCAGCAGCAGGCCACCATTGGCGTGAGGATTGGCGCTCATTCGCCGGTGCCCCGTCGGCGCCAGTGCAGCAATTTCGGGTAACAAGGCGCCATTGACGTCAAACAGCTCATCCGGACGATAGCTGCTGAGCCACTCCTCCAGTTGCCGCAGATGAGTCGGCTGGCCGAAATCCGCCAGCGGCACCTGATGCGCACGACACGTGCCTTCAATACGCCGACCATCGACGAATTTGGGGCCTGTCCAGCCCTTTGGCGTACGCAGCACCAGCATCGGCCAAAGGGGGCGCTCCGGCACCGGGGGCTGCGGGTATTTGCGCGCAACACGCTGGATCTCGCGGATTTTCAACAGCATCGTGTCCAGGGTTCTGGCCAACGCCTGATGAACCTGCTCAGGTTCATCACCCTCGACAAAATACGGATCGTAACCGTAGCCATACATCAGGGCCGACAGTTCATCTTCGCTGATTCTGGAGAGTACCGAGGGGTTGGCGATCTTGTAGCCATTGAGGTGCAGAATCGGCAGGACTGCCCCGTCACGCACCGGATTAAGGAATTTATTGGAATGCCAGCTGGCCGCCAGCGTTCCCGTTTCAGCCTCACCGTCGCCGATCACGCACGCCACGATCAGGTCCGGGTTATCGAACGCCGCGCCGTAAGCATGGGCCAGGGAATAGCCCAGTTCGCCGCCTTCATGGATCGACCCGGGAATCTGCGCCGAAACATGGCTGGAAAGCCCATAAGGCCAGGAAAACTGCCGAAAGAGCCGGACCAGGCCGTTACGGTTCTGCTCCACTGAAGGATTGAACTCGGTGTAAGTCCCTTCCAGATAGGTCTGCGCCACGATCGCCGGCCCACCATGCCCGGGGCCGGTGACGAAGATCATGTTCAGGTCGTAGCAGGTGATCAGGCGGTTGAGGTGCACATAGATCAGATTCAGCCCCGGCGTTGTTCCCCAATGCCCCAGTAAACGCGGTTTTACATGTTCCAGCGTCAGGGGCACGCTGATCAGCGGGTTGTCCTTGAGGTAGATCTGCCCCACTGCCAGGTAATTGGACGCTCGCCAATAGGCGTCGAGACCTTCCAGCTGATCGGCACTCAGAAAATCACTCATGAAGCTCTCCGCTCTCGACAAAGAGCAGCGCCGGCCATCGATGACAGGCCCGCGCTGCGAACAGGGCATTTGTCGATTCTGGGAGTCTGGGAGGTTCAAGACTTGATTTACATCAAACGCGCCTCCTCTGGAGAGGAATGCCAGTCAGTTAAGCGCAAACCTGTGGGAGCGAGCCTGCTCGCGATGACGGCATAACATTCAACATCAATGTTGACTGACCCACCGCTATCGCGAGCAGGCTCGCTCCCACATGGATTGCGCCTGATTGACTGGCATTTTCTGCTGGGGCACTGCCCCCGTTCGTCGTACAACCGCCCTCGGTTTACGCATTACGGGTTTGACCCGGCTCTCAGCGCCTATGCTTCATACACCAATAGAGGGACGCATAATGCCGCCGTATGACCTCCGCCCCCTTCACGCGCATTACCTCAAGGCTGCCTGTGCCAACTGCAGCGTGCTGGAGCTGTGCCTGCCGATTGGCCTGACCGACCAGGAAGTAGAGCGACTGGATACCCTGATCATCCAGCGCGTAAAAGTTAAAAAAGGGGCGGCGTTGTATCGCACGGGCGATTCATTGCGCTCGCTTTACGCAGTGCGTATCGGTTCATTCAAGACCACAGTGTTGTCTCTCGACGGTCGCGAGCAAGTTACCGGTTTTCAAATACCCGGCGAGATGCTCGGCCTGGACGCTATCAGTGAAGAGCAGCACACCTGCAATGCTTTCGCTCTTGAGGACAGCGAAGTGTGTCCCATCCATTTCGCCCAGCTGGAGAAGCTTTCCCGGGAGCTGCCTACGCTGCAGCACAATCTGAACAAACTCCTGAGCCGCGAAATCGTGCGCGATCACGACATGCTGATGCTGATGGGCAAGATGAACTCCGACGAACGTCTGGCGGCCTTTCTGCTGAACCTGTCGCAGCGGCTTAGCCTGCGCGGTTATTCGTCCAGGGAGTTCGTACTGAAGATGCGTCGCGAAGAGATCGGCTCCTACCTGGGGCTGCGCCTGGAAACCATCTGCCGGGGCATTGCCCACCTGCGGGATCAGTCACTGGTCGAGATTTCCGGGCGTAACGTCACCATCCTCGACATGGACAGGCTCAAGCATCTGGTCACCGGCTGCCATCGGGACGCGCCAGTTTGACAGCCTGAATGCCGTTGATTCCGGAGAATCGTCATGCGCGCCATGGTGCTACAGACTCCTGGCCAGCCACTGCAACGGGAAGAACGCGTTATCCCGACACCTGATGCTCAGCAACTGTTAATCAAAGTCCTGGCCTGTGGCGTATGCCGCACCGACCTGCACCTGGTCGATGGCGAGCTGCCACAAGCGACACTGCCGCGAGTGCCGGGGCATGAAATTGTCGGGGAAGTGACCGCGGTGGGGGCTGACGTTGCACCCGACTGGATCGGCCAGCGAGTCGGCGTTCCCTGGCTTGGATCGACCTGCGGCCAGTGTGCGTTCTGCCGCTCGGGCCGGGAGAACCTCTGCGATCAGGCGCAGTTCACCGGTTGTAATCTGGACGGCGGTTATGCCGACTACACCGTGGCCGACGCGCGCTTCTGCTTTCGCCTTCCGGACACGCTCTCGGCCACCGAAGCCGCACCGTTGCTGTGCGCCGGGCTGATCGGCTTTCGGGCGCTGCAAATGGCAAAAAACGCACGCCATCTGGGCCTCTACGGGTTCGGTGCCGCCGCGCACCTGGCAATCCAGGTGGCGCTGGGGCGAGGTCAACGGGTGTATGCCTTCACCCGACCGGGCGACAACGAGGGCCAGGCGTATGCCCGAACATTGGGTGCCGCCTGGGCTGGCCCCTCGGACCAGAAACCGCCGCACCTGCTCGACGCCAGCCTGATCTTCGCCCCCGTGGGTGCGCTGGTGCCGTTGGCGCTGGAGGCCACCGTCAAGGGTGGCTGTGTGATATGCGCCGGCATCCACATGAGCGACATCCCTGCGTTTCCCTATCGTCTGCTCTGGGGTGAGCGCAGCGTACGTTCGGTGGCCAACCTGACGCGCGAAGACGGCACGGCGTTTTTCCAGGAGATCCGCCATACGCCCGTGCACAGCGATGTCACCTGTTTTGCACTGGACGATGCCAATCAGGCGCTCGCCCAGTTGAGGAGCGGTCAGGTCAAAGGCGCCATCGTGCTTACCCCCTGACCGCAAAACCGGGTGAGCGGACCGCCAGAATGCTGCCAGGCACCGAGTAGAGCGCCCGTTCGGTGGTGCTGCCAATCAACCGATCCAGCCCGACCCGGTGCACGGTGCCCATCACCACCACGTCGGCCAGGTACTCTTCGACAAACTCGGTCAATGCCCGAACCGGTTGGCCCATGACAAAGTGCCGACGTTCGGGCGGTATACCGTAGCGATCGGCCAGGGTCACGAATGCCAGGTGCAGGGATTCACGCAGCTCCTCCATGTAATCCATGCTCCAGCCGCCGTTGACCAACGGTGCATCGCCATTGAACGCGGGTGACAGGTCGTAGGCGTACAGCAAATGCAGCGGCGCATCGCACTGCAGGGCCAGGGCGTTCGCGGTTTGAATGATGGTGTCGTTGAGGCCACTGATCTGGGTTTGCGGGTCGAAGGGGTCAACCGCCGCCACGATCCGGTGAGGCAAACTGTAACGGGCCTGGTTGACCAGGTGCACAGACACCGGGCATTCGCGCAGCAGGTGACAATCGAGTGGCGTGATGAATACCCGTTTGAGCACCGGCTCCAGCGTGGCGTCCTTGATCACCAGGTCAGGCTTGAACTCCTCGACATGTTTCAGGATATCCAGCAGCGGATGGGTGGTGAAGACCACTTCCACCGAGACTTTCAGCCCCTCACCGCTCAGTCGCTGGATTTCCTCCGACATCCAGCGGCGATAGCGACGCAGGTAGCTGTGAAATGCCGCCTCATCGACTTTTTCATCCCACAAATGAACGATCGGCACCGGTTCGACAAAGGCACACACGTGCAAGACCGCCCCACTCGCCTTGGCCAGGGCGACCGCACGCAGCAAGGCTGGAGATTGATGCAGGGTTCGGTCGGCGATCAGCAGTAAACGTTGATATTGACCCATCACACACCTCGGCTCTGCGCCGGTCGATCCCGCCGGCATGCTCCTAGACTGCACTCATTAGCCCCTGAGAGGGGTTGATTTACATCAAACCCGAACGTTTGAGGACGCCTATGCCGAGTGTCTGATCCAGATCAGATTCAAGTGCCGTCAGCGGCGTAAAAAGTACAACAACACGCGTGAACTCATGCCACACGCGAGCTTTTTACGCCCAACGGAGGATCACACCATGCTTACCGTCAAAGACCACAATGAACGGGCGGCGGCCGTCTATGCCGCCGTCAGCGGGAAATACTGGATTGAAGCGCTCAGGGACGGTCGGCATGTACTGATCCGGCCATTGACGGAAAAAGACCGCGAGCGCGAATACGCGTTCATCAAGCACCTGTCACCGGAATCCCGTCATATGCGCTTTCTGGCGCAAATCAACGAACCCGATAAAGCCATGCTCGATCAGTTGATGGACATCGACGGCAAGCAACGTATGGCCTACATCGCATTGGTCCACGAAGACGGCAAACTGATCGAAATCGGCGTCAGTCGCTATGCCGCCACCGCCGAACATGAATGCGAATGCGCGATCACCGTTGCCGATGAATGGCAGCACCTGGGGCTGGGCACGCTGTTGATGGAGCATCTGATCAGGGCAGCCCGCAAGAACGGTTTTCATCAGATGTATTCCGTTGATGCCTCAAGTAATGCCCCCATGCGCGATTTGGCAAAAGCCCTGGGATTTGAAGTCCATAACGATCCTGACGATGCCCGCCAGGTCATTCACCGCCTCATGCTGTAAAAAAACGCCCCTTGGAGCACCAGACACTGGCGCGCCAAGGGGCGATTCAACACTACTGCAGCGACTCGCCCGGCTTGATCGCCAGCACACTGCACGGTGCCCGCTGCAAGAGATGTTCGGCGGTGCTGCCCAAGAGTTTGTTCAAACCCTTATGGTGCACCGTTCCCATGACGATGACATCGATCTGATGATCAGTCGCAAACTCGCAGATGCCCTGCAAGGGCGCGCCTTCAATGAAGTGGCGACGATCGGCCGGTACGCCGTGGCGCTCGGCCAGGGCCGCAAATGCCTCATTTTGCGCCTCGCCCAACGCTTCGTAGATGCCGGTGGCGAGGGGCAATGCACCAACGCCCATGTCCGAGGCGTACACCGCCGCCCAGTCATACACATGGACCAAATCAAGCTCGGCGTTGCACTGTTCGGCCAGCTTCACTGCCGCGTCGACAATCTTATCGTTGAACACCAGGTCCTGGTCTTCACTGCGCAACACATCGACAATTGCCAGAATCTTGTGCGGCCGTGGGTGGCTGGCATTGGTGACCAGATGCACCGGCACCGGGCAATCGCGCAGCAACCGCCAGTCCAGCGGAGTAAAGAAGATCCGCTTTAACGCGGACTCCTCCTGAGCATCCTTGATGATCAGGGCCAAAGGCATCTCGTTGACGAAATGAAGGATCTCTTCATAGAGGTGCTGGACCCAGACCACCTCACTGGTGACCTCGACCCCGTGCTTCTTCGCCAACCCGGCTTGCTGCTCAAGCCATTGTCGGTGGTTTTCCAGGTAGCCATCACGGGCTTGCCGGATTTGCTCGGGGGCGAACAGACCGGCCACCGCCAAGGCTTCGCTGTAATCGAACGCCACGATATGCAAGGGCAATTGCGTCGCCAGAGCCAGCGCCGTAGCGCGCTCGAACGCCGGAGTACGGGTCATCGCGGAGGGGGCAATCAGCAATAAACGTTGAGTCTGCGACATAAGTCACCTCGGCGCTCGGCCATTTCAATGCAGTCAGTGAGACTTTAGATTGAACGTTCCGGGTGCAGGCGACTTGATCTTTATCAGCTCCATGCGCTCTTTGCAGGGCCTCGATTGATACGACCTGCATCGAACGCTTCAGTGCAGCAAGGTGCCCGCCCACATCGCCGCCGTCATCAATACCTGACCCGGAATGACATAGCCGGCGAACCGCCGACCGCCGCTGACCCACGCCACCACACATTTGCTCAGCGAGTTGCTGCTCACCGCGATCAGCACAGGGCCGGCAATCGCGTCGTAGGGGAGCTGACCGGCCTTCGCCAGAGAGGCAATGGATGCCGTTGACGAGTGGGCATCGGCAAAACCGCTGAGGGCCGTCGTCAGCATCACCCCCACCTGGCCAAAGTGACTCAGCATTGCAGAAGACAGGAAGGTAATGCCGGTCATGGCCAGTGTCACGATCAAGGCCAGCCTGAGATTGAACGCACCACCAACCTTGATCGGCTCGTTGCCGTCCCCCGTCGATCTTGGAAACATCAAGCAAACGCCATACAACCCCGTGACGAAGAGTCCAGATAGCAACGGCCCCCACATGCTGCGCAACAGGCCGGGATCGACCGTTCCCAGGATCAGGCCCACCTGAATGACGGTCGCCAGATTGGACAGCATCGCAGCGGCGCTCAGGACTTTGATGTGCGCCGGCTCCTTGGCACTGATATGCCCCATGGCCGCAATGGTCACCGTGCCGGAAACGAACCCCGAAGCGATCGCACTGATCGGATACCCGTAGCGGGTGCCCAGGGTGCGAACCGCGATATGCCCCACCGCCCCTATCGCCATCAACAGCACGGTCAAGGTGCAAATGGTGCGCAAATTGATTGCAGCATAGGGCCCGATAAAGCGATCCGGCGCCAGTGGCAGCACCACCAGTGCGGCGATCAACAGCACCAGGCCGTCGCGAATTTCCGCGTCGGTCAACTGATTGTGCGCGAAGTGATGCAACCGCTGACGATAAGTCAGCAACCCCGCCATCACCACGCCAATCGCAATGGCCAGCTCTGGCGCGGTGCCACACAACGCCCCCAGGACCAACACCGTGAGCAAGGCCACTTCACTGGTAATGCCAGGATCTTCTTCAAGGTTTCGCCAATAAGCCACGGTGAGCAGCAGCGCCACACAGATCGCGATGATCCCCACCAGCAGACCGCCGCCCACCTGCGGGGAGATATAGCCCAATAGCGCGGTGATCGCGAATGTCCGCAACCCGGCACAGGCACGGCTATCGCCCCCGCCCTTATGGCGCTCGCGCTCAAGACCGACCAGCATGCCGATCCCCAGCGCAGCGGCTGCATTGGTCAGGCCGAAGGTTTCACTCATTGGATACGCACCCGGTCATCCCCCCTGACCTCGGCGCTTATTTCGCGAGATCAGCCAGCACCCGTTGCTCGACAGCCGGGTCGGACCGAGAACCGGCGGGCGGTCGGGGCAATGGCTTGGTGTCAGTGTTTGCCGGCCAGGCATGCGGCGCATTGATGCGCGCCTTGAGTTGCCTGACGAACGCCTCAGCTTCATCCCGACTGTCGAACCCCACCTCCCATGCATCCATCTGTACGAGCCAACGGTGTCTTGCCAGTTGTTCTGTCATTTCAATAATCATAGCCGGCCTCGGATCAAGCCTCGCAATCGGGTCTGTGGGCGATGCATCCTGGCGTCCAAACACTCCATCACGGCGTAACACGACCTTGCTTTGGCCGCTGAGAATGACGGCAGATGGTCTCTCCTGCCCTGTACGCGAGCGTAAATTGCGTACGAATTTCAGACTGCGCCGGGTTCGCGGACGAGAGATTGATCATGGTCAATAATCAGCAGATTGGAGGTGCAGCAAACGACCGTATGTCGGACGACAAGACTGGCCTCTCGCCGGTTTGACACAGATCAAGCTCGGGCAACTGGCCAGCGACACGATCAGGCCATGGTTTCAGGAGCTGACAACTCATCGTGCCAACCGTACAGCCGCCGACTTTGTGTCTACCCAGGAGAGGTTTGTCATGTCTGATCAATCACGTTTCATGCTGATCGTCTCGCCGCTGATGCAGCACAGCCCGGCCTTCGACAGGGCCGCCGCACTGGCCAAGGCCGAAGGTGCGGCGCTGCACATCGTGGCTTTCGACTATCTGGAAGGTTTGGCGACCGCCAGCCTGGTCAACGACCAGGCCCGCGAAGAGATGCGCCTGGGTTATATCGAACGTCACCGCCTGTGGCTGGAGGAGCAGGCCAGGCCTCTGCGCAAGATTGGCCTGGAAGTCACCACCGAGGTGACCTGGGTCGAACGCCCGCTCCAGGAAATTCTGATCCACCTCAAAGAACAGCCGATCGAGTTGCTGATCAAAGCGCTGCAACATGAATCACTGCTCTCGCGGCTGATGTTCACACCGCTCGATGTGCATTTGCTGCGCGAGTGTCCAGTGCCGCTACATTTTGTCAGTAACGCCATTCATGCCTTGCCTCGCAAGGTTGTGGCAGCGGTCGATCCCTTCCATCGCGATAAACAGTACCAAGGCTTGAACGACCGGATACTCCACGAAGCGGTCAAACTGGCGAGTGCCTGCAATGCCGAGGTCGACGTCGTCTATGCCTATGACCTTTCCTCCATCAGTGCCGATGAATTCGACTTCAACAACGTGTCGACCTTCTTCTCTTCAGGCAAAGCCAAGACCCTGTTCGACGCTCAGGGGGAGGCATTCAACGAACTGGCCGAGCGCAACGGCATCCCGCCGGAACAGCGTCACATGATCATGGGCAACCCGGGCAAGGTCCTGGTCAACTATGCCGACGTCAATCAGGTCGATGTTATTGTCATGGGCCGGATCAGCCATCGCGGGATAGGCCGGCTGGTCGGCAGCACGACAGAAAGCCTGTTATACAAAATGCCCTGCAGTGTCTGGATCGTGTCGCCCGAAGAACTTGCTGAGTGAGGCAAACAGCACGCTCTACGCTAGCGATGCCGACGGCGAGAAGAACCGTGTCTGCGCCAGAAGATTGAGCAACAGTGCGCTAAGATTGCCGCACTCGCCTCCTCCGACGAGGTTCTGCGTCAAACAGAACGACGTGAAAGGAGAGCGATCTGACCCGCAAACAAGGGTCTGTTGCTAAATTAGGGAGTCAACAATGGAAGATACGGTTAGCAAGGGCCCGGAAAGCATGAGCGCAGAGCCAGAGACGTCCACCGATGCACTGCAACTGAGCAGCACGGAGCTGCGCATTCTCGGCTCGTTGATCGAGAAACAGGCGACCAGCCCGGAGACCTATCCACTGACCCTTAACGCGCTGGTCATCGCCTGTAACCAGAAAACCAGCCGGGAACCGGTGATGAACCTCAGCCAGGGCCAGGTCGGGCAAAGTTTGCGCGCCCTGGAAGGTCGAGGCTTCACCAGGCTGGTCATGGGCAGCCGCGCCGATCGCTGGGAGCATCGACTCGACAAGGCGCTGGAGCTGGTGCCGGCCCAGGTTATTCTGACCGGCTTGCTGTTCCTGCGCGGTCCGCAGACGGTCAACGAACTGCTGACACGCAGCGGCCGCATGCATGATTTCGAAGATGCCGAACAGGTTGTCCATCAACTGGAACGCTTGATTGCCCGTGGTCTCGCGATGTTGCTGCCGCGCCAGTCGGGCCAACGCGAAGACCGCTACATGCACGCACTGGGCGACCCGGCGGATATCGACGCGATCCTCGCCGCCCGCCAGAACCCGGTGGAGCGTGGCGCCAGTAACGGCGTGTCGGTGGAGCGCATCGAAGAACTCGAAGCGCGGATTGCAGCACTCGAAGAACGCCTGGCACGCCTCGAGTAACCCTACCCCCTGCCCCGCAGCGCCTTATCAACTGCGGGCGAACGCCACGGCCTTGTGGAACTGCTCATCGCTGGGACGCACGCCGGTGTACAGCACAAACTGCTCAAGCGCTTGAATGGCGATGACTTCAAGCCCGGTGATGACCCGCTTTCCTGCGGCACGAGCGCGCACGATCAGTGGTGTTTCCGAGGGAATCGCCACCACATCGAAGACAGTTTCTGCGTAATCGATGGCGTCAGCGTCAAAAGCCAGTTGATCGGCCTCTGCGCCTCCGGTCATGCCAATCGGCGTGACATTGACCAACATCCGCGGACGCTCGCTGCCCAGTTCTGCTTGCCAGCGATAACCCAGCGAGTCGGCCAAGGCGCGCCCCGCGCTTTCGTTACGCGCCACGATCAGGCCGTTTTGATAGCCACCGTCGCGCAAGGCACTGGCCACCGCCTTGGCCATCCCGCCGCTGCCGCGCAAGGCGAACGTCGAATCCTGCGGCACGGCATGGGTTTTCAACAGTTGCTCGATAGCGATGTAATCGGTGTTGTAAGCCTTGAGGTGACCGTTGGTGTTAACGATGGTATTGATCGAGGCAATGGCTTGCGCCGACGCGTCCAGTTCATCGACCAGTGGGATGCAGGCTTCCTTGAAGGGCATCGATACGCCGCAGCCGCGAATACCCAGGGCACGAATCCCGCCAATCGCCCCCGGCAGATCCTGACTGCTGAACGCCTTGTAATAGAAATTCAGGCCCAGTTGCTCATACAAATGATTATGGAAACGCAGGCCGAAATTCCCGGGGCGCCCAGACAGTGACATACACAGTTGGGTGTCTTTATTCGGGTTCATCAGCATGTGGATCTCCTTCAAATTGCACTTTCAGATGGACGGGATTGGTCAGCCCATCGGGTTTATCGGATCATAGCGAGGCCTCTGGCCCGGCTGGCATGTAAAGGTAAAGATGCCGGTACAGACCTTACACAAAATTTACTCTGACGCGTCGCAGATTCGCCAAAAAACGCTGTCTTAGAGTTATCCCCGCAACTATCCTTGGATCTATTGAAGGCTCAAGCGCGTTGGGGCGAAAACACGAGGAATTATCATGATCCGCAAACTCCCTGTAATAGCCTTGCTGATCGGTGCATTTGCTGTCGCAGGACAGGCGCAAGCCCATGGCTACTATTATGGTCACGGTCATGGCCGTGGCGGCGGCTGGGGCTGGGGTGCACCGCTCGCCGTCGGCGCTGTGGTCGGCGCGGTGGTCGCGGGATCAGTCATGTCCAACGAGCGTCCGGTTTATGTACAACAACAACCGGTCTACGTTCAACCGCAGCCAGTCTACGTTCAACCGCAGCCGGTGTACGTCCAGCCCGCACCGGTTTACGTCCAGCCACAGGGGTATTACGTTCAGCCCCGTTACTGAAACCCAGGCTGGTAATCACTGCCAATTACACAACACAGGCCCCGCCTCGGCGGGGCCTGTTTTCGTTCTGCGGTTAGAACAATGTCTGAATAAATCTCGCCAAGGTCGCTGCCGGGACAGTGACTGCGGTTAAATTTGACATGATTGATCCGACGAATGCCCTGGCTTGCACGCAACAACCGTCATATTTATGTCATGACAGTTCAGCAAGCTTTGAATTGTCCGTAATAAACGGTTCATAAAAACAAGGACGACCCTCATGCCCACGCAAAACCCGCACCACATTGTTGGACTCTGTACCTCAAGCAAGGTCTATAACGCATTGACCGAGCTCAAACACCTGGAAGGCCATCGCAGCGCCAAGTTTCTCTCGCTGCTCGCCGAAAACCTGGTGCGTAAAGGCCTGCTCAATGATCATGAAGTGATGAACATGCTCGACCAGGTCGTCGACTGACAGCGGCCATTCGCCACGTTGTCGTCAATGTCCACTATCGAGCACGTTGATTTTCCGTTGAACCGCCGGGTCAGTAAGGTAGCTCCATAGATTGATGGAGGTACTTATGCCCAAGGTTCAGATCATGTCGGTTATTGGTAGCGCCGTTCCCGCACCGCTCAGAGAGCTGGGATTGCTCGCCTGTTGGTATCTGGTTCAGGACGGTGTCGCGATCAGCGGCCCGCTCACTTCACTGCCCGCCGCCCAAGCCCTGTCGCAACGTATCGGCACCTACGCGCTGGGCGCCTAAGGCAACTGCACGCGTGGCCTGGTTTCGATGTACAAGTCCCAACTCGACATGAACAGCGCGGCGATCAACGGCCCAATGACAAAACCATTGAGACCGAAGATCGCCAGGCCGCCCAGGGTCGAAACCAGGACCAGATAGTCCGGCATCCTGGTGTCCTTGCCCACCAGGGTCGGACGCAGAATGTTGTCTACCAGACCGATCACGAACACCCCGAACAGCCCCAGCACCACACCCTGCCAGATCGCGCCGCTGAGCAGGAACCAGGCTGCCACCGGTACCCAGACAATCGCCGCCCCCACCGCTGGCAACAGCGACAAAAACGCCATTATCACCGCCCAGAGCAATGCACTGGGGATGTCCAGAAACCAGAAAATCAACCCACCCAGTGCGCCTTGCGTAATCGCCATCAGCAGGTTGCCTTTGACCGTGGCTCGTACCACGCGATTGAACTTGAGCTGCAGGCGGCGCTTTTGATGTTCCGCCAATGGCACGGCCGCGCGGACATTGCGCGCCAGTTCGGCACCGTCGCGCAGAAAGAAGAACAACAGGTAGAGCATGATAAAAAAGCTCACCACAACGTCAAAAGTGCCCTGACCGAGGCTGAACGCCTTACTGGCGAAAAACTCGCTGCCCTGCATCGCGCTCTTGATGATTTTCTCGCGCAATGTGCTCAGCTCACCCATGCCAAAGCGGTCCAGCAGGTGCTGAAAATACGGCGGCAGGCTGTGTTTGAACTGCGCCAGATAGCTGGCGATGTCTAACTGGCCGCTCTCGATATTCTTGTAGATGCTCGCACCCTCCTGCACCAGCAAGATGCCGGTAATGATCACTGGCAAAATGGCAATGACCAGACAAATGCCCAAGGTGCAAAGGGCCGTCAGGTTGCGGTGCCAGCCAAACTTCACTTGCAGCCGACGCTGCAAGGGCGCGAAGACAATGCCGAGAATCACCGCCCAGAACACCGCGCCGTAGAACGGCAGCAGAATCCAGATGAAAGCGGCGGTCACCAACACCAGCAGCACCAGCAGCGATCTGTCTCGCACAACGGTTTGGTTCATGTCCGCTCCCCGCCAGTAACCCGCAGACACTGACTGCCTGTACTAGGTTAGTCAGCCACCACGCGCCCGAGTGCCCTGCTTTATTCACCCAGCATAGATCCAGATCAATAAACGCCTCGCACGACTGCTCTACCCTCGCGAGCTTTTGTGATCGAGCCCCTCATGCCCCTCGCCACGCCTGAACTGCTTGCCCCTGCCGGCACCCTGAAAAACATGCGCTACGCCTTCGCCTACGGCGCCGATGCGGTCTACGCCGGCCAGCCGCGCTACAGCTTGCGTGTGCGCAATAACGAGTTCGATCATGCCAACCTGGCCCTCGGCATCCGCGAAGCCCAGGCCCAGGGCAAGCGTTTCTATGTGGTGGTGAACATCGCCCCGCACAATGCCAAGCTGAAAACCTTCCTCAAGGATCTTCAGCCGGTCATCGCCATGGCCCCGGATGCGCTGATCATGTCCGACCCCGGGTTGATCATGCTGGTGCGCCGGCATTTCCCGCAGATGCCGATTCACCTCTCGGTGCAAGCCAACACGGTGAACTGGGCCAGTGTCGAGTTCTGGCAACAGCAAGGTTTGAGCCGGATCATCCTGTCGCGGGAGCTCTCGCTGGAAGAAATCGCCGAGATTCGCCAGCAAGTCCCCGCCATGGAGCTGGAAGTGTTCGTTCACGGCGCATTGTGCATGGCCTACTCCGGGCGCTGCCTGCTGTCGGGTTACATGAACAAGCGTGATGCCAATCAAGGCACCTGCACCAACGCCTGTCGCTGGAAATACGCCGCACAACCTGCCACGGAAAACACCGTGGGCGAGATCGTTCAAGCGTTCACTCCAGAGCCAACGCTGGGCATCGGCGCACCCACCGACCAGGTGTTTTTGCTCCAGGAAGCCAACCGCCCCGATGAACTGATGCCAGCCTTCGAAGACGAACACGGCACCTACATCATGAACGCCAAGGACCTGCGCGCGGTGCAGCATGTCGCTCGCTTGACGCAGATGGGCGTCCACTCGTTGAAGATCGAGGGCCGGACCAAATCGCACTTCTACTGCGCCCGGACCACTCAGGTCTACCGCCGCGCCATCGACGATGCCGTGGCCGGCCGCGAGTTCGATCGTAGCCTGATGACCGACCTTGAATCCCTGGCCCAGCGTGGCTACACCGAAGGTTTCCTGCGTCGGCATGTGCACGACGAATACCAGAACTACCAGAACGGCAGCTCGGTGTCGGAGCGTCAGCAGTTCGTCGGTGAGCTGACCGGTGAGCGCCGTGATCGGCTGGCCGAGGTCAAGGTGAAGAACCGCTTTGGTTTGGGCGATCACATGGAATTGATGACGCCCAAAGGCAATTTCCACTTCGACTTGCATCAATTGCAAAGCGCCAAAGGCGAGGCGATTGAAGTGGCGCCGGGAGACGGACACACCGTGTACCTGCCGATTCCGGATGCAGTGGATTTGAAGTTCGGGTTGTTGATGCGGGATGTGACAGTAGTTTAGCCACGATTGGCGGATACTCCCCCCGTAGCAGCTGCCGAGCCCGCGAGGCTGCGTTCGGCCGCGAAGCGGTCGTGAAATCAGGCAGCGCGTTTTTTCAGGTAAACCGCGTACGCAGGATTTGCGAGGACTGCGTCCTCGAACGCAGCCTCGCGGGCTCGGCAGCTGCTACGGGAGTTCAAGCAAAAACACCTTTAGATCCTGAACTGCCCGACCAATTTACCCAACCGCTGCCCCAAATCCGCCAGGCTGCGGGAGGTTTGCGCACCGAGCTGGGTTTCGTCGGCGACGCTGTCCACGGCGACGGCGATCTGATGCACGCTGCGGTTGATTTCTTCGGCCACCGCGGTTTGCTCTTCGGCGGCGCTGGCGATCTGCGCGTTCATCGAATTGATGGTGCCGATCAACTGGGCCATGGTGTCCAGCGAAGCGCCCGCCTGATTGGCCTGCGCCGAGGTGCCGTCACCGGCCTCGCTGGAGCGGCGCATGGCATCGACCGCCGACTGCGTGCCGGCCTGCAAGCGGTCGATCATGCCCTGAATTTCCTGAGTGCTTTGCTGCGTGCGACTGGCCAGCGCGCGCACCTCATCGGCGACCACCGCAAAGCCACGCCCGGCCTCACCGGCGCGAGCGGCTTCGATGGCAGCGTTCAGCGCCAGCAGGTTGGTCTGGTCGGCAATCGAGCGGATCACCCCCAGCACGCTGACAATCGACGACACGTCCTGCTGCAAACTGTCGAGCGAGACCCCGCTGCTGCGAATATCTTTCACCAGCGCATGGATCTGCGAAATGCTCCCGGCGACCACGCGCTTGGCCGCCTGACCTTCTTCGTCGGTTTGCTGGGCCGCCACCGCAGCGCCTTGGGCGCTTTTCGCCACTTCCTGCGCTGCCGCCGACATCTGGTTGATCGCCGTGGCCACCTGATCCGTCTCGTGACGTTGGCGTTCCATGGCCTGATCCGAACGCTGGGCCTGATCGGAGACCTGATTGACCAGCCCGGTCAGCTGCGAGGTCATCTCGGTAATCTGCCGCACCAGGCCGTGAATCTTGTCGACAAAACGGTTGAACGAACCGGCCAGCTCGCCCAGTTCATCTTGAGAGGTAATCGCCAGCCGGCGCGTCAAGTCGCCCTCGCCTGCCGCGATGTCGTCCAGATTGGCCTTCATCAGGTTCAGCGGACGCAAAATGGTATTGGCCACAAACAGACCGACCGCCGCGATCACCAGCAGCACCACCGCCGCGATGCCCATGATGCTCAGCAGCACGCCTTCCATGCGCTCGCGAACCTCGGTCTGGACCGCTGCGACCTGGGCTTCGATACCGTCGAGATTCACCGAAGTACCGACGGCCATGTCCCACTTGGACAGGTATTCGGTGTAACCCAGCTTGGGCACCAGGACTTTGCTGTCGCCAGGCAACGGCGAGCTGTATTGCAGGTAGTGCGTACCGTCCTTGGCGACTTTCACCAGGTCGCGGTTGACGTACACGCCATTAGGATCGCGATTGTCCTTGAAGCTCTGGCCGACGCCTTCCGGGCTGTTGGCCTTGAACAGGCGCACGGTGTTGGAATCGTAGCCGAAGAAGTAACCGTCCTTGCCGTAGCTGATGCTCGAGAGCAATTTGACCACTTGCGCGCGAGCCGCCTCATCGCCAGGCGCTGCGGCGTCATACAGCGGCTTGATCGCCGTCATCGCCACCGCAACATAGCTTTGCAGGGTGGCCTTGGCATCGTTCATCAAGCGCTGACGGGTTTCTTCGACTTCTTTACGGGCCTGCTCTTGCAAGATGAAGGCAGTGGTCAGACTGATAACCAACGCAAAGAGCAACACCGGAAGGACGGAGAGGGACAAGACTTTGGCTTTAAGGCTCAGGCGCATGTGTTGTTCACTCTGGATATTATTGTCGTGGTTAAAGCATTAACGGCCAGCCTGCGCAAAACTGTAGGCGCAGGCCGGTCGCTGATGAAAACGATGCGCTCAATCCGTTACAACACCATTGCCGCGACCCAGCCAAACCCCAGCAATGGCAGGTTGTAGTGCAAAAACGTCGGGACCACGGTGTCCCAGATATGATGATGCTGGCCGTCGATATTCAGACCGGAGGTCGGGCCCAGGGTCGAATCGGACGCTGGCGAACCGGCATCACCCAAGGCGCCGGCAGTCCCGACGATGCAGACGATCGCCAACGGGCTGAAACCCAGTTGCACGCACAACGGCACGAAGATCGCCGCGAGAATCGGCACCGTGGAAAACGATGAGCCGATGCCCATGGTCACCAGCAGGCCGACCAGCAACATCAGTAATGCGCCGACACCTTTGCTGTGACCGATCCATGAAGCCGAGGCCTCGACCAGGGTTTTCACGTCGCCGGTGGCCTTCATGACCTCGGCGAAACCCGAAGCGGCGATCATGATGAAACCGATCATCGCCATCATCTTCATGCCTTCGGTGAACAGGTCGTCAGTCTCGCGCCAGCGCACGACACCCGATACCGAGAAGATCAGAAACCCGGCCAGCGCACCGATAATCATCGAGTCCAGCAGCAACTGAATGATGAACGCAGCGGCAATCGCCAGCCCCGCCACCATCAGGGTCAACGGGTTGTACTGCACCGCGACCTGCTCGACCCGCTCGATTTTCTCCAGGTCATACACGCGCTTCTTGCGGTAGCTGACGAACGCCATCAACAACCCGAACACCATGCCCAACGCAGGAATCCCCATGGCATGAGTGACGTTGACACCACTGATGTCCACCCCGCTTCTACTGACGTTGGCCAGCAAGATCTCATTCAGGAAGATGTTGCCAAAGCCCACCGGCAAGAACATGTACGGCGTGATCAGGCCGAAAGTCATGACGCAGGCAATCAGTCGGCGATCCATCTGCAGCCTGGTCAGTACATAAAGCAGTGGCGGCACCAGCAGCGGAATGAAAGCGATGTGGATCGGCAGGACGTTCTGCGAGGCAATGGCCACCACCCAGAGCAACGCGATCAGCAGCCACTTGACCTGCCCGCCACCCGCGGCGTCCTGCCGGTCGACCAGCAGCAAGGCTTTGTCCGCCAGGGCGTGGGCCAGGCCGGATTTGGCAATCGCCACCGCGAAAGCGCCGAGCAACGCGTAGGACAAGGCCACGGTCGCACCGCCGCCCAGGCCACTGTTGAAGGCCTTGAGCGTGGCATCGATGCCCAGGCCGCCCGTCAAACCGCCCACCAGTGCGCCGACGATCAGCGCGATCACCACATGCACGCGGGACAGGCTGAGCACCAGCATGACGCCGACCGCGGCAATTACTGCATTAATCATCGTTACCTCAAAACAGGGCGACGGGTAAATCCGGCGCAAACAGGATGAGTCCGTCCAGCCAGCTGCATGAGCCGACGGCGGATTGAAGAGAGGGTTTTATTAGAGGGCGCGCACTGTGCAACAGCAGGCCTGGCTTGTCAAAACCAACACCGACTCCCGTAGCAGCTGGCGCAGCCTGCGTTCGGCGGCGAAGCCGTCGTGAATTCATGCGATGCGGTGTTTCAGGAAAAACGTGCAGGCAGGGTTTACGACTGCTGCGCAGCCGAACGCAGGCTGCGCCAGCTGCTACGGATTTATGTCGTTTTTTATTGGCTTTCATGGATAAAGAAAGTCGAATCGACGCCGTTACAGTGCAAAGTCTCAAATAAATATCGAATAAGGACATCTCCATGCAGCTCCGACAACTTTCCATTCAATGGAAAATCACCCTGCTCGCCGGGCTGTGCCTGGCCGGCATTGTCACCTTGCTGGTCGGTCTTTCGCTGTATCGCATGGAGCACAGTTCGCAGCTGGTCAAAGCCTCGAGCATGGAGATGCTAACCGAAGCGGCTCAAGCACGCATCGAGGCGCAGGGTGAAGTTCAGGCGTTGGGGATTCGCCAGCAGTTCATGGACGCCTATCAATATGGCCACGGTTTCGCGCGCCAGGTGCTGTTTTTGCGTGAGCAGGCCGAGAAGCGCTTTCTCGACGCCTTCGACCTGCGTGAAGACCTGACCCGTCAAGTCAAGTCGGCGCTGCAAGCCAACCCGCAATTGCTCGGCCTGTCGCTGGTGTTTGAAGCCAACGCACTGGACGGCAAGGACGAACTGTTCAGCGGCCAGAAAGAAATCGGCAGCAACGACAAGGGCCGCTTCGCCCTGTACTGGTCGCAACCGACCGCCGGCAAGCTGAACTCGATGGCACTGCCGGAAAGCGACATGGCCGACACCAGCACCGGCCCCAGCGGCGAACCCGCCAACGCCTGGTTCACCTGCCCGCGCACCACCCTCAAACCGTGCGTGATCGAACCCTATTTCTATGAGATCGACGGCCAGAACGTGCTGATGACCAGCATCGTCTTCCCGTTGCTGGTCGACGGTAAGGTCATTGCATCGCTGTCGGTTGACATCAACCTCAACAGCCTGCAAGCGGTCAGCCAACAAGCCAGCAAAAAGCTCTATGACGGCCAGACCAGTGTCAGCATCCTCAGCCCGGTGGGTCTGCTCGCCGGTTACAGCCCGGACGCCAGCAAACTCAGCCAGCGTCTGGACAGCGTGGACAAGGACAACGGTGCCGAGCTGATCCGCAGGCTCGCCGCCAGCTCTCAGACCCAGAGCCTGCACAACAATCAGCTGCTCAAAGTCCTGTCGCCGTTCCAGCCGATTCCCGGTGGCAAATCGTGGGGCGTGTTGCTTGATGTGCCGGAAAAAGTCCTGGTCGGTCCCGCCGAAACCCTGAAGCAGCAACTCGACGAACGCAACACCGCCGGCACCCTGATCGAGCTGAGCCTCGGTGTACTGGCAGCCGTCATCGGCTTGTTGCTGGTGTGGCTGATGGCACGCAGTGTGACCCGGCCGATTCTTGGCGTGGCGCGCATGCTGGAAGACATCGCCAGCGGCGAAGGCGATCTGACCCGCCGTCTGGCCTATGACAAGCAAGACGAACTCGGGCAACTGGCCGGCTGGTTCAACCGTTTCCTCGACAAGCTGCAACCGATCATCGCGCAAGTGAAACGCTCGGTGCAGGACGCGCGCAGCACGGCGGACCAATCGTCGGCCATCGCCACCCAGACCAGCGCCGGCATGGAGCAGCAATACCGTCAGGTCGATCAGGTGGCCACTGCGTCCCATGAAATGAGCGCCACCGCCCAGGACGTCGCCCGCAGCGCCGCCCAAGCGGCTCAAGCGGCACGCGACGCTGATCAGGCGACTCGTCAGGGCCTGACCGTCATCGACCGCACCACCGCCAGTATCGACAGCCTGGCGGCAGACATGAGCACGGCAATGACCCAGGTCGAAGGCCTGGCCGCCAACAGCGAGAAGATCGGCTCGGTGCTGGAAGTGATCCGCGCCATCGCCGAACAGACCAACCTGCTGGCACTGAACGCCGCCATCGAAGCGGCCCGCGCCGGTGAAGCCGGGCGTGGTTTTGCGGTGGTCGCCGATGAAGTGCGTAACCTGGCACGCCGTACGCAGGAGTCGGTGGAGGAAACCCGTCAGGTGATCGAACAACTGCAAAGCGGCACGCAAGACGTGGTCGGCTCGATGAACAACAGCCATCGCCAGGCCCAGGGCAGCGTCGAGCACGTCAGCCAGGCGGTGACCGCCCTGCGGCAGATCGGCGACGCGGTAACGGTGATTACCGACATGAACCTGCAAATCGCCAGCGCCGCCGAAGAGCAGAGCGCGGTGGCCGAGGAGATCAACAACAACGTGGCGACCATTCGTGACGTGACGGAATCGCTGTCGGGGCAAGCCAATGAATCGGCGCGGGTCAGTCAGTCGCTCAATAGCCTGGCGAATCAGCAGCAGGGTTTGATGGATCAGTTCCGAGTTTGATGTAGCAGGTTCATGTGGGAGCGAGCCTGCTCGCGATGAGGCCGTGACATTAAACATTGATGTTGACTGTCATACCGCCATCGCGAGCAGGCTCGCTCCCACAGGTTAATCGGGTGTGTCCGAGATCGGTTTCAGCGCCTGGGCAACTCGATCACCACCTTCAACCCGTCCCACTCGCTCTCCTGCAACACCAACTCCCCACCCCACGCCTCGACAATATCGCGCGCGATCCCCAGCCCCAGGCCATGCCCGTCAGTCTGCTCATCCAGCCGTGTGCCACGACTGAACACCTGATCGCGCTGCGCTTCGGGAATGCCCGGCCCATCGTCTTCAACCGCCAGCACAAACCCTTCAGCTGTCTCGACGATGCTCAGGCGCACCTCGGCATCCGCCCACTTGCAGGCGTTATCCAGCAGATTGCCGAGCAGTTCCAGCATATCCTCACGATCCCAAGGCAAGTGCAAACCGGTCGGTGCCGTGTAGACGAGATGCAGGTGGTCGCCGTGGATCATGTTCAGGGTCGCGAGCAATCCCGGCAACTCGGCAGCGCAATCGAACTGCGCACCCGGCAAGGCATCGCCGGCCAGACGCGCGCGATTCAATTCGCGATTGAGTCGCTGCTGAACCTGTTCGAGTTGCTCGCGAAGGATCTTGCGCAGTTCAGGATGGGCGTCGAGTTTTTCGCACGACGCCAGGCTTAACAGCACCGCCAGTGGCGTCTTCAGCGCATGACCGAGGTTGCCCAGGGCATTGCGCGAGCGCTTGAGGCTGTCTTCGGTGTGCGCGAGCAAATGGTTGATCTGCGCCACCAAAGGCTCCAGCTCCAGCGGCACTTGAGCGTCCAGTTGCGAGCGTTGCCCTTGTTGCAACTGAGCGATCTGCTCGCGGGCGTTTTCCAGCGGTCGCAAGGCGCGCCGCACGGTGACCCGCTGTAACACCAGAATCAACAGCAACCCCGTCAGGCCCAACCCGAGCCCGACCTGGCGCATACGCTGGAAGCTCTCACGCACCGGGGTGTAGTCCTGCGCCACGCTGATGGAGATTGACTGCCCCAATCGCCGGTAGTCCGCGCGCAGGACCAGCAATTGCTGGCCTTCCGGGCCCAGTTGCAGGTTGCTGTGCAGCCCCGGATGATCGAGCAGCGGTAATTCCTGATCCCACAACGAACGTGAGCGCCAGTGATTGTCGGCGAAGTCGATATGGAAATAATGCCCGGAGAACGGTCTCTGGTAGGCCGGCGACAGGCGTCGTTCGTCCAGTTGTAAACCCTGCGGCCCCCGCACCAAGGCCATCAGCAGGTTTTCGCTGTCATTGCGCAACCCGGCTTCCAGATAACGCTGCAAGCCCACTTCGAACAACCACAAACTGGTTTGCGCCAGCACCAGACCGACCACCACCATGACGCTGATCAGTCCCAGGCTCAAACGCCGTTGAATCGACCTCACCGGGTTTGCCCACCGAACAGATAACCCTGACCGCGCCGGGTGTCGATCACGCTGCGGCCGAGTTTGCGGCGCAGGTGATTGACGTGAACTTCCAGCACGTTCGAGTCGCGTTCGGTTTCACCGTCGTAGAGGTGTTCGGCCAGGTGGCTTTTGGAAAGGATCTGCTCCGGGTGCAGCATGAAATAGCGCAACAGGCGGAACTCGGCAGCCGTCAGCTGAATGTCGGCGCCGTCGCGAATCACGCATTGACGGCCCTCGTCCAACTGCAACCCGGCTGCCTTGAGCGTCGGTTGATTGGCCTGGCCGTGGGAGCGGCGCAGCAACGCTTGAATCCGCAGGTGCAGTTCTTCCGGGTGAAACGGCTTGCTCAGATAGTCGTCGGCGCCAGCCTTGAGCCCTTCGATGCGTTCGGCCCAGGAGTCGCGCGCGGTCAGCACCAGCACTGGCGTGGCCAGGCCCGCCGCCCGCCATTGGCCGAGCACTTCAAGCCCCGGCAACCCTGGCAGCCCGAGATCGAGAATAATCAGGTCGTAGGGTTCAGAGCGGCCCTGATACACCGCATCGCGGCCATCGGCCAACCAGTCGACGGCGTAACCCTGGCGATCGAGCCCGGCCATCAATTCGTCGGCCAGCGGTACGTGGTCTTCCACCAACAGCAGGCGCATCAGTCATCGTCCTTGTCTTTGATCAAGCGCCCGGTGGCGGCTTCCAGGTCCAGCTCACGTACCACGCCGTCGGCGGTCAGCAACTCGACTTCGTAAATGTAAACATCATGCTTTTGTTCAAGCCCGGCTTCGAGCAATTTAGCGCCGGGGTGACGGTCCATCGCCTGCTGCAACAGCTGTTCAAGCGGTAGAATCACGCCTTTCTGACGCAGGCGCAGGGCTTCGTCCTGGTCCAGGTCACGGGCCACCACCGCCGAGCAAAATGCCAGGAGCATCAGGGTCGCCAGGCCATACGCGCGCAGATTAACCTTCATTACATATCCTGAGCATGGAGTGCCTGCGTATTCTTCATAAATTACCCGGGGAGTCACCCTAGCTGCGTCAACTTAACTGAAACTGAATTGCCATCATTGATGCGCTTACATTTCATTTCCGTGTAAACACATCCGGAAAAAATCGAGACCGGTATGACCGCTATCCACATCAAGTTCCCTGCCCTGACCCTCAAGGCCGGCCCGCGGGCCTTTACGCGGATTCGCGAAAACGGCTTGAGCGCCCTGGAGGTCGGCACGCTACCCGGTGCTGCCGGTGGACCGAAAGCCCTGGGGATTCAAGGTCTGGACCTGGCGCTGTTCGGCCAGTGGCTGCCGGCCGCACCGCGCGAGCGCTCGTTGATCGGCGCCTCGGTGGGCTCCTGGCGCTTCGCCAGTGCCTGCTTGCCAGACGCTGGCGAAGGCATCAGACGTCTCGGTGAGCTGTACAACGCGCAGAGTTTTACCAAGGGCATGAGCATGGCGCAGATCAGTCAAAGCTCGCAGCGCATGCTGCATGACTTGCTCGGCGGGCACGATTCGCGACTGCTGGACAACCCGCTCTATCGGCTGAACATCATGGTTGTGAAAAGCCACGGCCTGCTCGCCGACGACCATCGCGGACGGCTCGGGCTGGGCTTGTCATCGGTGATCGCCGACAACCTGCGCGGACGCTCACGGTTGTCGCGGCACTTCGAACGGCTGATCGTGCATGACCCACGCCTGGCGCCGCCGCTCAACGCGCTGAATGACTTCCCGTCGCGTTTCGTTGCGTTGAACGCCGGCAACTTGCGTCAGGCCTTGCTCGCGTCGGGCTCGATCCCGATGGTCATGGAAGGCGTACGTGACCTGCCCGGTGCAGGCGCCGGGACTTATCGCGATGGCGGCTTGCTGGATTACCACCTCGACTTGCCGTACAGCGGTGACGACATCGTGCTTTACCCGCATTTCACCGATCGGGTGATTCCCGGCTGGTTCGACAAAACCCTGCCATGGCGACGCGGCAATTCCGGGCGTTTGCAGGATGTGCTGCTGGTGGCGCCGTCGAAGGCCTACCTGTCGCGCCTGCCCTACGGCAAATTACCCGACCGGAATGACTTCAAGCGCTTCATGGGTGATCCGGCCAGCCGCCAGAAATACTGGAAAACCGCCATGGACGAGAGCCAGCGGCTCGGCGACGAGTTCCTCGAACTGACGGCCAGCGGGCGTTTGGGTGAGCAGCTGTTGACCCTTTAGTCAGTGTTTTCCCGCAACCCCGGACCCAAGCTGTTAAACTCGCGATCTGCCCCATCGCCGCGCGCGATAGCCACCTGACAGAGCTCAAACCACTGTGGAAATCTTCAAAGAGTTTACCTTCGAATCCGCCCACCGCCTGCCTCACGTCCCGGAAGGCCACAAGTGCGGCCGCCTGCACGGTCACTCGTTCAAAGTGGCAATTCACCTGAGCGGCGACCTCGATCCGCACACTGGCTGGATCCGCGACTTCTCGGAAATCAAGGCGATCTTCAAGCCGCTCTACGAGCGCCTGGACCACAACTACCTGAACGATATTCCCGGCCTGGAAAACCCGACCAGCGAAGTCCTCGCCAAGTGGATCTGGAACGAGCTGAAGCCGTTGCTGCCGGAACTCAGCGCCATTCGCATCCACGAAACCTGCACCAGCGGTTGCATCTACCACGGCGAATAAGCCTGGGGATCAAAAAAAACCACCGAGACCGGTGGTTTTTTTATGCCTATGATTCAGGCATTCACTGACGCTATCGATCGAGAAAAGGACCCGTCCCCATGCACATCATCAACGCCCGCCTGCGCAACCATGAAGGCCTGCATGAACTGCACCTGGAAAACGGCCTGATTGCCAACATCGCCCGTCAGACCGAAGCCCCGACCCTCGGACCCGAAGACCTCGATGCCGGTGGGAATCTGGTGGTGCCGCCCTTCGTCGAGCCACACATCCACCTCGATGCGACGCTGACCGCCGGTGAACCGCGCTGGAACATGAGCGGCACGTTGTTCGAAGGCATTGAATGCTGGGGCGAGCGCAAGGCAACCATCACGGTGGAAGACACCAAGACCCGCGCCAAAAAGACCATCAGCGCCCTCGCCGCCCACGGTATCCAGCATGTACGTACCCACGTCGACGTGACCGACCCGCAGTTGACCGCGCTCAAGGCGATGCTCGAAGTGCGTGAAGAGAGTCGACACCTGATCGACCTGCAAATCGTCGCCTTCCCCCAGGAAGGCATCGAGTCGTATCGCAATGGCCGCGATTTGATGGAGGAAGCCATTCTCCTCGGTGCCGACGTGATCGGCGGGATTCCGCATTTCGAGTACACCCGCGATCAGGGCGTCAGCTCGGTGAAGTTCCTGATGGACCTGGCCGAGCGCACCGGCTGCCTGGTGGATGTGCATTGCGACGAAACCGACGACCCGCATTCGCGCTTTCTTGAAGTGCTGGCCGAAGAAGCCCGCAGCCGCGACATGGGTTCACGGGTGACCGCCAGCCACACCACGGCCATGGGCTCCTACGACAACGCCTACTGCGCCAAGCTCTTTCGCCTGCTCGGGCATTCGGGGATCAGTTTTGTTTCCTGCCCGACCGAAAGCATTCACCTGCAGGGGCGCTTCGACAATTTCCCGAAACGCCGAGGTGTCACCCGGGTCAACGAGTTGCTGGAAGCCGGGATGAATGTGTGTTTCGGCCAGGACTCGATCGTCGATCCGTGGTATCCGCTGGGCAACGGCAACATCCTGCGGGTGCTCGAAGCCGGCCTGCACATCTGCCACATGCTCGGTTACCGCAACCTGCAAACCGCGCTGGACCTGGTGACCGACAACAGCGCCAAGGCCATGGCCCTCGGTGATCGCTATGGGCTGGAGCCGGGACGTCCGGCGAACTTGCTGATCCTGTCAGCGGACAGCGATTACGAAGTGATCCGCAGCCAGGGCTTGCCGCTGTACTCGATTCGTGGCGGGAAGGTGTTGATGAAGCGGCAGATGCCGGTGGTCGAGTTTTTCGGCTGACCGGGCTGACGCCATCGCGAGCAGGCTCGCTCCCACAGGTGAACTGCGACGACCACAACAATTGTGGACGACACAGATCCCGTGTGGGAGCGAGCCGGCTCCGGGCGGCGTTCCGACGATAGCAATCTGACCGCCACCGCAGAATCAGGACATCAACCGCGCCGTCCCAAACAAACTGACCCGGCTCAGTTCACCGTCCTGCTCCTCAAGCAACACCGGCGCCGTACCGCCGGGCATAACCACCGCCACAGTCCCCGCCGTCACCCACCCCACACTCCACGCCGCGCAAGCCACCGCGCTGGCGCTGGTACCAGAAGATGCGGTCGGCCCTTCCCCACGCTCGAAGACCCGAGCAGCAATTCGACGCTCGGATTCCAGCCTCGCCCATTGCAGATTGACGCCCGCCGCACAGGGCTCGCCAGCCCCGCTCGGCGGCGCGAAAGCGATGCGCGTCAGGTCGGCCGACAATCCGGGCTCGCGCATCTGCTGATTGCTCGGCAACGCCTCGGCATCCGCCACCAGCGTCACACAATGGGGATTGCCGATCCGCACGAACTGACTGTGAGCCCAAAGCGGATTCAGCCGCGCGAGCATCGGTACATGGCTCAACTCACGTTGATTCAATGTCCGCGCCTCGACCGCCTGGGCCCCCACAGCATTCGGCCCGAACGCCGGTTTGCCGAGGTCCAGCCAGAAACCCTGCACGCCGTCGACCTGCGCAGGCGTTACCGAGGTTTCGACAGGAGACACCGCATCGCCTTTGTCATGGTGAACCTTGAGCAGGCAACGCCCCTGCGCCGGCATCAAGCCCTGCTCGGTCAGCGCCTGGGCAAAAATCGTCAGGCCGTTGCCGCTGCGCTCGGCCAACGTCCCATCGGTGTTGACGATCAACAGGTCAAACGGTGGCGCAGCCTGGAACGGGCCGACCAGCAAGCCATCCGAACGGTGCTCCTTGGCACCGGCCGGTTGGGTGTCGGGGGGCCAACTGCAAAATGCCTGGATAGCCGCAAGCGTCCAGTCGGCACGCTGTTCAGCTGCCGAAGACGCCTGACCAGGCAGTTCAATACCCCGTTGGCGCAGTGTTTCAGGCGCCACAACCGCGTAGATATTCCCGCGAGCATCGTAAAACGTCGTCATGCGATGGTCCTGAACCCGGCCGAAAAAGAACCGCTACTTTAGGCCCCGACGGGCCGGTTCGCACGCATTCAACAGCGATTATTTACAGCAACCGGCAGGCAATCAGCGACTCGCAAACTGGCTCCAGCGCAGCCTGTATCGCCTTATGAAAGTGTTGCAGCGCTGGCTCGATTATACCGACGGTCAAATGCTCCTGAGCCCCGGACGTGAAGCCTTTCTGCAGATGCTCACTGAGCTTGAAGTCTTCACCGTCCACCGTATCGATCAGCAACTCCATATTCTTGTCCCAGTACTTACGTTCGCGCTCAGTCGTTGCAGCCCGTGGTGTATAGAGTGAAACCTCGGCCACACATTGGTCGACGGCCCCTGACCTGGATGGAAAGGCCCGCCAGATCTCAAGGTGATCGCCCTGCCAGAGTAATAGCGTGTTGGGGAACAGCAGGTAGATGACGAGCGAATGCTTGAGCAAATTCCAGCGGTCCTCGGGACTGTCACGCATCTGGAGGATGGAGCGCCGCGGCATGATCAAACGGGCGTTAAGGCCAAGGGCCTGGAAGTGGCTGATAGACGGCAGAAATATCGGCAAGACCGTTGCCCGGTGCACAAACGGGAAATGCCAGTTTTCAAGAAAGGTATCAATCACGATTTTCCAGTTGATCGAGCGGTGCAGGAGGCGCGTTTCATAGTGCGCAAAACGCTGGAAATCGTACCCGGCGAGTTCATCATTCAGCGCGCCCAGTTGAGCGTCGATATTGATCGTCATTCCCGGGGTTGGATGTACCCAGATCAAGCCATTGCGTTCGACCACCGACAGCGCGACCAGATTGCGTTCGGCACGATCCAGACCATCAAAACCGCCTGAAGGTGCCAGCTGTGCAAGCGTGCCGTGCAAATCATAGGTCCAGCCGTGATAGGGACAGGACAGCGAGGATGCCAAACGACCAGTGCCCTCCAGCAGTTTCGCCCCGCGATGCCGGCAGACATTGATGAAGGCATTCAATCTGCCCTCTGCAGTTCGCACAACCAGTATGGGCACACCAGACAAATCATCAGTCAAATAATCGCCTGGGTGAACCAGCCGGCAACTCAGCCCCATCAGCAACGGCCGCGCCCGAAACAACATGCGTTGCTCACATTCCAGTTGCTGCGCACTGGTGTAGGACAACACCGGGTTCAAATACACCGAGCCCGCCATGCTGGTGCCCCGTTCGTCGATCAGGCTGAAGATCTTTCTTGAAAGTGAAACCTGCGTTTGATGATCCATCATCGACTCCCGGTACTGGAGAAACGCAGACTCTTCTTGAGTCAGCGCGATGAAGCAGGCTTTGTTCTATGCGCAAAAACCGTCGCCGTAAACTGTAAGAAGTAACAGGTACTTGTACGGTCGACCTCGCCGGACTGCACCTGATATGCAAGGATGTTGCACTTTGCGCAGCGCCATTGGCGGCAACAGCCCGCAGGGTAGGTGCTGGCGTTTTGGCCAAGGACTTTCATGACTGCCATCAACACCCGAACCCCACTCATTCCCGGGCGCCTCGAACAGATGTCGACGCGCATCGCCTTCTTTATTGCCGGGTTCGGCATCGCCGCGTGGGCGCCGCTGGTGCCATACGCCAAAGCCCGGGCCGGGCTCGATGACGGCACACTCGGCGTGTTGTTGCTGTGCCTGGGGGTCGGTTCGATTCTGGCGATGCCGATGGCCGGTATGCTGGCCTCGCGCTTCGGCTGTCGGCGGGTGCTCAGTGGCGGCACGCTGTTGATCTGCCTGGCACTGCCGCTGCTGGCCACGGTGTCGTCGATCCCGCTGCTGATTGCTGCGCTGTTCCTGTTCGGAGCCGGGTTGGGCACAGTGGATTCGACGGTAAACCTGCAAGCGGTGATCGTCGAGCGCGCCAGCGGCAAGACCATGATGTCGGGCTTTCACGGCTTGTTCAGCCTCGGCGGGATTGTCGGCGCGGCCGGTGTCAGCGCCCTGCTCGGCCTGGGTATTTCGCCGTTGGGCGCGACCTTGGTGGTGATCGTGTTTCTGCTGGTGTCGTTGCTCAAGGCTGCGCCCCATCTGTTGCCCTACGGCAGCGAAAGCTCGGGGCCGGCGTTCGCCATTCCCCACGGCGTGGTGCTGTTTATCGGCAGCCTGTGCTTTATCGTGTTCCTGGCCGAAGGCGCGGTGCTGGACTGGAGCGCGGTGTTCCTGACCTCAGAGCGTGATCTCGACACCGCGTATGCCGGACTGGGCTATGCCGCGTTTGCCTTGACCATGACGGTCGGGCGGCTGACAGGCGATGCCATCGTGCATAAGCTGGGGGCCACGCGCGTGATCGTGTTTGGCGGTTTGACCGCGGCTGCCGGTTTGCTGCTGGCAACCTTGGCACCGGCCTGGGAAGCCGCGCTGATCGGTTACGCGCTGGTTGGGGTCGGGTGTTCGAACATCGTGCCGGTGCTGTACACCGCTGTCGGCAAACAGAACGTCATGCCGGAAAACATCGCCGTGCCCGCCATCACGACGTTGGGGTATGCGGGAATCCTGGCGGGGCCTGCCGTGATCGGCTTTATCGCCCACGGCAGCAGCTTGAGTTTTGCCTTCGGATTGATCTCGGTGTTGCTGCTGGCAGTGGCGGTCGGTGGCAAGGCGTTGAAGGTCTGAGTCGCCGAAGCAAAAGACCGCAACCATCACCCGCCGCAATGCGCTGGCGGGTGACGCGGGGCCAAACAGCGGGCGTTTAAAAACGCAACGTGGCACCGGTGGCAAGCCACCGTTCGCGGTCGTTGTTCAGGTGGCGTCCGATCACTAGGTCGATATCAACCTTTTTGCCCAGATGCAGACGAGGTCCGGCCTGCCAGCCCTGATCTGCACCCTGCTGGCCGAAGCGTTCGGCAATCAGCGTCAGGGATTCGGCCAGCGCGTACTCAACGCCTGTGCCCCAGGTCCAGCTGCGGCGTTGCTTGCCGTCGTCATATTCGTGGGTCCAGCCGGTGCTGACGTTCAGGCGCAACGACTCGACCGGCTGATACGTCATGGGCAGGGTCAGGTCGGCGCCATCGAAGGAGTGGCGGCGGTTGAGGGCAAAATTTGCGCCTGCGGCAAGGGCCACTTCCAGCCCCAGCTCGTCATCACTGAACACCTGCGCCTTGATCTTCGGGCTGACCTGGGTCTCCCGGTCGCCATCGTCGTGGCCGTGGGACACCGCCGCGCCGAACTGCACCGAGGGCAGCGCCTTGAACGTGCAGTCCTGGGACAGCTCCGTTTCATGGTTCGACTGTTGGTGGCGCTGGCTTTTGTACCAGACATCGACGTTGCATTCGCCGGGGGCGTTGATCGAACCGTCATCGACCACATAGGGGCCGCCGGCGGCGTGGGCCTTGGAAGCGAGAGTCAGCAGAAGGGAGACGCCAACGGCCACACCGACAAACAGAAGGTTTTGCCGCATGACCCCGCGTTTGTGGGGAGACAGATCTTGAAGAAAAGCAGTGAATGAAACGGCCTCAACGGCCTGCGCGGCGGTTTTCGAGTGGGCGGTGCGGCAAAGTGTGTAGTTCGGCATGATCGACCTTGAATACTTGTTCACGAAAACGCTCCTCATGAATATAACGAGGAGGGTTTGCAACGGTTAAAGTTAATGCCTTCGACAATAAGGCAGCGTTCAGGTGTTGAGAGTTACAACTAGGTTCTTCGGTCATCTTCGACGCTCCTGATCTTTCATTAACGGCCATGACGAGGCACGACCGCCCAACTTGGCCGAACGAAATTCATTTCATTTTGTGACAATTTTATTTCATCCGAAAACGTCCACCACCGGCACCATGCCTGCCTTGAAACCTATACAGGCCGACACCAAGAGTGCTTACCATCAAAAACAAGTTACACACACTGATACACATTACGAAACATCAGCACACTTGTTTCTGATAGTCGCGCGCACAAACAAACATCATTCAAGTGCTTGATCAGCGAGATCTTCTCAACTAAAGAATCATTCTTCGGATGCGCCGGAGTATATCCACCGAGTTATTGACTTGTCCGCCCCCAACAGAGCACGCGCACTATTTTCTGAATAATGTTCAGGTAGCCGACAGAAATAATAAGTGAACTTGTTAGTTACCGCAGTCAAAAACAAAGCCCCCCTCCTGTTGCCAGGAGAGGGGCTTTATTGTTTGCGCAAGGCCCCCGGCTTAGAGGGTTTTCTCGTCGATACCGGCTTGCACCACCTGGGTCTCGTAATGACCACCGGCACTCAGTGGGCCAAGGTTGAACTTGCGATCCCTGGCCGTGGCGGCGTCAGGGGTTTGGGTGAGTTCGTCCTTGGCGCCAGTCGCTAGGTTGACCGCTGACTTGGACAGGTTGAGGCCAACATCGGCCCGGTAGTCACTGCCGCTGAGGCTGGTACCGGTGACCCTGGAACCTCCCAGATCCACCGAACCTTCCTTGGCAGAAATCCGTGCACCGGTCAGTTGTGTTTCCCCACCGACCCGAAGGTCGACGCCTTGGCTGCCGCTGATGCCGGACGCCTGGGTAACGCTGTTTTTGCTGGTGTGGCTGACGTCCAGGTACAGCGTCGGGGTGTATGAGGTTTCACCGCTCTTGTCGCCGAACAGCGCGCTTTGGGTCGCGTCGGCGACCTTGCTGCCGGCGGAGTCTTTCTCGTTGAGCGAGTAACTGCCGCTGCGGGTCAGTGAGTCCTTGGCCGAGGCCAGCCCCTCGACACTTTTGTCGACGGCGGTTTCCAGCTTGTCGCGATGGCTGTCGAAAGCCTCCTGGGCCTTGCCCTCAACCTTGTCCTTGAGCGGGCCGGTGGTCTTGGCCAGTTTGCCGACGGCGCCTGGCTGGTTCTTCTCCGCGTTCAAACGCAGGTCGATACCAACCTTGCCCCCACTCTCATGGTCTTGACGGCTTTCGACCGTGAGATCACCGCCAACCTGGCCGCTGACTTGTTGGGCGTCGATGCGGGCACCGGCCAACCGGGTGTCGCCAGCGCTGTTCAGCACCACGCTGTCAGCCTGGATGTGGCTGTTTTTCTGGGTGGTGCCGGTGCGGTTGTCGACGTCGATTTTCACCCGCGCGTCGAAGCCGTGGCCGCTCTTGGCCACGTCCTGATCATTAGTCGCTGACGGTGTGGACTTGCTCGCATTACCGCCAGCGCCGAGGGTCAGCCCCCAGTTGTTGATGGCCTGAGTCGATTGCGCCGACTCCTGATAAATTCCGCCCTGCTGAGCATCGAGGGTCACGCTTGGCGCACTGACCTGAGTGCCCTGCAAGTGGATAGCGTCAGCAGCGCTGGCGCCGCTGCTCAGCAGGACCGGACCCTGACTGTTCAGGCTGCCGCCCTTCAGGCTCTGGCTGTTTTCACCCACCCGGCCGATGTTGAAATTGGCACTCAGGTTGCCATTCAAGCCGCTGCTTTTCTCGGTACTGCTTTTACCGCCACCGACATTGAGGCCACCGCCCAGGTTGCTGCCATTGGCGCTGTGAGTGTCCGTCGCGGCTTGCAGATCGAGCTTGCCGCCGGCATTCAGCGAGATGTCAGCCGCCTTGTTCACCACCGTGCCGATGGTCGTGCCTTGCAGCACTTGATCGCCAGCGCTGCTCAGTTGCACCGGACCTTTGCCCTGAATACTCGCAACCCGGGCCTGGCTGTCGTCGGTCTGGTTGGCCTTGTGATCAAGTTGGAAACCAGCGCCAAGGTTGACGTTGCTGCCTTCGGCGCCAGGGTTGGTGCCGACCGTCAGCGAGCCATCGCCGCGCAGGCTGGAAGTGCTGCTGCTCTGATGGTCGTTGGCCTGATTCAGCGCCAGATCGCCACCGCTCTTGATCGCCACACCGCCCTGCCCGCCGTTGAACTGACTGCCTTCGTACTGGCCGTCACCGCGCAGATCGATCTTCACACCCTGATTGCCGGCATAGCTGCCAACCACCGCTTTGGAGCTGGTCTCGGAAGTCTGGCGGCTACCGCCCGCCCCGCTACCGCGCACGTTCACGTCTTCGCCGGTGGTGGTATAGACGCGAACGCCCACCTTGGCATCCACCGCTTGCTCGCTGCTGCTGTGAGTGTTGGCGGCCGCCGTCGCGACCTGACTGTCAGCCTTGATCGTCAACGCGCCGTCGGTTGCACGGTACTGGGTGCCCTGATCCTTCACTTCACCGGCCACCTGAACATCAACCGCCCCGCCCTTGAACTGACTGACCACAGCGGTGCTGTTTTGCTCGCTCCGGCTGTTGTTCGAATGACCGACCTCGACGTCGATGCCGACATTCGGCTGCGTGAGGTTATCCAGCAAGCCCGGTTGCTGAACCTTGCTCTGGGCCACACCTTCAATGGCTTTGGCGATGGGGCGGGCAATGCCTTTGTACTCGACGTTGGCACCGACATCGGCCGACCAGTTGCTCTCCTTGTGGGAACTGCTGTCGGTGTTATTGGCGGCCTGGTTGTCGACTCGCCCAGCCGTGACCTGAAGCGTCGAACCGGCGTTGACCTGCGCGCCCTGGGTGGTCAGCGTGCCGTTGCCGGCGTTGATCTGCAGCTTGCCGCTGCTCTCGACACCCGTGGTGCGAGCCGTGGCTTTGGCGGTGCTGTCCTGACTGTTGCTGTGAGCAAAATCGACACCACTGCCAGCGCGATCCAGACCACCGGTGTAGTAGAAACCGCCAGCGTTGCGGGTGGTGTCCGTGGTGCTGGAGGTGCTGTCGTGTTCGGCCAACAGCGCAACGTTCTGCCCACTGAGGCGGACATCCCCGGCAGAGGCTTTGACGTTGGCACCTTTGAGCGTCAGGTCGCCGCCCGCCGCCAGTTCGACATTGGCGCCGGTCAGGCTTGCGCCTTGCTGACGGGTTTCATTGGCAGTGGTGGTTTGCTGTTTGTCTTCGTAGTGAATTCCGGCGCGGTACTGACCGGCACCTGGCGCATTCTCTTTGGCATAGGCGTCGAAACCACGGCTCTGGCTCGAGGCGCTGCTGTCGGAAGTATTCTGAGCCGAGCTGACCGTCAGCTTGCCCACCGCGTCCGCGCTGAGCGAGCCACCGGCCGAGACCGTGGCGCCGACCACGTCGATGTCCTTGGCGCTCTTGAGCACAAGGTTACTGTCGGAACTCAGCTGGCTGCTGATAGTAGTGCTGCCCTTGAGGTTCTGTCGGCTTTCATCCTTGGCGATGCCAAAGAACTTACTGTCCCTGTCATGGCTGTTGCTGTGGGAAGTGTTCTGCACGCCGTCGATGGTCAACGAGCCTTTGTCGCTGATAACACTGGCCTCGGACCTGCCACGCACCTGGCTGCCGCTGATGCGCACGTCGTCAGCCTTGACGATCAATTTGCCGTCGGCGTTGATCTTGCTGCCCTGATTAAGGGTCTTGCCCTGATCGGCATCGCCGGTCTTGCCGAAGAATCCGCCACCGACCAGATCGCCCGAATAACCGTTCTTGCTGCTGCTCTGCGTACGGCTGGCGCTGCCGATCTCGACCTGTTTGCCGGCGAGGTGAATGTCGCCCTTGCTGGTCAGTTCCGCGCCTTGCGAAGACAGCAACTCGCCGCTGCTGATCGCAATGTTCTTGCCGGCCTTCAACTGGCTGGTGACGCTGCGTTGCTCCTCGCTGCTGTTGTTCCAGTCGGCTTTCCACAGGTGCTTGCGGTGCTGGCCCTGATCGGTCTGGGTGCGGGTTTCAGTCGCTGCCATCAGGCGCAGATCAGCACCGCTGTCGACCTTCAGGGTTTCGCCGGCCTCGACCTTGGCGGCCTTGAGTTCGGTGCTGGCGCCGGCCTTGAGTTCGGCAGTGTGAGTCGCCACGACCTGGCTGCCGTGCTGGCGCGAGTCGCTGTCGGTCTGGGTCCGGTCGTAGGTTTCCCAGGTGATGCCGATGGTGTTGTTGTTCCAGTTCTCGCGTTTTTCCTGAAGCTTGCGCGCTTCGACGCTGCTCAGCGTGAGGTTGCGCCCGGCGTCGAGCTTGACGTTGCGACCGCTGACATCCGCCGCCGCCAACGTCAGGTCCTTGTCACCGTGCAACGCAACATCCCCCTGGCTGCTGCGTACCGCGCTGCGGGTGATGTCGAGGCTGTTGGGGAGTGCCTGGCCGCTGATCTGCAAGTCACCTGCGGATTGAATCTTCACGCCGTCACGGCCTTCAACCTGGACCGGGCCGACCCGCACGCCAGCGCCTTCGGCGGTGCTGACAATGTTGATGCGTCCAGCCTGCATGGCACCGAACAGGCTGGCATCGATGCGTGAATCCTGAGTGGTGCCGGTCGGGTCGACGCTGCGCACCTGTCCACTGGGGTAATCCAGCAGATTGCGGCCGACAGTCAGGTTCAACTGGTCGCGCGCATCGATGCGGCCCTGGCTGTCGATGCGCGGGGCGATCAGGTTGATGCTGCCTTCGCGGTTCGTCAGACCCTGGCCCTGGATCTGCAAATGACCGGTGCCGTCACGGGTGTTGAGCCCCTGCAATTTACCGTCGTTCAGCTCGGGACGACCGACCACCAGGTTGGCATTCGGGGTGTTGATGAAGCTGCCGCCATTGACCGAGATACCGTTTGGGTTGGCCAGCACGTAGTCGGCCGAGCGCCCGAAAATCTCCTGCGCGCCGTTAAGGGCCGAGGCGTTACGGCTGATCACTTCGTTGAGGATCACGCTCGCCGCCTGGCCCTGGAACTGCGGGTTGGCGGCCAATTGCCCAGCGAGTTGCGACTGCCCGGCTTGCAGGGCGTTGTTCAACACCAGCCCCTGACGGTCGACGTTGTAATCGAGAAACTGGTTATGCGACAGACCGGCGCCATTGGGCGCAACGATATTGACGATCGGTACACCGGCCTGATTTTGCAGTTGCGGGGTGCCGCCCGGACCGGGTGCGACCGTCACGCCACCGGCAAACGCCTGAGGTAATTGGGCAACGAGGAACAGGCTGGCAATCGCCCAACGCAGTTTGCCTCGAGGGGAAAGGTGAAACGCGAACTTTTCTATCGGCATGAGAACCTCTCAATAAATGGGCTGAATCCAGTTGCGCGTTGGGGAGTACGCCGCTGCTGTCGCGCTCAGATACCGCGGCTGTTTCAGGCTGTCAGGGGTAGTGGTTTTCATATCTGCAGGCCCAGGCGCATCAGCCAGGTTTCGGGTTCATTCCCAAAGCCTTTGGGTGTGTTGAGGCTGCGTTGGTAATCGATGTCGACTTGCAGGTTTTTCCAGCTCAGGTTGAGCCCGGCACTGGCACCGCTCAGCCGTTGGCCTGGAGCGCCGTGATCGGTCTTGAGCCAACCGTTGTCCAGGCCCACGCGCGGGGTGATGTGCACCGGCAAGCCGCTGTTCAGTGGCAAGCGCAAGGTGTTGCGCCAGATCGTTCCGATGGCGCCGGATGCATTGTTTTCGCGATAGCCGCGGACGGCGGAATCGTCGGTAACCAGCAGTTGTTCGATGGCCGGCAGCGGGTCGGGGCTGTATTGCAGCGAGAGCTGGCTCTGCCACTGCCAGGCTTGCCCGGCGAACTGGCCATTGCGCCACTGACTGAGGTTGGCGCGGTACTTGCGGAACTGCGCCTTGGGCAGGTTGCTGTTCTGGCGCTGGGCATCGTCGTCGGCGCCCCACCCACTTAGCCCCTGGGCATAGTTGATGTCGAGGTTCCACACCGCGCTGTTGAGCCAGAACAGGTTCAACCCGGCTTCGGCCACAGTCAGCGTCGGGCTTTGAATATCCAGACGAGTGTTTACGAAATAGCTGTCGACATCCTTGTGCGCCAGTTGCAGGTTGGCGCTGAGCTGATGGCCTTGATCACGCCAMAGCACACGGTCGGCGCGCAGGCTGAGCTGGTTGGTCAGCCCGGTGCCGTAGAGGGTGCCTTGGGGAAGTTTGAATGGCGCTCGGTATTCGGCACGGCTGGCGAACAGGCTGTACGTCCAGTAACCGTAAGGAATGGCGTAATACAGGCTGACGTTACGGCTATAACGCGGGCCATGGTTGAGGGTGTCGCTGAGATTGATGCTGAGCAGATCATTGAGCTGCAACGGGCTGTCCAGACTCAGGCTCAAAGTGTCGCGATCGCGTCCGGTGCTGGCGCTGCCGAGGTTGTCCAGGCCCAACCCCAAGGCCCAGCGCGAGGCGGCGCTGCTGCGAGAACGCAAGATGATCCGCGAGGCGCCGGGCTGACTGCCGGGGGCGATGTCGGCCGTCAGATCGAGTGAGCGCAAGCGGTTCAACTGATCCAGGCCCTGCTCCAGATCGCGCAGGTTCAGCGGCTTGCCGAGCATGCCGGGAAAGGCCCCGCCCAGTGCGACCGGCAAGCTCTGATCCGGCAGTTCGATGGACTCGACGTAACCTTCATCGACCCGGATATCCAGCGACTGGCCGGCCGCCGGGGCGCTGACCAGATACGGTCGACTGGCGATGTAACCGGCATCCACATACAAGCGGGTGATGGTCGCCAACAGATGATTGATCTGGCCGACCCCCATGCACGAAGCGATCTGCGGCTTGAGTTGCTCATTCAGTTCACGGCTGCTCAACAGCGTGACGCCACCAATGCGTGTCCCGCTCAAGGGCCAGCATCGCTCATCGGCAGTGACCTGCGCGGGCAACGCGGGAGTGCCTGGCGCCGGTCCAAAGCTGCCGCGTTGCAATTGGCGGCGCCGCTGTTCCAGTTGCAATTGTTGCAGGTCGCGTTGTTGCTGCTGTTGCTGACGCAGCCCTTCCTGGTCGAGCGCCGAGGGTTCTGCAGCCTGGAGCGCAGCGATGCCCAGGCTCAGCAGCGCGGCCAACAAACGTGGAAAGAATGGGGTGGAAAAACGCGGAACAACGGAAAGCGAAAACGGCACTCAACATCCTTGCATTCGATTAACTGGCCTAATGCCACGCTATCAATTGGCGTGATAGTCAAACCCTGACTACACAAATGCAAGACGCTGCCTACGTCGTATTTAATAATTAAACATCACTACAGTTTTCATCGATCAGGCCGTACGGCTCGCACGCACGCTCACAGCACCACCTATCAAAAGCGTCCGCCCTGGATGACCGGCAACCGACGAGCGGCTGGAAAAATCATTTGTCAGAAAATATTACCTACGTCATATTACAGCCGTAATAACGACTGCTACCCCATAGGGGATTGCCATGACCAGCCTGAACACTGTTGATCCTTCCCTTGCCGTGCAACCTGCGCGCCCTCCTTTGCTCAAGCGCTTGCTGCTCGCCGTTGCGGGCCTCATTGCTCTGGCGTTGATCGCCCTCTACGGTTCGCACTGGTGGACCAGCGGCCGATTCATCGAAGAAACCGACGATGCCTACATTGGTGGCGATGTGACGGTGATCGGGCCGAAAGTCGCCGGTTATATCGAAGAAGTGCTGGTGACCGACAACCAGCGCGTCAAGGCTGGCGACCTGCTGATACGCCTCGATTCGCGCGACTATCGCGCCAGCCTGGCCAAGGCCGAAGGTGCCGTTGCCGCGCAAGAAGCGCTGCTGGCCAACCTCGATGCCACGGAGCAATTGCAGCATGCGGTGATCGGTCAGGCGCGTGCCGGGATCGATGCCGCGGGTGCGGAAACCGCCCGCTCGCGGGATGACAATGCGCGCTACAAGAAACTGGTCGGCAGTAATGCGGTGTCGGTGGAAAGTGCACAACGCGCCGATGCCACCTTCAAGACGGCCCAAGCGCAGAGTGCCCGGGCACAGGCCGAACTGCTCGCAACGCAACGGCAACTGGACGTGATCGCTACCCGCAAGCAACAAGCCAAAGCCGCGTTAATGCAGGCGCGTGCCGAACGAGATCTGGCGCAATTGAACCTCGGCTACACCGAACTGCGCGCACCGGTCGACGGTGTCATCGGCAACCGTCGGGCGCGGGTTGGCGCCTATGCCCAGGCCGGCTCGCAACTGCTCTCGGTGGTGCCGGCCAGCGGTCTGTGGGTCGATGCCAACTTCAAGGAAGATCAGTTGGCGCACATGGTGCCGGGGCAGCGCGTGAGCATTCATGCCGACGTGCTCTCGGGGCGTGAGTTCCATGGTCATCTGGACAGCCTGGCGCCAGCCACTGGCGCGCAGTTCAGCGTGCTGCCACCAGAAAACGCCACCGGCAACTTCACCAAAATCGTCCAGCGGGTGCCAGTGCGGATACTCCTTGATCCCGCCGATGGCGTGCTCGGCCAGTTGCGTCCGGGGCTGTCGGTGACCGCCTCGGTTGATACCAAAACCGCGCCCAAGGAAACCACCGTTGCCATCGTCCGGGCCAGCGCACCATGAGCCGCGCCCTCACCGCCCAGGCTCAACCGTTCAATGCTGCGACCATGGCGACGGCGACCAAGGTCTTTGCCTTCGCTACGATGTGCATCGGCATGTTCATCGCGCTGCTGGATATCCAGATTGTTTCGGCTTCGCTGCGTGACATCGGCGGCGGGCTCTCGGCCGGCACCGACGAAACCGCCTGGGTGCAAACCAGTTATTTGATCGCTGAAATTATCGTGATTCCGCTGTCGGGGTGGTTGTCGCGGGTGTTTTCCACCCGTTGGCAGTTCTGCGCTTCGGCGGTCGGTTTCACTCTGGCCAGCCTGCTCTGCGGCGCGGCCTGGAACATCCAGAGCATGATCGCCTTCCGGGCCCTGCAAGGGTTTCTCGGCGGCTCGATGATTCCGTTGGTGTTCACCACCGCGTTCTTTTTCTTCAGCGGCAAACAACGGGTCATCGCCGCCGCGACCATTGGCGCGGTGGCCTCATTGGCACCGACGCTGGGGCCGGTGATTGGCGGCTGGATCACCGACGTGTCGTCCTGGCACTGGCTGTTCTACATCAACCTGGTGCCGGGGATTTTCGTCGCCGTGGCGGTGCCGCTGCTGGTGAAAATCGACCAGCCGGAACTGTCCCTGCTCAAGGGTGCGGATTACCTGAGCATGGTGTTCATGGCGCTGTTTCTCGGCTGCCTGGAATACACCCTGGAGGAAGGTCCGCGCTGGAACTGGTTCAGCGACCAGACGATTCTGACCACCGCGTGGATCTCCGGGCTGGCGGGCCTGGCGTTTATCGGCCGGAGCTTGCACGTGGCCAACCCGATCGTTGATCTGCGGGCGCTGAAAGACCGCAACTTTGCCCTCGGCTGCTTCTTTTCATTCGTCACCGGGATCGGTCTGTTCGCGACCATTTACCTGACGCCGCTGTTTCTCGGTCGGGTACGCGGTTATGGAGCACTAGACATTGGTCTGGCGGTGTTTTCCACCGGGGTGTTCCAGATCATGGCGATTCCGCTGTATGCCTTTCTGGCCAACCGCGTCGACCTGCGCTGGATCATGATGACCGGCCTTGGGCTGTTTGCGTTATCGATGTGGGACTTCAGCCCGATTACCCATGACTGGGGCGCCAGGGAATTGATACTGCCGCAAGCCTTGCGCGGGATTGCCCAGCAATTGGCGGTGCCACCGGCAGTGACGCTGACCTTGGGCGGGTTGGCCCCGGCGCGGTTGAAGCACGCGTCGGGTTTGTTCAATCTGATGCGCAATCTGGGCGGTGCGATCGGCATCGCTGCCTGCGCAACGATCCTCAATGACCGCACCAACCTGCACTTCACGCGACTGGCCGAGCACCTGAACAGCAGCAATGAAGCCCTGAACCAGTGGCTGTCACAGGTCGGCAGCAACTTCTCCGCCCTGGGTCAGAGCGGCGACGCAGGCGTGACGGCCAGCCTGCACCAACTGTGGCTGCTGACCTACCGCGAAGCCCAGACGCAAACCTATGGCGACGCGTTCCTGACGATCATGGTCTGCTTCATGATCGCCACGCTGATGGTGCCGTTGATGCGCAAGGTGCAACCACCGGCTGCGCCGTCAGCAGACGCCCATTGATCCCGGATCAGGCCTGGGGCATTTTGCGAAAGCCCACCGCCAGGCGGTTCCAGGCGTTGATGGTGGTAATCGCCACGCTGAGGTCGACCATTTCCCTGGCGTCGAACTCGGCGCTCAACAGGGCGTAGTCCTCGTCCGGGGCGTGAGTTTCACTGATGCGAGTCAGGGCTTCGGTCCAGGCCAGCGCCGCACGTTCACGCGGGGTGAAGAACGGTGTTTCACGCCAGACCGACACCGCATACAGACGGCGCTCGGTCTCGCCAGCTTTGCGCGCATCGGCGGTGTGCATGTCGACGCAAAAGGCACAGCCATTGATTTGCGAGGCACGCAGCTTGACCAGTTCGATCAGCGACTTTTCCAGCGGCAGTTTTGTCACCGCGCTTTCCAGCGCGATCATGGCTTTGAGGGCATCCGGCGAGGCGGTGTAGAAATCGACACGAGATTGCATGGTCAGCTCCGTAGCTAGTGGGGATGCGCCATACGGTAGCGCTGCCGGCGATTGGCACAAATAGCCAATTGTTCAGAAATAGGGGTAGCCAATGACTGACCCGCCCGTCTTTTAATCGAACACTGAATCACCTCGATCCGCCGGAGTAACAGCAACCGTCGCAACCGTAGCAGCTGCCGAGCCCGCGAGGCTGCGTTCGGCTGCGAAGCAGTCGTAAATTCAGGCAACACGTTCTTGCAGGCAAACCGTGTACACAGGATTGGCGAGGACTGCGTCCTCGAACGCAGCCTCGCGGGCTCGGCAGCTGCTACGGAGCGTGTGTAGCGGCGTAACTGGTTGATAGACCCGAACAACACAAAACCCGCCACCTTTTCACGAGGTTGGCGGTTTTTTGATTGCTCCCACGAGAGAACATTGTGAAGGCTTCGTTACGGGCTAAGCCCGGCTACGCAACCACTGCAGAAAGCCCTTCTTCTCCACCACTTTCGGCACTTCCTGAGTCAGGGTTTGTGCGGTGTGCAAGCGGAAATCCAGCAGCGTCTGCATCGCTTCGTTGATGTCGTGGCGGGCGTCGAGACAGGGTTTGAGGTATTCCTTTTCGATCCGGTACAAGGTGCAGAAGGTCTTGGCGGTAAAGTCTGCCGGTACCGATTTATCCGAGAGAATCCCGGCTTCGCCGATCACCTCGCCTGGCCCCATGCGCCCGGCTTCGAACTTGTTGCCGCCACGGCTCAAGGCCACCGACACCACTCCGGATTCGATGATGAACAGGTGATCGCTGACCTCGCCCGCCGGCAGGATCATTTCCCCGGGACGGAAGGTAATAAGCGTCATGTTCTGGCTGAAGGTGTCTTTCTCTTCCGAACGCAAGGTCGAGAAAATACTCGAGCTTTCGAGCAACGCCCGTGGCCGCGAAAGGTCCGGCGGTGCTGTGGTTTCTGCGGTCGACAACAGGCTCACGCCCGACGCACGCAAATGCCGGAAGGCCAGGTCGTACAGCAGATTGCGCACTTCACGTTTTTGCCCCATGGACGATACAAATCCGATGATCTCGTACTCCACGCCACTGGCGCTGGAGCTTTTCAAGGAAACGCTCGGTGCCGGTTTGCCGAGCAACGGCCGGCAACCCTGCATCGCCCGCTCCAGCGCTTCGATCACCGTGTGCGGGCGTGCATGGGGGCTCAGTTGCAGGCTGATGGTAATGCCGAAGATGTCGCTGGGCCGGCTGAAGTTGATGATCTTGGCCTTGGCTGCCAACGAGTTGGGGATCACCGCCATGCTGCCCTGTGAGGTTTGTAGCCGCGTGGCCCGCCAATCGATATCGGTGACCCGGCCTTCGGTGCCGTCGATGGAGATCCAGTCATCCAGTTGATAGGGTTTGGTGGTGTTGAGCACGATGCCGGAAAACACGTCGCTGAGGGTACTCTGCAATGCCAGGCCGACGATGATCGCCAGGGCACCGGAAGTCGCCAGCACGCCTTTGACCGGCAAATCGAGCACATACGCCAGGGCGGCAATGATCGCGATCAGGAAAATCACCGCACCGAGCAAATCCTGCAACAGCCGGCCGGTATGCCCGACCCGTTGCATCATCACCGTGCCGAGCAACACCGTCAGGGTTCGCGCGCCGAACAGCCACCAACCGATCTGCAATCCGGTCGCAGCCAGGTGCAATGGCACGTTCTCCGGCCAGGGCGCCACGTCCATCGGGTTCATGCCTTCGTTGAACAGCACGGCACTGAACAACGCAAAAATCACCACCCGCACGACCAACTGCCAGTGACTGACGCTGATCAACCGCCACAGCAGGATGTCGAGCAAAATCAGCGCCAAGGCGCAAAACAGCGGGTGATCGGTGAGAAGTGACAACATCAAGCAACTCCAGCAAGACCAATGGCGTGAAGATCGCACAGATTGGGCACAGTGTAGGAGTGTTTGATTGCAAGGTGAACGCAACTCGCACAATACCAATGTGGGAGCGAGCCTGCTCGCGATGACGGTGGAACAGACACCGATGCAGTGACTGTCAGACCGCTATCGCGAGCAGACGAACGTCGCCCGGCTCTTCCCACAGTTGGTGAGTGGCGTATGCAGAATCCGTGTACGCCACCCACCATCGCTTGAGCGCACGGCCCCTGGATTCGTGATTTTCAGTAAAAAGTGCTTTGCCGATTCAGCGGTTTTTCTCAAGGATGCAGACCGGGATACTCGCGGCCATTCCCGTCACAACCCCTGGAGTCACACATGTCTGTTCCCGCCTTCGGCCTCGGTACGTTTCGCCTGCAAGGCCAGGTGGCCATCGATTCGGTGAGCACCGGCCTTGAACTCGGTTACCGGGTGATCGATACCGCGCAGATCTACGACAACGAAGCCGACGTCGGCCAAGCCATCGCCGCCAGCGGCATTGCCCGCGAAGAGTTGTTCATCACCAGCAAGATCTGGATCGCCAATTTCGCCAAGGACCAACTGATCAGCAGCTTGAAAGACAGCCTGCGCAAACTGAAAACCGATTACCTGGACCTGACGCTGATTCACTGGCCGTCCCCGGAAAACCAGGTGCCGGTGCATGAATTCATGGGCGCCCTGCTGGAAGCCAAGGCGCTGGGCCTGACCCGGCAGATCGGTGTGTCGAACTTCACCGTCGACCTCATGCAACAAGCCATCGACGCGGTCGGCGCAGACAACATCGCGACCAATCAGATCGAGCTGCACCCTTACCTGCAAAACCGCACAGTGGTCGAGTTCGCCCAGAGCCAGGGTATTCAAATCACCTCCTACATGACTTTGGCCTACGGCGAAGTCCTGAAGGACCCGGTCATCCAGCAGATCGCCGAGCGGCATCAGGCAACCCCGGCGCAAGTCACGCTGGCCTGGGCCATGCAGCAGGGTTACGCGGTGATTCCGTCTTCGACCCAACGGGCCAACCTCGACAGCAACCTGGCGGCCCGCGACCTGACGTTGAGCGATGCCGATATGGCGCTGATCGCCGGGCTTGAACGTGGCCAGCGCCTGACCAGCCCGAAAGGTATCGCTCCCGACTGGGATTGAGCAGGACCGCTCAGCGTTGCTCCAGGTGCAGAGCCAAACGTTCCATGGCGTCTTGCAAGGCCTGCACCGCCTGGCTCAATACGTTGTTGTCGCGCCCGCTGCAGGCAGCTTCCAGTTGTTCACAACACTGAACCAGGCGCCGGGCCTTGACCATTTGCGCGCCGCCCTTGATCCGATGGGCCAGCTCCCGCAAGCCCATGCGGTCACGTTGGCGGTAAAAGCCCTGCAACCGCGCCAGGTCCTCGGCGTTACTGCTGGCCAGCTCAGCCACCAGTTTATTGATCAGGCTGCGGTCAGGTCCGGCCAGTTGTTCCAGGCTGCCGAGGTCGATTTCGGCAGCGCTGACCGGCAGCGTTTCGAGCGGTTGTCGCGTGTTGGTGTCCGGCGTCACGCCGGCCAGACGGGCACTCAGGTCCTTCAGGCCGATGGGCTTGAACAGGCAATCGTCCATCCCGGCTTCCATGCAACGGATCTTTTCTTCGGGCTGGGCATTGGCAGTGAAACCGAGGATCAGGCAAGGCACATCCCCATTGGCCCGCTCCTCGTCACGAATCGCCATGGCCAACTCGTAGCCGCTGAGATTCGGCATGTTGCAATCGGTGATCACTACGTCGAACGTATCTTCACGCCAGCATTCGAGCCCCTGCTCACCGTCCTGGGCATCACACACACGGTGCCCAAGACGGCTCAGTTGTTGTAGCAGCAACAGGCGATTGGCCGGGTAGTCGTCAACCACCAGAATGTTCAACGAGTCCCCCCGCTCCAGCGCTGCAGTCTCGACCGGCGGCGCGGCCAGCGGCTGCAATGCCAGTACATCGAGGCTGACGTCGATTTGCGTGCCCGCGCCCAGCTTGCTGCTCAATTGCAATCGGCCACCCATCATCTCGCACAGCGAACGGCTGATGAGCAGGCCCAACCCGGAGCCGCTGCGGCCATCCTGCGGGCTATTGCCGGCCTGTACAAACGGACTGAACAATCGCTGCTGATCGAACTCGCTGATGCCTATCCCGCTGTCCTTGATACGCAGGCTGATCGCCAGGTTCCCGTGAACGGCAGCGGGCTCCACTCGTAGCGTCAGGCTGATCTGTCCGGTGCGGGTGAACTTGATTGCGTTACTCAGCAGGTTGGAGACGATTTGCTTGAAACGCATCGGGTCGATCAACACATCGCGGTCACTGCGGGCATCCAGTTCGACCTGCCAAAGCAGGTTCTTTTGCCGCGCCAGACCTTCAAACACTTTGCTCACGGAACCGACCAGCGCCAACAGATTCACGCGTTCCGGGGTCAGGGACAAATGCCCAGACTCGATCCGCGCGATGTCCAGAATATCGCCGATCAGCTCCAGCATCTGCTGCGCCGCATTCCACGCCACCTCTATCGCAAGATGGTCCGTGACGCCCTCTTCAGCGCGCAACATCGCCAGTTCGAGCATGCCGATCACAGCGTTCATTGGCGTGCGAATCTCATGACTCATGGTTGCCAGGAAGGTGGTTTTGGCACGATTGGCATCGTCTGCCGCGTCCCTGGCTTGCTGCACCTGTTGCAGCAATTGCTGGCGCTTGCGGATCAGGTTGCGCTGGTAGGCAATCCAGCCCAGCGCCAACAGCAGCAACAGTCCCGCGGCCAAAAAAACCTGAAGGATGGCAGTGCGGTGGCGCGACCAGTAGCTGTCATCCACCGGCAGTTCATTGCGCCAGCGGTTGGCCAATTCGTCCATTTCTTCCGGGGGAATGCTTAACAGGGCTTTATTGAGGATTGAGTAGAGTTCAAGGGCTCCACGGTTGGTCGCGAAGCCGATGTGTGCCGGTTCGGTGCCCACCGTGCTGGTGATCTTCAGAACGTGACGGTACTCCCGAGCAATCAGGTAGCGAGCAATGATCAACGAGCTCAATGCCGCGTCGGCTTGCCCCTTGGCGACCAGCGCCATACCTTGGGCGGGGGTTTGCACATCAACGAAGCGCACACCGGGAACGCGCGCAATGATGAACTCGCGCAGCGCGTGACCGCTGTAAATCGCCAACCGCTTACCGGCCAGGTCGTCCAGCGTCCCAGGGTCCCCGGTACCGCCTGCACTGACCAGGACAAAGGGATTGATCAGATACGGTCGAGTAAAACGCAGTTCCGCCTGACGCTCGTTACTCGGGGTAATCACAGCCAGCAGGTCGATCCCGCCTTGCTTGACCTGCTCTATTTGCTGATACAACGAATGGCCGCGCACGAGCTCGAACTTCAGCCCGGTATGCAGGCTGATCCGGTCCAGGACCTGGGCGCTGAGGCCTCTGAACTCGCCCTTATCGTCATAAAAAGACAAGGGCGCAAAGTTGTCGATGACCCCGACTCTGACCGATGGGTGGCTATCCATCCAACGTTGTTCGCGGGCACTCAACTGCAAGCGTTGCGCACCGCTGAAACTACTGCCGGCACTCCAGCGGCGCAGAACCGTCATGCGTTCCTGCACAGGAATCACCGCCAACGCGGCATCGATAATCCGCCGCAATCGAAGGTTGTCGGCACTCACCGAAAAGCCGAATGCGTTGACGTCCAGGCGGGCAAATCCCGCCAGCTGTACGTTGTTCAGGTAACTGTTATTGATCAGGTAACCGGCACTGAGGGAGTCGCCCAAATAGATATCGGCACCGCCGAAAGCCACGGCGCCGATGGCACTCAATGTCGAGTCATACAGTTGAAGGTGTGCCTTGGGATAAACCGCGTAGACCGCTTCGGGTCGCAAATAATGATCGAGCATCGCCACCCGCTGCCCCTCAAGGTCGGGTGTCAGCCGGGCGCTGTCGCCCAAGCGGGTGACCAGGGCCGGGGCATCTTCGGCATAGGTACGCGACATCAAAAGCTGCGGATCGGTCGCTTCAAAGTCGTTGGCGGTGCCCAACAGATCGACATTGCCCTGCTTCAACGCGGCAATCACCTCGCCTCGGGTCCGGTAGCGTTTCACCTCGACCCGAATGTGCAGTAGCTGGCTGAGCAGAACCGCAAAATCGGCGGTGATGCCTTCCAGGTACTTGTCGCTGATGGTGACCTCGAACGGCGCGTAATCCGGCGCTGAAGCGCCCAGTCGCAAGCTGCCCTGCTCGCGCAGCCAGCGCCAGTCGGCATCTTCCAGTTCGACCTGGTAATCGTCGACGACCGAACGCCCTTGCAGCTTCAGCAGCTGTGGTTTTGCGGCGAAGCTGTCCACCGACCAGACTGAACTGAACAGCATCAACACAACCAGCCAGGTACGCAGGCGCATGTGCAGGTGCATATACATTCAGATCAGCTGATTGCGTTTGGCGAATTCTCTCAAGTGAACCAGCGATTTCACATTGAGCTTTGCGATCAAGCGGGTTTTGTAGGTGCTGATGGTTTTGTGGCTGAGGTTCATGGCTTTAGCGATTTCCTTGTTGCTAAAGCCAAGCGCCAAATATCGAAAGATGGTCAGTTCACGGTCGGAAAGCTTCTCGATCATCTGCAATTCGTTGAGTTGCAGCGGATCCAGACTTACTGAGCTGGAGTCCAGTTGCGGGAAATACATATAGCCGGACATCACCGCTTGAACGGCTTTACGCAGCTCTTGCAGGTCACTGGTTTTCGAGACAAAGCCCAAGGCCCCGGCTCTCATGCAGCGGTCGACATAATACCTCGGCTCACAGGAGGTGAAGACCACAACCCGAGAAGGTGACTGATCGCGCTGCAGACGACTCAGCAGTTCCAACCCGCCAAGCTTGGGGATATTCAGATCCAGCACCACCAGATCAGGTGACTGGGCCAGGATCATTTGTAGGGCCTCGGCACCATTGGATGACTGCAGAATGATCTTGAACATCACCCTGTCGCTGGAATCCTTAAGTGCCTTTAGCAGCATTTCGATGGCGGTCACAACAACCGGGTGATCGTCCACGATCAGCGCTGAACGCATGGCAACTCCTATAGAAACGCCCAAAAACCCCGGCGTGCCGCCCACGGCATTTGCCAAGGCTGACACAACGGCCGCGCAACGACTGTTGCACGAGAAACAGGGCGAAACTACCTGTCAAAGTTGACAGTTCAGACCAACGGTCGTGTGCCTCAGGCGCGCAAACCACCCTGCTGCCGGGCGTGCCCACGCCGGGAACCGTGAGCCGGTATATCGACGCGACTCATCAGCCCTTCGAGGGTTTCCTGGTCCGGTACGCGATCCTGGCTGATCCGCACGTTGTGCTGCTGGACGGCGAACAACGCGGGCAGGCCGGCTTTCTGGGCATCGTAGATCAAGGTATGACAGATCTGCTGGTTGTCCTGGCAGAACGCCACCAGGTCCAGGCCGGTCCCGGCACACAAGGTTGCATTGATGATCACCAGATCAAACGGCTCACAGCCGTATTCGACAACGCTGAGCAGCTCTACAAGGGAGTGCACGGGGGCAATTCGGTAGTAACCGAGCTGATTCAGCTTGCGCTCGATTTTCATGCGATGAAAATGCTGCTCATCGGCGATCAGGATACGTAACGCTTTATTCGGCATGGTTGATTGACCCTACAATGACGGTGCGGCTGTTTACGCCCACCCTTATCAAGAGCGCCTGAGACTAAGGGCAATGCCGCGGGGTTTCTGTAGGACCTTTCTGAAAGAAACAGTTCCATCTACTTTTAATTTTTTTGTTGTGGCGAGGGGGGCTGCCCCTCGCCACAGGGGATGCGTTCGTCGCGAAAACGGCTTATTGCCAGCCAAACCGGCGGCTGTAGAAGCCTTTCACCGCCTGGGTCAGTGCCATGTACGCCAGCAGGATCACCGGCAGGAACACAAAGTACAGCGACGGCAACGCCTGCAACTTGAAGTAATGCGCCAGCGGCCCCATCGGCAGGAAGATCCCTACAGTCATGATGATCCCCGTCATCACCAGCAACGGCGTGGCTGCACGGCTTTGCAGGAACGGAATCTTCGGCGTGCGGATCATGTGCACGATCAGCGTCTGGGTCAGCAACCCGACCACGAACCAGCCCGACTGGAACAGGGTTTGATGGTCCGGGGTGTTGGCATCGAACACATACCACATCAAGGCAAATGTCAGCAGGTCGAACACCGAACTGATCGGGCCGAAAAAGATCATGAAGCGCCCGACATCAGCCGGCTGCCAGCGTTGTGGTTTTCTCAGCATCTCGTCATCGACGTTATCGAACGGGATGGCGATCTGCGAAATGTCATACAGCAGGTTCTGCACCAGCAGGTGCATCGGCAACATCGGCAGGAACGGGATAAACGCACTGGCCACCAACACCGAGAACACGTTGCCGAAGTTCGAGCTGGCGGTCATTTTGATGTACTTGAGCATGTTGGCGAAGGTCCGCCGGCCTTCCAGCACGCCCTCCTCCAGCACCATCAGGCTCTTTTCCAACAGGATGATGTCGGCCGCTTCCTTGGCGATATCCACCGCGCTGTCCACCGAAATACCAATGTCGGCGGTACGCAGTGCTGGCGCATCGTTGATGCCGTCGCCCATGAAGCCGACCACGTGCCCATTGGCCTTGAGCAGGCGAACGATGCGTTCCTTATGCGTCGGCGTCAGTTTGGCGAAGACATTGGTGGTCTCTACCGCCAGCGCCAACTCGGCGTCGCTCATGCGTTCGATGTCGTTGCCCATCAACAGGCCTTGTTGCTCCAGGCCCACTTCACGGCAGATTTTCGCCGTCACCAGCTCGTTGTCACCGGTCAGCACCTTGACCGCGACACCGTGGGCAGCCAGGGCTTTGAGCGCAGGCGCAGTGCTTTCTTTCGGCGGATCGAGGAACGCCACGTAACCAATCAGCGTCAGTTCCTGTTCATCGCCCAGGCTGTAGGTGTCGCGACCGGCCGGCATTGACCGCGCGGCCACCGCCACAACGCGCAAGCCTTCTTCGTTGAGCTCGGCCGTGACCTGACGAATCCGTGCCAGTAGCTCATCGGTCAGCGCTTCCTCAGCCTCGCCGTGACGCACACGCTTGCACACCGCCAACACTTCTTCCACCGCGCCTTTGCAGATCAGCAGATGGGGCTGGTGCTGCTCGGCCACCACCACCGACATGCGCCGGCGATTGAAGTCGAACGGGATTTCATCGACCTTGCGAAAGGCGCTGCCGACGTTCAGTTCACGCTGTATTTCAACGTGCTCGAGCACCGCCACGTCCAGCAGGTTTTTCAGCCCGGTCTGGTAGTAGCTGTTCAGGTAGGCCATTTCCAGCACGTCTTCGGACTCTTCGCCCCAGACGTCGACATGCCGCGCCAGGAAGATCTTGTCCTGGGTCAGGGTGCCGGTCTTGTCGGTACAGAGCACATCCATTGCGCCGAAGTTCTGGATCGCATCAAGGCGTTTGACGATGACTTTTTTGCGCGACAGGAACACCGCGCCCTTGGCCAGGGTCGAGGTGACAATCATCGGCAGCATTTCCGGAGTCAGGCCGACGGCGATGGACAGCGCGAACAACAGCGCCTGCATCCAGTCACCCTTGGTGAAACCGTTGATGAACAGCACCAGCGGCGCCATCACGAACATGAAACGGATCAGCAGCCAACTGACTTTGTTGACGCCGGTCTGGAATGAGGTCGGCACGCGATCCGTGGCGCCGACACGCTGGGCCAGCGCACCAAAATAGGTGTTGTTGCCGGTGGTCAGAATTACCGCGGTGGCCGCACCCGACACCACGTTGGTGCCCATGAACAGAATATTGTCGAGGTCCAGCGGGTTGCTGGTGTCGTTGTCCTGCTGGCGCGGGAATTTTTCCACCGGCATCGATTCACCGGTCATCGCCGCCTGGCTGACGAACAGGTCCTTGGCGCTGAGCACCCGGCAATCGGCAGGAATCATGTCGCCGGCCGAGAGTACGATCAGGTCGCCCGGCACCAGTTGCTTGATCGCCAGTTCAATGCGCTGCGCCCCTTTGACCCGGGCTGCCGCACCATAGAGTTTGCCAAACACCGTCGCAGGTTCAGCGCTGAAGTCACGGCGCATCACGGTCGCGGTGTTGCTCACCATCGCCTTGAGCGCATCGGCGGCCTTGTTCGACTTGGCCTCTTGCCAGAAGCGCAACAGGGTCGAGAGCACCACCATCGAGAAAATCACCGTGGCGGCCTTCAGGTCGTCGGTCAGCCAGGAGATCACGGCCAGCAAGGTCAACAGCAGGTTGAACGGGTTTTTGTAGCAGTGCCACAGGTGCGTCCACCATGGCAGTGGCTGCTCGTGCTCGACTTCGTTGAGGCCGAACTGCTCACGCAGCGCCTCGGCCTCGCTGTCGCTCAGGCCGTCGCTGTGGCTGCCGAGTTTTTCCAGCAGGCTGCCGGTGTCGCTGTTGGCGGCGACCACCAGGGTTTGCGCCAGGGTGGGTGGCACTTCACGGTTGACCGGCGTGTCGGTGAAGCTTTCCAGCAACGCCAGTCGGCGGAAGTGCCGGGCGAAGTGTCGGGTCCGCAGAAAGCCTGCGAAGAACTCTTTCAACAGAGTGAGTTTCATGGCGGTTCCCCCAAGGATCAGCCGGGAAACCCACGAACAGGTACGGCCGACCTCACGCCTTGCCATCAAACGGGCAAAGCGGATCCGGCCCGCCCGTCAAAAAGACAGGCGCGTCGATAGGTTGCAATGACGACGCAAAGGTCGGCATCACACACGGTTCAGTGTCGTTGAGAGGACGTCAGGACTCGGGCCAGGACTGGCCACGATCAGGATGCCGCTGCTCGCTTTGCGGCGAGACAACAGCACAGGAAACTGCGCGTTATCTTGCCGAGAATATGCCGGTTACCGTAACCGGCCGACTACTGTCACTCGAACAAGTACCCACGTGGGTCTCCGCTATTGATGAAAACGCGCGCAGCTTACGCCGCACTTTTAAGCGCGTAAACCTTGAAACAATTTTCGCCGGATGAAATCGGAAGTTCTTCAGGAAGGGTTCAGGTTGAGTGTTTTCAGGGCATGAAATAACAAAACGCTGGCTGCGATCTTTTATATAGAAGCAATGATTACCCGACGGCGACCATGGCATGGCGCCGATGATGAATCTCCAGGTGGCCCTTGATTACCCGCAGCACCTTGGCTTCATGTTCACGAATGAAAAAGTGCCCGCCGGCCAGCATGTCCACCGAGAAACTGCCCTGGGTTTCCTGGCTCCAGCCGATCAATTGCTCGGTACTGGCCCGGTCGGCCTTGCCACCGAACACGTGCACCGGGCACTTGAGCGGCGGTCGTTCCTGGGGCTGAAAACGCCCGCACAGCAAAAAGTCCGCGCGCAGGATCGGCAGCGTCAGGCTCATCAGCTCTGCGTTGCCCAGCACTTCTTCGCTGGTGCCGCCGAGGGCGCGCAATTGCTCGATCAGTTGGGCGTCGGTCCTGGGTTCGGAAAAGCCCCGGTCATAGTCCGAACGCATTGTCGGTGCAGCCGTTCCGGACGCGAACAGCGCCACCGGTTCCGGCGCGCCCAGTGCCCGAAAAGCGTGGGCCATTTCACACGCCAGCAACGCCCCGAGGCTATGGCCGAACAAGGCATAAGGCGTATTCAAGGACGAACGTTGTTCCCGGGCCAGTTGCATCGCCAGTTCGCGCATGTCGGTCTGCAAGGGCTCGTCAAAACGCGCACCCCGCCCCGGCAGCTCCACCGGCTTGACCTGCAGCCATTCCGGCAGCTTGCGCCGCCAGCGGCTGTAGACCATGGCGCTGGCGCCCGAATAGGGCAGGCACAGCAGTGTCAATTGGGTCACCGCATCTCCCCTCACTCAAGTTATCTGCAAGGGGAACGGATGACGCCCAACACAAATTAGTCGCCGTACCTGTGGGAGCGCCAGGTTGTGGACCTGAGTCAGCGGGCGCTAACGCTCACCTGAGCCGGCGATAACTCTGGATGGCCGAGCCCAGCACCACCGCCCCCGCGGTAATCGACAACCAGAACCCGCTGCGCGCGCCGAAGGCATCCACCAGCCAGCCGGAACCGGCTGCGCCGATCGCCACGCCGATGCTCAGACCGGTGATCAGCCAGGTCAGGCCTTCCGTGAGTTTGGCCGGCGGCACGATGCGCTCCACCAAGCCCATGGCGACAATCAGCGTCGGTGCGAAAAACAGCCCGGCAACAAACACTGCCAGCGACAACCCGAGAATGTTCCCCGCCAATAACAACGGCAGCGTGGTCAGTGCCGTCGCCACTCCGCCGTACAAAAACAAACGCGGCAACGGTGCATTGGGTTTCAACGCGCCGAACGCCAACCCGGCCAGGCACGAGCCAATGGCATACACCGACAGCACGATGCTTGCGGCTGCCGGCTGGCCTTGCTGCTGGGCGAAGGCCACGCTGACCACGTCCACCACCCCGACGATGGTGCCCATGGCCCCCATCAACAGCATCAACAGGCGTACATCCGCCGAACCAACGACCGAGCCCGGTTGATCGGCGTCATGCGGATGCACCGGCGGCTCAGTGCTGCGTTGCAACACAAACGCGCTCACCCCAATCGCCAACATCAGCAACGCCACCAACGGCCCGGCCTCGGGAAACACCACCACGCACAGCCCCACCGAAAGTGGCGGCCCGACGATAAAACACACCTCATCCAGCACCGACTCCAGCGCATAGGCGGTTTGCAACTGCGGTTTACCACGATACAGCTCCGTCCAGCGCGCCCGGACCATCGCCGACATGTTCGGCATGCAACCGGCCAGCGCGGCGAACACAAACAGCGTCCAGTTCGGCGCTTGCAATCGTGTACAGAGCAACAGCAGCAACAACCCGCCACCACCGACCAAGGCTGACACCGGCAGCACCCGGCCCTGACCAAAACGGTCGACCATGCGCGACACCTGCGGCGCGCAAAACGCCGTGGCCAAGGCAAAGGTCGCCGCCACTGACCCGGCCAACGCGTAACCGCCCTGCAACTGCGAGAGCATGGTGATCAGCCCGATACCGGTCATCGAGATCGGCATGCGCGCAACCATCCCTGCCAGCACGAAGGCGCGGCTGCCGGGGGCGTTGAATAGCGCTTGATAGGGATTTGCCATCCGGTTCCATCCTCTGCTGAGGCGTGCAACTTGCCATAAAGCGTCCCTGTAGTAAAAAACCTGGCAACCCGAAACCACAAATAAACCCGCCGCACCATGAACTCCAGCCACCGTGCGCCAGTCACCTGATAAGGCCCTCCTTCATCGCGGGTTGATAGGCCCATCTCATCGGCAGCACACTGTTCATCGACAGTGCATGTGTCTCTATCTGGAGTGACGCAGCAATGGTTGATCATTACAACGAGCGACAAAGCGCTATCGACGCCCACGGCATCATCGGTGACATGCGCAGTGCCGCACTGGTCAACGACATGGGCAGCGTGGACTTTTTCTGCTGGCCGGAATTCGACAGTCCGTCGATCTTCTGCTCATTACTGGACACCCCGGACGCGGGGATTTTCCAACTGGCACCCGACCTGCCGGATGCCCGGCGCGAGCAAATCTACCTGCCCGACACCAACGTGCTGCAAACCCGTTGGTTGAGTGAGCAGGCCGTGGTGGAAATCACCGACCTGCTGCCTGTTGGCGACAACGACGACGCCCTGCCCCTGTTGATCCGTCGTGTGCGGCTGGTCAGTGGCCACGCCACGCTCCACCTGCATTGCGCGGTGCGCCATGACTACGCCCGAGCGCAGACCACGGCGCGGACCGACGGCGCAGACGTCTGCTTCGAAGCCACCCAGCAGCCAGGTCTACGCCTGCGCGCCAATCAACCGATGCAGGTTGTACAAAACGCTGCCGTCGCCACGTTCAGCCTCAAACAGGGCCAGAGCGCCGAACTCCTCCTCGGTGCCCTCGACGACCCACGCTTCAAGGATGAAAACAGCGACCTGTGCCTGCAACGCACGCTGAAGTTCTGGCGCGACTGGATCGGGCAATCCAATTACCGCGGACGCTGGCGCGAAATGGTCAACCGCTCGGCACTGGCGCTGAAGCTGCTGACCTCGCGCAAACACGGCTCGATCCTCGCCGCCGCAACCTTCGGCCTGCCGGAAATACCCGGCGGCGCCCGTAACTGGGACTATCGCTACACCTGGATCCGCGATGCCTCCTTCACCGTCTATGCCTTCATGCGCCTGGGCTTTGTCGATGAAGCCAACGCCTACATGCGCTGGTTGCACGGCCGGATGAGCGACTGCCAGGGCAATGCGATGAAGCTCAACGTGCTGTATGCCATCGACGGTCGTCAGCAACTGCCGGAAATCGAACTCGCGCACTTGTCCGGTCACGGCAACGCCAAGCCGGTACGTATCGGCAATCAGGCCTACGAGCAGGCTCAGCTGGATATTTTCGGCGAGTTGATGGACGCGGTGTACCTGGTCAACAAGTACGGTGAGGCCATTTCCCATGAGAGTTGGCAACATGCCATCAAGGTGGTCGATCAGGTTTGCGATAGCTGGCAGCAAGAGGATGTCGGCATCTGGGAAATGCGTGGCGAGCAGCATCACTTCCTGCATTCACGGCTGATGTGCTGGGTGGCGCTGGATCGGGCCATCCGACTCGCGTCGAAACGTTCGCTGCCCGCCCCGTTCGCCCGCTGGGATCAGACCCGCCAAGCGATCTACGCCGACATCTGGAGCAACTTCTGGAACGCTGAACACGGGCATTTCGTCCAGCACATCGGCGGCACCGCGCTCGACGGTTCGATGTTGCTGATGCCGCTGGTGCGCTTCGTCAGCGCCAAGGACCCGCGCTGGCTATCAACCCTGCAAGCGATCCAGAAAACCCTGGTGCGCGACGGCATGGTGTACCGCTACCACAACGACGACAGCCAGATCGATGGCCTGCCCGGCACCGAGGGCGCCTTCGCCGCCTGCTCGTTCTGGTACGTCGAGTGCCTGGCCCGCGCCGGTATGATCGAAAAAGCGCACCTGGAGTTCGAACAACTGCTGCGCTACGCCAACCCGCTCGGACTCTACGCCGAAGAGTTTGACAGCCACGCCAGACACCTGGGCAACACGCCACAAGCACTGACCCATCTGGCGCTGATCAGCGCGGCGAGTTTTCTCGAACGGAAGTTGAGTGGGGAGAAGAGTTACTGGCAGCCGTGAGGTGCTGGTGAGAGACCTGACGGGGACTGTCTGACAGCAGACAGTCCCTTGTGGCGAGGGGGCTTGCTCCCGCTCGGCTGCGCAGCAGTCGTAACCCCTGTCACTCGGTCCTCCAGCAAAACCGCATCGAATGGTGTTGGGACCGCTTCGCGCTCCAGCGGGAGCAAGGTTGTGCTCTACGCGTCGGAGTCGTACGGATCGAAATTATCCAGCGCCCGGTTCACCAGCAACTCGCTCAGTACAATCATCTGCTGAATCGCCAGCGCCACATGACGCCGCGAACCTTCCAGTTCGAAGGCCAGATCGCTGGCCAACACATTCACCGACGCCAGGGTTTCGCTGGCGTGGGCCAGCAAGGTTTCGTTGTCGACATCGGGAATGACCACAAACATTTTGCCCGGCCGGGTATCGAGTTTCGGTGGCTGGGTGAATGGCGGTAAGTGGTAATCCAGCGCACGCTCGGCGGCTTCATGCAGCTTGCTGGAATCGAGGGAATCGTACGGGGAAACGCTGGGATTTTCGGGGGGATTGGGGGTGATCTTGACCATGGTTGAAACTCCATTCAGAAATTGGAGTTCGCCATTTCTGCGACCAAGCAAAAGGGTGGCGAACTGTACGCAGGTTGGTCGACCAGGGAATGGAAACCCGGCAGGGCCTAAGCCCTCCCACGCACAGTTTGCCAATAAGCAAAAAAACCGCTCACGCGGTTCTGTGCGCCATTCTAAACCCGGGCGACCAAACCCGGTCACTGATTTTGCAGCGACCCGCAAACACTAGTCCCGCCCCCTTCCCAACCGCAACCTTAAAACCACGTCGGACAATTCCCCACTGCAACGCTTCTTGTAGGAGCCAGACCTTCAAGCCATTACTCGATCCGTAGCAGCTGGCGAAGCCTGCGTTCGGCTGCGCAGCAGTCGTAAATCCTGCCTCCACGGTTAGCTTGAAAAAACGGGGTGTCTGATTTTACGGCCGCTGCGCAGCCGAACGCAGGCTTCGCCAGCTGCTACGGACGGTGTCAAGGCTTACAACGGTTAAACAACAGTGCGTTCACGCCCATTGGCGGGAGTCATTCCGCACTCTGAAATATGCGGTTGCAAGCCAGCCATCCGCCTCATAACATCGCCCCCTCAACGGGTACAGCGGAGCTGTTCAACAAAAACCCGCATTCAAGGAACCAGAATGAGCCATCGCATCCACTGCAGCATCCAAGCACCTCCCCGATCGGGCCTGAATCGGGATCAACTGTGGGAAGCCGAAGACAAAGGCCTGATCAAATGCTGGGAAATCGGCCGCGAACGTGCCGCCAAATTCCCCGATCTTGCAAAACGCTGCCTGGCCGGCGAACTCCCGGTACTCGGCTGGAAAGGTGGCGTCAGCCGCAGCCTGAAGAAGCGCGACAAGTTCGGCTCCCTCAAATACCTCGCCCAATGGCAAGGCCTGCGCGGTGAAGACCTGGACATCGACCTGACTCAGGAACGATCGATAACCTGCTCCCGCACCAAAATGCTCGTGACCTTCACCCCCGATCGCTCGAAATACTTTAACCAGCCGTCGGAAATGGAAACCCGGGAGCAGGGAGTCAGCTGACTCAAACCTCCTCAACCACACTCTCCCGCGAAAACCGCTCGCGATACGCCTGCGGAGTCACGCCCATGGCCCGCAGGAAACTGCGGCGCAGGGTTTCTTCGCTGCCGAACCCGCATTGCACGGCGATCCGTTTGATCGGCACTCCGGTGTCACTCAGCAATCGCCGTGCGGTTTCGACGCGGATCAGTTCGATGGCCCGCGCCGGGGTCTGGCCGGTGTCGGCGCGATAGTGCCGGACGAAGCTGCGTTCGCTCATACCCGCTTGCAGCGCCAGCGCCGGGATGCCGAGGTCCAGGGAGAGGTTTTCGGCGATCCAGGCGTGCAGTTCATCAAAGCGATTGCCGTGCTGTTGCAGGTCGAGGGTCACGCTGAACTGCGACTGGCCACCCGGGCGCTTGAGGAACACCACCAGTTGCCGGGCGACTTCCAGGGCAATCCCACGCCCCAGATCTGCTTCCACCAGCGCCAACGCCAGGTCGATGCCGGCCGTAACCCCGGCCGAGGTCCAGACCGGGCCGTCGTTGATAAAGATCGGGTTGGGCTCGACCCGCAGTTTCGGGTGCTTTTGCGCCAGCTGATCACAGCGGGTCCAGTGGGTAACCACGCGACGACCATCGAGCCAGCCGCTGGCGGCCAGCAGAAAGGCGCCCGTACACACCGACGCCACACGCCGGGAAAGCGCCGCCTGTTGACGCACCCAGTCCACCAGCACAGTGTCTTCGGCCGCCGCGTAAACACCCCAGCCGCCCGCGATGATCAGCGTGTCGGAAGGTTCGCTCGGCAACGGTTCGGCCAACAGCGCCAAGCCGGCCGAGGACATCACCGCCCCACCGCCATTGACAATCACCGTCGGCGCATAGGGCGGTGGCAATCCTCGCTGCGCGGCCATGTCATTGGCCGAGGCAAACACCTGCAATGGCCCGGTGACATCCAGCAGTTGCACATTGGCGAAGGCCAGCACATGAATGGTTTTCGGTGAGTTCGGCATGATTGGCGTAATTCGAGGGTTTATTGGCGTATACGCCAAATCCTACGAGCCTACAGTTAAACCGTCCACCCAATAAGGGTGTGAACATGCAGACCAAGGAGATAGCGTCATGACGTTGCAGATCGGTTTTCTGTTGTTTCCACAGGTGCAGCAACTGGACCTGACCGGACCTTACGATGTGCTGGCTTCGTTGCCGGATGTGAAGGTGCATTTGATCTGGAAGGACCTGGTCCCCGTGACGGCAAGCACCGGTCTGGTCCTGAAGCCGACCACCACGTTCGATGACTGCCCCGACCTGGATGTGATTTGCATCCCAGGAGGCAGCGGCGTCGGGCCATTGATGGAAGATCCGCAGACCCTGGCGTTCATTCGCAAACACGCCGCCAAGGCACGCTATGTAACCTCGGTGTGCACCGGCGCATTGGTACTCGGCGCGGCGGGATTGCTCAAGGGAAAACGTGCGACGACCCACTGGGCCTATCATGAATTGTTGAGCCTGTTGGGCGCCATTCCGGTTCGGGACCGGGTGGTACGCGACGGCAATCTGCTGACCGGTGGCGGGATCACGGCGGGGATCGATTTTGCCCTGACCCTGGCCGCTGAGTTGTACGACAAAGACACTGCGCAATTGGTGCAACTGCAACTCGAATACGCGCCCGCACCACCCTTCAACTCGGGCGACCCGCAAACCGCGCCGAAAGCCGTGCTGGAGGAAGCTCGTCGGCGAGCTGCCGCCTCGCTCAATCAACGCACACTGATCACCGAACGCGCAGCAGCACGTCTCGGTTAAGCGCTTGGTCAGGTCCGAAACAGACCTTTACAACGCCCATAAAAAAACCCGCCGAAGCGGGTTTTCCAAGACCATAACGACATCCTGTCGCTGCATTCCTTGCAAATGGTCGGTCATCCATGACCCTGAGCGCGTCCTGCGCTGCAGTTGATGGAGTCAGATTAGGCCTGAATCCACAGGCGCAAAAGACGACATACCATCGGCCGCGCGTAAGCCATTGGCTATACGTCAGGTCCAGCCCCAATGGGCCATTTCCTGCAGGCAAAAAAAAACCCGCCGAAGCGGGTTTTCAAGACCATGACGACATCCTGTCGCTGCGATCCTTGCAAATGGTCGATCATCCATGACCCTGAGCGCGTCCTGCGCTTCAGTTGATGGGTGTAGATTACGCTTCGGATCCAATCTGAAACAGGAGACATAGCTGCTACTTCGTGTAAGACATTCGCCATTACAGCACTTCCGAAACCCCTTAGAGACCTCAGGTCTCAAGCACTTGAGGTGCGAGTTTCGGCTCGCAATTCATTGTTCGACAAAGGATTTCAGACTCACCAACGCGTGGTCCCACTGCTGGCTGATCACTTCCAGCGAGCGGCGGGCCTCGTCCAGTTGCGTCGGCTCGAAGACCCAGCGGCGCTCACGCCCCCGCTTGGTGTCACGCACCAGGCCGGCGTCAGCCAGCACTCGCAGGTGTTTGGTCACAGCCTGGCGACTGATGTCGGTGCCGGCGGTCAACTGCGCGATCGACATTGCCCCGCCACCACACAACACGTCGATCAGCCGCAGCCGGGTTTCGTCGCCAAGTGCGGCGAAAGTCAGCGCCGAGCGGCCCAGCGCAGTGGTGGTTGACGGTGTATCCAGCGTTAAGGCGTCAGGGGGTGGCAAGGTACGTCTCGATGTTGGTCATTTGATCTTCCCAGCCGCGACTGTTCATGCGGAAAGCTTTCAAACGGCGTTCTGCCGGAATGTTATCGAAACCGGACTCGACAACCCTCAGCAACGTACCGCCCTCCATGTCTTCGAGCTCGAACAGCACCAGGGTGGTGGGCTCCGACGAATAGTCCATGTCCGGATCCACTGCATACGGATGCCAGCGAAACGCAAATACCCGCTCGGGCTCGACCCGCACCACCTGCACGTCCCAGACCAGATGTTCATAGCCCGGATAAGTGATTTGCCCCCGGGTTCGCTCACCGGCAACAAAGCGTTTGCCCTCGAGCGCGACACCAAACCACTTGCCGAAGGACTCGGCATTGGCCAGGGCGCGCCAGACGGTGGAGCGTGGAGCCTTGAGCAGGATCTTTCTTTCGATGCGATCTGATGAGTGCATAGGTCACCTCCTTTGATGAACACTAGGCCCGGATAGCTGAATGCGCAACTTTCTGGTTGCATAAAACATTCGGACAGGCTTTACCTTTCTGTCATGGCGCCTGGAAATGCTAACGTCGCCAGTGAACTGGCCCAGAACAAGGATGCTTCATGTTGCTTACCCTTTCGGAGCGTTATCGCGGCTGCCTGCTGGGGCTGGCTTGCGGCGACGCCGTCGGTACAAGCGTAGAGTTCAAACCGCGCGGGTCGTTCCCGGCGCTCACCGATATGGTAGGTGGCGGCCCGTTCAATCTGAAACCGGGCCAGTGGACCGATGACACGTCGATGGCGCTGTGCCTGGCCGAAAGCCTGCTCACAAAAAATGGTTTTGACGCCTTCGACCAGATGGGGCGTTATCTCAATTGGTGGCAATGGGGTTACCTGAGCTCGACTGGCGACTGCTTTGATATCGGCATGACCGTGCGCGAAGCCCTGACTCATTATCAGGAAACCGGCAATCCATTCGCCGGATCGACCGATCCGTTCAGTGCAGGTAACGGTTCGCTGATGCGATTAGCGCCGATGGTGCTTTTCTATTTCCCTGACATCGATCAGATCAACGTGTATTCCGCTAGCAGTTCCAGAACCACCCACGCCGCCCCGGAAGCCATCGAATGCTGTCAGCTGTTCGCCGAATTGATTTGCAGAGCATTGCAGGGCGCGTCGAAATCGGACTTGCGACACCTGGGCCACAGACACTTTTCAGAACCCAAAGTCGCCGCGATTGCCGGTGGCGACTATCTCGCCAAACCAAAATCCGAGATCGTGGGTACAGGTTACTGCGTTGCCTCGTTGGAGGCGGCGCTGTGGTGCTTCCATCACACCGACAGCTTTGAAGACGCCGTTCTGCAAGCCGCCAACCTGGGTGATGATGCTGACACTACCGCCGCTATTGTCGGGCAGTTGGCCGGAGCTTTTTACGGCGTTCAAGCAATCCCCGGGAACTGGCTTGCGAAGCTGCATATGTTTGATGAAATCGGGGCGATAGCTGACGCATTGCTGCAAGCATCACTCACCCGACTTAATGACTGAATACACGGACACAAGGAGTGCCCAATGCCCACTCTCCACGGCAGTTGCCTATGCAAGGCCATCGCCTATGAACTCGACAGCCTCGACATGCCGATCAGCCACTGTCATTGCCACACCTGTCGCAAAGCGCATGCGGCGGCGTTCGCATCTACGGCCGGGGTCATGCGTGAGCATTTTCGTTGGGTCAAAGGTTTGGATAAGTTGTCATCTTTCGAGTCATCACCCGGCAAGCTGCGGCACTTCTGCTCGCAGTGCGGCTCGCACCTGGTGGCCGAGCGTTTGGCTCAGCCGCATGTGATCGTGCGGGTGGCGACGCTCGATGATGATCCGCAAATGTCGCCGCAGGCGCACATCTGGACCTCTCACGATGTGCCATGGCTGGCTTATGAAGGAATGACCGAGTCTGCCGAATAACCACCGCCACGGGTTGCACAAGTGCGGCGACTGCACTTCAATCAGCCGTTTAACTCCTCGAAGACCCACGCGAGCTTTCCATGCCTCCACGCTTTTTACTGGCACTTGCGCCGCTGCTGCTGGCGCCCTTCGCCCACGCCGACGACTGCGCTAACGCCGCCGACCAACGCACAATGAGCGAGTGTGCCGCCAAGGATTACAAGAAGGCCGACACTCAACTCAACGCCCTCTACAAGCAGATCAATGACCGCTTGAAGGACAACGTCGAGAGCAAAAAACTGCTGGTCGGTGCACAGCGTGCCTGGGTGGCGTTCCGCGATGCCGAGTGCGAGTTCTCGGCGTCCGGGGTGGCTGGCGGCAGCGTTTACCCGATGATCTACAGCAACTGCCTGGCCGGGTTGACGCTAAAACGTGTCGAGGCCTTCAAGACTTACCTCGAGTGCCAGGAAGGTGATCTGAGTTGCCCGGTTCCCGGGGTTTGATGCTCGAGCGTCTGTAAGGGCCTCTTCGCGAGCAGGCTCGCTCCCACAGGGGAATTCGGTCGTACACTCATTTCGTGTACACCCGATCCAGTGTGGGAGCGAGCCTGCTCGCGATAGCGTCCGTGCGGCCACCGCGATTACCGGATAAACACCTGCGCCGTGGTAATCGCCATGTCGCCGCCCGGCATTTTGATGCTGCCGATCTGTTTCAGGCTGTCGGCATCAAAGATCGCCACGTCATTGAAGGTCCCGGCCAGATAGATCTTGCTACCGTCCTTGTTGAAGGAAATGCAGTAGTAGGAGTGATCCAGGTTTGCCGACTGCAGCAGCTTCTTCTGCTTGATGTCGTACTTGGCCAGGCGATTGAGCACGCCGAACATCAGGTTCGGGTCTTTCGGCGAGCGCATGCCGCTGAAGTAGATCTCAGTCAGCGGGCCGAAATCGGTGGTTTCGGTCTTGCCGGTTTTCAGGTCGATGCTGAACAGGCCATAGAGGTTTTCGGCAGTGGCCGGGTCCTGTTTCTTGTCCTTGAATTTAGCTGTGGTGTAGAGCAGCGAAAAGTCGTGCCGGTACGTCTGCTGGTTCCACACGTAGAGCACGTCCGGTGCGCTGTAGTTCGGACGTTTCCAGTGACGACTGGGGATCAGCACGTCGAACTTGCCGGTCTTCACGTTGACCTTGTAGATGTCCGCACCCGCCACATACAGCGTGCCATCGTCACCGCTTTGCATGATGGTCAACTGGCGCGGTGCCGGGAAACTGCGAACCGGCTTCGCGCTCATGCCGGCATCGGTGGCGTAAACATCCAGCCGTGGCGGCTGCACTTCATAGTGGTCATTGAGCATCAAGGTCGGGTTGGCGACGGTGTATAGCTCCTTGCCGTCGTGACTGAGGGTGAACGCGAACATCGACCGCGCCTTCTCTCCCGGATGCTGGGTGATGCTGGCGTGGAACACCTGCTTGCAGTTGTCGAGTTCGACGCCGTAAATGTCCGCGTAGTGGTTGTTCAGCACGTAGGCGGTCTTGCGGTCCGGTGACAACTGAATGGTGCCGGGGCCAAAGGCGTCCGGCAGTTTGCAGGTCTTGTACAGACTGTCGGTTTTAAGGTCGATGACGTTCAGGTTGTTCGGGTAATTGGTGGTCAGCATGTACTCGTGACCATTTTGAAGCACAGTGTTTTCATCGGCCAGAACACTGAGTGAGCAGATACTCAGGAGGGCAGAAGCGGCCAGGCCGCAGGCATTGATGCGAAGCATGCTGGAATCCTTCTTCGGTCCGATTACTTGTCTTTAGGGAACACGGTGCCCAGGTTGCGCCAGCTCTCGTTGGAAGCTTGGGCGTCCTTGTTCCAGTCCGGGTAGGTGCTCATCATGTCCGGCACCTGGGCCGGCCACCAGCAAGGGTCGGAACAGCCATAAAGGTCAGCTTCCATCGGCTGGCACAGCGACGACACACCGCCAAAGGCGTCGATTTCCCAACCCGGATCGGTGGTCGAGGCGCAGCCGGCGACGGAACTCATGGCCACCACTTCTTCGATACGGTTTTCGGCCGCGGCCTGATCGAGCTTCTGCGCTTTGTTATTGATTGCCTTGAGATGTTTCATATCAGTGAGCCTTGCGCGGAGTGATGTAACTGCTGATAAACGCAGGGTTGTGAGCCATGATCCGGGTGTAGACCTCAATGCCGAAGTCGACCCAGTCACGCATCAGTTCGCAGTAGTGATAGGTCGGATGAGTCGGGTCGCCATAACGGGCGTAGCTCTCGTGGTAGCAGCCGCCGGAGCACAGGTTGCGGATCTGGCAGTCTTCGCAGCCGGTGTTGGTCCGGTCCAGGCGCTGGGACAGGAAATCGTTCAACTCAACCTGTTTCACGCCGCTGTGGACGTTGCCGAAGGTCGGCAATGACGAGCCGGTGAAACGGTGGCAGAGGTTGAGTTCGCCCTTGTGATCCACCGCCAGCATCTTCAGCCCGGCGCCACACGGCAGGGCTTTCTTGTGGCCCTCGTGGATGTCGGTGATCAACTGGTGCAGGTTGGAGAAACCGATGTTGCGATGCTCCAGCGCCGCTTGCAGATAACGCCGGCCGAGTTTTTTCATGTTGGCGAAGACCTCGATCAGTTCGTCGCTCGACAGGTTGAAGCTGCTGATGTCACCCGAGGTCACCGGGGCAAAACCGACTTCGGCAAAACCCAGCTCGTTGAACAAGTGATCCCAGATGGTTTCGACGTCGGTGACGCCAGTGGTCAGGGTCACACGCGCGCCGACCGGGCGGCTGTTATAGCGCGACAGCAACATCTCGGCCTTGCGCCGGACCACGTCATAGGTGCCCTGCCCGCCCACGGTGATGCGGTTGCGGTCGTGTACGGTTTTCGGTCCATCGATGCTCACCGACAAACCAAAGCGATGGGCATTCAGGTAATCGACCGTTTCCTCGGTGAGCAGCGTGGCGTTGGTGGTCATGACGAACTCGACGAACTTGCCGGCCTCGCGAAAACGCTTCTCGCAATAATCGACCATGTACTCGATCAGCTTGCGGTTGCTCAACGGCTCGCCACCGAAGAACACCACGGTGAAACGCTCTTCGTCAGGGGATTCGCGCAGCAGCATTTCCACTGACGCGACGGCGGTGTCGACGTCCATCTTTTTACCGGCGGACGGCTTGTCGAGGTCTTCCTTGTAGCAATAGGTGCAGCTCAGGTTGCAGCCGGTATTGACGTTGAGCACCACGGTGTTGATCGCCGTGCGTTCGACCCGTTTGGTGCCGATGTCCGGGGTCAGCGGCGAGCCGTCGCTGACCAGTTCCAGGGAGATCAACTCGCGCAGGGTTTCGCTGATTTCTTCACCGTTGAAGCGTGCCGCCAAACGCTCGATCAAGTCCTCCGAGGAACAGCCGGGACCGCGCAAGGTATCGATGATGGTCCCGGTCAGTTCATCACTGGCGAACAGCGAACTGCTGGGGATATGGAACAGCATGCGGTCGGCATCAACGTGCACTTCATGCAGATTGCGCTCGACCAGATTCAAAATGGCGCCCATTACAACCTCCTGTGCAAACCCCGTTTGGCGAGGCCTGCGGTCATTCCTGAAAAGTGTCTGAAACCGTTACGTCAGCCAGTTCACGTTTTCAAATCAGGGAATGGGTGGATTGTTCCAGCGTTGTACGGTGACGATCATGTGGCCCTCGCCGGTCAGGGATTTCCCTGCATCGTCGACGGCGGCTATCACCTTGAGGTTGCCGGCGTTGTTGGTGGACATCTTGCGCGCCGGGTTCGGCCCCGCATCGCCCGGGGTGAACACGCCGCTGTCGGCCTGCATGGTCCCGGCGAACTTGACGTCCTGATCTTCCTTGGCGCGGTCATCAAAGGCTTCGACCTTCCACTGTGCCGGGAACACACCGATGCGATACGGCTTGCCATCAACGCCTTTGCCCCAGGCTTCAGCGTCAAAACGGCCCTGGACTTTCGGCGTCGAACCGCCGCCCTCACCGATCCGCGCCACCGAGAATTCCGGCACCACCTTGACCTCGGCAATCTGGCTGTAAACCGCCAGCGTCGCGCCTTTCAAGTTGCCAATCGTGACCTCGCGCGCACCTGGCTTGGCATCGGCGGCGGCTTTGAGCCTGACCTTGATGCGCTCCGGACTTTGCTCCAGCACTTGCGCCACTTGCACACCACTGCCGAAGTTCGGCGTACCTTGCAGACCGCTGCCGATCAGGGTCACCTCGGTTTCGCTGCCGGCCTTGAGGTAACCCGGCTGCACCGCCAGCAAACGGCTGGAGCCTTGTTTGGCGGCGATAAAGTCGAGGCCGCGTTCATCGTGCTCGGCTTCGAACATCCGGCCTTGCAGCTCGGTGCCCTTGGCGGCAAACACCTGACGCATGACCACGCCGTCGATGGTTACGTTGCCGCGCCATTCATACCCGCTGTAGAGGATTGCACTGCCGTCGCCGTTGAACGGGCTGCCATCGGCGTATTGGCCTTTGACTGTGACCTTGAACTGGTCGGCGCCCGAGGCGCTGACGCTCATCACGCCGGCCAGTTCACCCTTGCCCGGCAAGTGGCCGCTGAAACTCCAGTCGCCCACCAGCGCGTCGGCTTTCGGCGCGGTTTTCTGCCAGCTTTTCCAGGCCGGATTGTCCAGCGGATAGCGCTTGGCCAACAGCGGCACCATGTCTTTACGGGCAATGTCGAACCAGTCACGGTCGCGGGCCAGCGCCTGGTATTCCAGGGACGGCCATTGGCCGAGGTGGAAGTTCACCAGACGTTCCCACTCCTGGGCCGGTCGTCGTTGCAGGGCGATTCGCGCGCCGGAGTGGCAGCGACCGCACATCTGACTGGTCTGGTCATCGAAATGCTCGACGGTGTTGAGCCGACGCTCCAGCGCATAACGCACGCCATCGGTTTCGCTCGGCGCCAGGCCCTGGGTATCGGCGAGGTATTTGACCAGCGTGCGACGGTCCTCATCACTGATCTGCAAACCGTGCATGGTCTGCATCCGCGCAATGCTCATCAGCCAGCCTTCGGGGGTTTTGCGCTGGTGGCTGATACGGCTCAAGGCATTGCCGGCTTCAGGGGTATGACAGCCCTGACAGGTTTCCTTGAGAATGCTTTGGGCGTCACGCGCCGCCATGCTTTGCGGAGCATGCAGGGCGGCACACGCGGCAAGCGCCAGCAGACTGGCGCTCATGCCTGATCGGAGTTTTCTCTTCATCAACGTCGAACCTCGCACGGTGCTTTCTTATTTTTTGAATGATCGTTTTCAGGGTCTCTGCCGTCGGCGAGCCGGTCGCTGACGGTGGCAGGAGAAACGTCTGCGAAGGAGCAATACACGGAGCGTGCCAGCTTATTAATAGTCTTTAAAATCAAGTAATTGGCGAGAAATAATGGATTTTTATCAGCGCTGAGAAAGGTCAGCGGCGTCTAATATCGCGACAACTGTTGCACTCTGAGACGAGCATAGATGACGCCCTGCGTATACGATGGGCAGCTATCCGCTTAACCGCTTCAGCTACGGGAACTGCGCCATGCTCAATGCTTTGCTCTTCGACCTCGACGGCACCCTGACCGACACCGATGCGCTCCATCTGCTGGCGCTGCAACAGTTGTTGCTGGAGGAGGATGGCCGGGTCTTCAGCAAAGCCGAGTTCGAAGCCCACGTCAGCGGTCAAGCCAACGCCAACATGTGTCGCTACCTGTTCCCGGACCGCTCGGTGGCCGAGCGCGAAGCGTTTGCCGAACGCAAGGAAGTGCGTTTCCGTGAGCTGTCGCCGCAACTGACGCCGATGGCCGGGCTGGTGCGGTTACTGGATTTCGCCAAGGCTCAAGACATCGGCATCGCCGTGGTGACCAACGCGCCACGGGCCAACGCCGATCACATGCTGCGAGCGCTGGGCCTGCGTGAGCGTTTCGAACATATCGTGGTCGCCGAGGAACTGCCCCGCGCCAAACCCGATCCCCTGCCCTACCTCACCGGCCTCGAACGTTTGCAGGCCAGCGCCGAAGTGACCCTGGCGTTCGAAGACTCGATCCCCGGCCTGACAGCGGCAGTGAGCGCCGGGATTTTCACCGTCGGCCTGGTGACCAGCCAACGCCGCGAGACGCTGCTGGCAGCCGGCGCGCATCTGGTGATCGAGGACTTTGACGATCCGCAGCTGTGGGCGGTGATTGATCGCATGTTGAGCCGTCAAGGGTTATAGCTGTCTCATCCGTGTCTCAGTTTGCAACAGCACGGTGTGTTCCTCTCTGCGGCTTTTGGCCCTGAACCCCGCTGAATAAAGCCCTCCGGCAAACTGGCACAACCGTTGCGAAAGGCCTCGTCACACGAACAAGACGAGGTCTTACCATGCCACTCCCTTATCTGCTTCCTGCCGTTTCGGCGTTCATCCAACGCGCCCCGCGCATGCTGATCGGCGCCGAGTGGGTCGAGGCCGCCGACGGCCAGACCATGCCCTTGCACAACCCGGCAACCGGCGAAGTGCTGTGCGTTGTCCCGAAGGCTACGCCGGACGACGTTGATCGCGCGGTGCTTGCTGCGCGTCACGCGTTCGATGATTCGGCCTGGACCCGCACCCGACCTCGGGAGCGGCAAAACCTGTTGTGGAAACTCGCGGATCTGATGGAACGCGACGCTGAACTGCTCGCGCAGCTGGAATGTCTGAACAACGGCAAAAGCGCGGCGGTGGCGCAGGTCATGGACGTGCAGTTGTCCATCGACTTCCTGCGCTATATGGCGGGTTGGGCGACCAAGATCGAAGGCTCCAGCGTCGAAGTCTCGCTGCCATTGATGCCCGACGATCAGTTCCACAGTTTTATCCGCCGTGAAGCGGTGGGAGTGGTCGGCGCCATCGTCGCCTGGAATTTCCCGCTGCTGCTGGCCTGCTGGAAACTCGGCCCGGCCCTGGCGACCGGTTGCACCGTGGTGCTGAAACCGGCGGATGAAACGCCGCTGACCGCACTGAAACTCGCCGAGCTGGTGCTGGAAGCCGGCTACCCGAGCGGAGTATTCAACGTGGTCACCGGCACCGGCATCACCGCGGGTTCGGCGCTGACCCACAACCCGCTAGTGGACAAACTGACCTTCACCGGCTCCACCGCCGTCGGCAAGCAGATCGGCAAGATCGCCATGGATTCCATGACCCGGGTCACCCTGGAGCTGGGCGGAAAATCGCCGACCATCGTCATGGCCGATGCCGACCTCGGCAGTGCCGCTGCCGGGGCGGCCAGCGCGATCTTCTTCAACCAGGGCCAGGTCTGCTGCGCAGGTTCGCGGCTCTATGTGCAGCGCAAGCATTTCGACAATGTGGTGGCCGACATTGCCGGCATCGCCAACGCGATGAAGCTCGGCAATGGCCTGGACCCAAGCGTTGACATGGGCCCGCTGATCTCGGCGCGCCAGCAAGAGCGGGTGTACAACTACATTGAAATGGGCCGTGAAAGCGGCGCGACCATTGCCTGTGGCGGTGAGCAATTCGGCCCCGGGTTCTTCGTCAAACCGACGGTGATTGTCGACGTCGATCAAAAGCATTCGCTGGTTCAGGAAGAGATCTTTGGCCCGGTGCTGGTGGCGATTCCGTTCGATGACGAGGCCGATGCATTGCGCATGGCCAATGACAGTCCGTATGGCCTGGGGGCGAGTATCTGGTCGAACGACCTGGCGGCCGTGCACCGGATGATTCCACGGATCAAGTCCGGTTCGGTGTGGGTCAACTGTCACAGCGCCCTCGACCCGGCATTGCCGTTTGGTGGCTACAAGATGTCTGGTGTGGGTCGGGAGATGGGGTATGCGGCGATCGAGCATTACACCGAGTTGAAGTCGGTGTTGATCAAGCTGTAATCATCGGGCCCTCCAGACCGCCATCGCGAGCAGACGGAACGCCGCCCGGCTGCTCCCACATTGGATCTCCAGCGTTCACCCGATCCCTGTGGGAGCGAGCCTGCTCGCGATGGGGCCAGACCGGTCAATACACATTTCAGGGTTTAAATCCCTGCCCCAGCAACCACCCGCGCACCACCCGCCCCTGCTCCACCGTCAAACCTTGCAGCGCCTGGTCAGCCGGCTGGGTTCGCAACCGTCGCACCAACGGCGCCAACTCAACCCCTTGCACATGCCAGATCCCCAACGGCTGATCCGCCGTGATCACCACCTCGGCTTCGTCGACAAACCCATCGCGCAGCACCGGCGCCCGCTCAATGCTCAGCGAAGCAAAGTCGGCGGGTGCATGAGCAGGCGTAGCGTCCGGCCACTGTCGACGCGCACGCCAGAACGGTTGCTCCGGCCAGCGCAGTTCATCGGCATAAAAGTCCCGACCAATGCGCGCAAAACGCAAGAACAGCTGCTCGACCCGTTGTTGATGGAAGCGCTGGGCCAAGGCCGCCCGCTCAGGTTTAGCCAGCAAGGTGTTGATCACCACCGGTGCTTGCAAGGCTGAGGACAGGGATTGAAAGATGCCGTTGCCTGACAGCGGATCGACCGCCATGGCCGCATCGCCAACCCGAATCCAGTTATCGCCGCACACCTGCTGATTGAGAATCGCCGTGCTGCTGCGGGCGTGCAGTTGCAGGTCGGTTTCAGGCTGCGATCCGAAAAAATCGATGGCCAACGACGAGTCCTCGCGGCGCTGGCGACAGTAGTCGAGCAACTGCGCCTTGCCCGGCAATTCGGCGCTGGCCACGTCCACGGTCAACTGCCAATAACATTGACCGTCGGCCCGCCGTGCCATCCAGGCCCAACCGTCCGGCAGGCTTTCCACCGCGCTGGCGGTGCTGCCTGGTGCGCCCTGCCAACGGTTGAGCAGGCTGACCGTCTCCGGTCCGCGCAGTCCTTTGCCAAGTGCTGGCGCCTGACGACCACGGGCCTCTACCAGAAACTCGCTGTTCAGCTCAGCATGACCTTCGACCTCAACCCGATGACCCGACGCCTGGGAGTGAACCGCCAACACCCGGCCTTCGATCAACGCGACACCGGCCAGGCGCAAATCCTCACGCAGGCCGCGATCAAAGCTCGGCCGATCCAGCAGAAACTCGATGTTTTGCGCATGCTGCTGGCCGTTCCACGACACCTGTCGCTGCGATGGCAACGCCACCTGCGCCAGTGCCTGATTCAAGCCGGCACCGCGCAGGGCTTCGAGTACCCGTTGCGAAACGCCTTCAAGCGCCGCAAATCGGCGCCAGTCGCTGACCAGCGTCACCGCATAACCCAACCGGCGCAGACCCAACGCCACCGCCGCGCCCGCAGGCCCGGCGCCGAGAATCAGGATGCTGCTCATGTCCAGACTCGCTGCTCAGGGCCATGATAACGGGCATTGTCTCGTAGCCATTCAAGGACCTGCGCATTGCTCGCATCGAGGTGTCCGGCAAGAAAATTGGCGATATGCCCGGTCAACGCCGCGCAACCGAGACTGGCACCGGATTGCCCTGGGTACATGCCCTGAACACAGGCGGCAAAGTCGGCCTGCTGACTGTTGAGCCACGACCATTCGTGTTCGCCGCAACGGGCATCGCCAGTCACCCGCAACACCTGCGGGTAACTCGCCGGGTACACACCCTCGCCTTGCGCCGGACTCGAGGCACACAGCAAAACACCACGGGCCAATGCTGCCGAACAGGCTTCACGCAGCAGGCTGCGGTCTTGACGCAAGCCCAGGCTGAGGTTGATTACTCGAACATCCTGCGCCACCAGCCAATCGATCGCCGTGGCAATCTGCAAGGCGCTGGTGACGCCACGCTGGTCGAACACCTGCGCTACGCAAAACCGTGCAGAGGCTGCACGCCGGCTGATTGCCTCGACGACTGCGCTACCGTGGCCGAGCGGATCGTCACGCAGCTCATCATCGGCGAGTCCGTCTTCGACCAGGTAAAACCGTCGCCCGGCACTCACTTGTCCGCGTTGTGCCACGGAATGTCCGCTGTCGACCACGCCAATCCTTAGCTCAAGCTTCATGCAGCACCTTAACCTGCGTTAGCACGCCGTCGAACAACTCAAAGCGCAGATCCGCATCGGCCAGGGTTGAGGGGCGATGGCTGATCAGGATTCGTGTACGTCCGGCAAACAGTCGATCGATGGCCTCGATGACTTCCCGTTCAGTGGCCTCATCGACCGCCGAGGTGGCTTCATCGAGCACCAGAATCAGCGGATCCTGCAACAGCGCACGGGCGATGGCAATCCGCTGTTTCTGCCCGCCGGACAACTGCTGACCGCGCTCGCCCAACGGACTGTCGAGGCCTTCGGGCAGGGACGCGATCAGACTGTCGAGCTGCGCCAGCCGCGCCACTTCGGCCACTGCCTCACGACTGGCGTCCGGCACCGCATAGGCGAGGTTATCCGCCAGGCTGCCGCGAAACAGTACGATGTCCTGGCTGACCACGGCGATCCGCCGACGCAACTCGAACAGCGCCAGCTCGCGCAGGTCGATCCCGTCCAGCAGCACCCGACCGGACTGCGGGTCGTGATGCCGCTGCAGCAGGTCGATCAGCGTCGACTTGCCAACCCCGGAGCCGCCGCTCAGGGCAACTTTCAAACCGTAGGGAATCCGCGCTTCGATCCCGCGTAACGTCGCCGGGCGCCCGGGATGGTTGAAGTGCACCGCCTCAAAATACAGCTCACCAGAGCTCGGCATTGGCTGCGGCGTGGCCGGTGTGACGACGCTCGGTTGTTCACCGCGCAGCTCCATCACTCGACCGAGGCTGACGGTCATCCGTTGAATCGCCACGTACAACCCGAGCAAGCTCTGCACCGGCCCGACCGCCATCCCCAGATACGTCGAAAACGCGATCAACGCACCGAGCTGCCACGTGCCCTGGACCACCCAGTAACCACCGATCAAAAACGCACAGGCCCGCGACAACGAAGTCAGTGTGCCGGGCACCGCCTGGGTGAAAAATTCGGTGACTTGCAGGCGCAGCAACTGGCTCATGTAGCCCTGCCCCAATGTTTCGAGGCGTCGTGCTTCGCGCTGTTGCTGTCCGGCGGACTGGATGAATTTCATCACTGGCAAGGTTTCGACCATGAACGAGGACATGTCCGCCGAACGCTCACGCAACTGCCGCACATCACGCTCGACCTTGCGCCGCATCCAGCGTAGCCACAGCATATCCAGCGGGATCAAAACCAACGCCAGCAACGAGAGTTTCCACGACAGGGTCAGCAACATCGCCACTGCGCAGACCAGACCGATAACGCTGGAAACCGCCGAGAACAGCGAGTCGACAGCAAAGCGCTGGATCTCCGCCACATCACCGTCGAGGCGCGACATCAGGTCGCCGATCCGCCGTTGTCCGTAGAAGCCCGGCGACAACGTCTGCAAATGCCGATAAAGGTCGTCGCGCAGGGCAAACAGAATCCGCCCCGACAACCGTGTGTGCAGGTAGCGATTGATCCCCGACAACGCCGTGCCAAGCAATCCGGCGACGATCATCAACCCCGCGATCAGCACCAGCATGGAAAAGTTGTGCGCCAACAGTCCATCGTCGATCAGCAACTTGGTCAGCCAGGGCTGCACCAGCACCAGCAACGAGGCGCACACCGACAACCCGAGCAGCCCGGCAATCGCCAGCCGATGCGGGCGCACGAAGCCGTACAGCCACTGTAAGGCGGCGTCCAGTGCCTGGGGGTTGTGACTGTCGACCAGCCTGACGATCAAGCGCCGCATCAGTTGCGCAACTGTTTGAGCTTGCGATACAGCGTCGCGCGGCTGATGCCCAGCGCATCGGCCGTTGCCGAAACGTTGCCGTGATGATTGTCGAGGGACTGGCGGATCAGCTCCAGTTCGTTCTCGCGGATACTGCCGCAGGTTGAGCGCTCGCAGGCATTCAACTCGTCGAGCATGCTGTCGGGCAAATGCTCCAGACTCAGCACGGTTTCACCGGGTTCGCGCATCGCCAGCGCGGTGCGCAGCACCATCTCCAGCTGACGGATGTTGCCCGGCCAGTGGTATCCGGCAAGCAAGTTGCTCAGGTCGCCCTTGAGCTTGACCGTCGGGGCATCCAGTTTGCCGAGCAGACGGTTCACCAACTCACTGAAATCATCGCGTTCACGCAACGCCGGCAGCATCACACTGATGCCATTGACCCGGTAGAACAGGTCTTCGCGAAAGTGTTTGTCCTCGACCAGACGCTTGAGGTCGCGGTGAGTCGCACAGATCAGCGCGACGTCGATGTCTTGCTCTTCACCGGCACCCAGCGGTGCGACCTTGCGATCCTGCAACACCCGCAACAGGCGTGCTTGCAGTGCCAGCGGCATGTCGCCGATTTCATCGAGGAACAACGTGCCGCCATGGGCCTGTTGCAAGCGGCCGATCATCCCACCGCGCCGCGAGCCGGTGAACGCCCCTTCGCGGTAGCCGAACAGTTCCGACTCGATCAGGCCTTCGGGAATTGCCGCACAATTGACCGCGACGAAGGGTTTGTCGCAACGGCTGCCGGCCATGTGCAATGCCCGGGCGATGACTTCCTTGCCGGTGCCGGTTTCACCCAGCAGCAACACCGGCAACTCATTGGCCAGGCCTTGCCGGGCCATCCGTAACGCACGCGCATAACGCGCATTGCTGCCGGCCAGGGATTCGAGATCGGGTTGAGGTTTAGGATTTTTGGCGACGCTGCGCGGTGTGCTGGTGACATTGATCGAGCGCTGTGGCGCGCGTAGGGTTTTGTAGAAAAACTCGCCTTTGGCGGTTTGCAGACTGCCGATCCCGCCTTGCTGCAGACGCGCCAGCAGTTGCAGGCCATCGACCCCGAGAAACTCTTCGCAGCGGTGACCAACCAAGGCTGAACGCTCGGCATTGAGCAACTGACAGGCCTGGGCGCTGACCGCCAGAATCTGCCCGCCGAGGCTCACCGCCAACAACCCTTGCCAGGGCGATTCGAGGTACTGTCGACGGCTATGAAAGGCCAGCACGATCTGTTCGGGGAAGCTGGCGTTGAACACCCGGCTTTCAATCTGACTGACCGCCATCGCCAACAACGCGGTGCTGTCATGCGCCCGGCCCAACGGGCCTTCGCGGGTCAGATCGAGTACACCAAGGATGTCGCCTTGAGGGCAGTGAATCGGCACCGAGCTGCAGGAGAAATCGCTGAGACGATCGAGGTAATGTTCGCCACAGTCGATCAACGTCGGTCGGGCTTCCACCAGCGCAGTGCCGAGGGCGTTGGTGCCGCGTGCAGCTTCACTCCAGCAGGCGCCCAGGGTGATGTCTTGCAGGCCACTGCCCTTGAGGCGGTCGGCGCGGCCTTCGACCGCGAGAATGGTCGCCTCGGAATTGGCGAGGATGATCAACCCTTCCTTGCCCTGACGCTCGGCCAGGTAATCGATGGCCGGCATCGCGGCGTCGATCAGCAAGCGATTGCTCGCCAGCAACACCTCGAGGCTCGCACTCGATTCCAGTGCCAGCTCATGCTTGCCATTGAAGTGCACGCCATGGCTTAAGCTGCGCCGCCATGAGGCATCGATTTCAGCGCGCAACACCCCGTTCGGGACTTCGCCTTCAAGGTGAAGTTTCTCCCGAGCCAGCCGGGCTTCATGTTGCGGTTGTGGCGTTATTGTTTTTATAAGAGTCATCAAGCGCTCCGGATCGGTCCGCCCAGTCTCTGGCCGGGTCACTTCCCGACATGCGACGAAGCACGCATGCCATGGGGAAATATCTACCCGGTTCAGGTGGCAGTAAAGGGAAGTTTGCCCGATACCTCGGACAGCCCTTCCCTCACGCAAAACCTGCGCCATGGGAATTCGGCGCCAGCGCCTATCTTTACGTTAACGTCAAGAGACTGGCAAGTGCCGTAGAGCACCTGACCCGGTGTTCATGAGCAATAGGACTCGCGCTGCGATTCGATCAGGGTCAATGCCGCCGACCAGGCCAGCTCGATGATGTTTTCGGCATCGTCCTGTTCGAATTGTTCAGCCGTGTGAACACAGACCTCCGGCGACGGAAAATTCAGCTCACACCCGCCCGCCAACGCCTGTACCTGCGCCTGGCAGGCACGCTCCAGAAAGTAAATTTCCTGGAACGAGTGAGCCACACTGGCGCCGCCCACCAACAGTCCGTGATTGCGCAGGATCATCGCCTTGTGCGGTCCCAGATCGGCAATCAACCGCTCGCGCTCATCCAGCGACAAAGCGATACCTTCATAGGTGTGATAAGCCAGCTTGCCGTAGAACTTCAGCGCGTGTTGAGTGATCGGTAGCAGGCCTCGTTTCTGTGCAGCCACCGCCATGCCCGCCGCCGTGTGGGTATGGATCACGCAGTTCAGATCGGGGCGGGCCATGTGGATCGCAGAATGGATCACGAAGCCCGCCGTGTTGACTCGATGATCCGCGTACGCCGGATCGACAATTCGGCCCTGCTGATCGATGCGCACCAGATCCGAGGCGCGCATGCGATCAAAGATCACCCCGTAGCGATTGATCAGGAAGTGATGCTCGGGCCCTGGGATCCGTAATGTGATGTGGGTGTCGATCAGGTCAGTCATGCGAAAGTGCGCGACCAATCGATATAGGGCTGCCAACTCGCAGCGGGCCTGCCATTCAATGGTGTTCATGTGCTCGGGCTTATTCACCAAATCACCTCTTTTTGTGTGTGATGGCGAGCGGGCTGCCCTTGAACGGGCAAAGCGCAGACGCCGGGTATCAACAGCACGGTGTGCTTGTGAGCTTTATCGCGGCCGGGCTAGGATTAGTCAATTTTCAAATTCTTAACCTAACTATTAGCCTGACTAATAGCAGGATTCCTTATGCCCTCCCCCCTCTCCCAATCCAGCCGCCGCTTTCTCAATGACCGGCTCGACTGGAACCTGTTGCGCACCTATCTGGTGATCGCCCAGGAAGGCAGCATGAGCCGCGCTGCTGCACGCCTGCACATCACACAATCGGCGGTGAGCCAGGCGCTCAAGCGTCTTGAAGAGCAACTCGACTGCGTGCTGATTGTCCGCAGCGGCCGGCGTTTCGACCTCACCGAAACCGGTGAAGAAGTGCTGCGTATCGCGGCCGATGTCTATGGTGATATTTCGCGCCTGGGGCCGGTGATCGAGAGTCCTCACGATGACGTGGTCGGCAAGGTGCGGATCCTGACCATCAGCGGTATCCAGTCCGCGCACTACGATAAGTTCCTGGCGGACTTCCATGAGAGCCATCCGAATGTCGAACTGGAAGTCGAGGTGATGGGCAGTTCGAACATCATCAGTGCCCTGCTGCAAAAGACTGCGACGGTCGGCGTCGGCTTATCCCGACTACCGCAGCCGCGGCTGGAGCAACGGGTGCTGTTTCGCGAGCGTTATGGGTACTTCTGCGGCCAACGCCACCGATTGTTCGGGCAGACAAATCTGAGGCTGGAACAGCTCGCCACCGAGCACTTCGTCAGCTTCACCAGTGACCAGTTGGGCGGCAATCTTTCACCGCTGACGCTGTTTCGCGACCAGCAAGGCTTTACCGGCAAGATCGTCGCATCATCGACCAGCTTCGAAGAGATACACCGATTGATCTGTGCAGGGTTTGGGATCGGCTGTTTACCCGTTCACCTGGTGCAGCGAGATGTCGAGCAGGGGTTGCTATGGCGTTTGCCGCCTGAGGAGGGTGTGGTGGATCTGGATATTCGGTTGCTCTGGAATCGCGAGCAGAAAATGACTCAGGCCGAAACAGTGTTCCTGGACAGCTTCCAGCACCTGCTCAACAGGCATGAGCAGGTGCTGTAGCTTTCAGCGCGTCAAACGTGAGGATCGCTGGGTGGTTTGCTCGGGCTCGCGTATTGCGGCTTCAGATGGCCGTCCTTGTCCAGCAGCCACGCATCCATGATCTGCCGCACTACAGGGCCAGCAACGCGACCGCCGGCCTCGCCGTTCTCGATCATCACCGAGATCACGATCTGCGGATGCTCGGCCGGGGCGAAACCGACGAACAAGGCGTTGTCACGGTTACGCTCGCGGGTCTTCAAACGGTCGTAACGCTCGCCCTGTTTGATTGCCACCACTTGTGCGGTGCCGCTCTTGCCTGCAATCCGATATTGCGCCCCCACCGCCGCCGCACGGGCGATACCGCGCGGATCGTGCATAACCATCTGCATGCCGTGGTTGACCTGCTCCCAGTCGTGCGGATTCTTCAGCAGGATGTTCGGCATCGGATGCTCATCCACCGGCGCTACGCCGTCGATCGTCTTGGCCAAACGCGGTCGGTTCCACACCCCTTTGTTGGCGATCAGCGCAGTCGCCTGAGCCAGTTGTAGCGGTGTCACTTGCATATAACCCTGACCAATCCCGAGGATCACCGTTTCACCGGGGAACCACGGCTGACGGCGAGTAGCGCGCTTCCATGCCTGGGACGGCATTAGCCCGGGAGACTCTTCGAACATGTCCAGCGAGACTTTTTCGCCAAGGCCGAACATCGTCATGTAATCGTGCAGACGATCGATGCCGAGTTTGTGCGCCAGGTCGTAAAAATAGGTGTCGTTGGAACGCATGATCGCTGCGTCCATGTCGACCCAACCGTCGCCGCTGTGATTCCAGTTACGGTATTTATGGTCGAAGTCTGGCAGTTGGTAGTAACCCGGATCGAAGACCCTGGTGGACGCCGTGACCACGCCAGTGTCGAGCCCGGCAATCGCCACTTCCGGCTTGATCGTCGAGCCTGGCGCATACAACCCGCGCAAGACCCGGTTGAACAGTGGGCGGTCAATGGAGTCATGCAGCGCCGCGTACTCCTTGAAACTGATGCCGGTGACAAACAGATTCGGGTCAAAACTCGGTTTGCTGACCATTGCCAGCACTTCACCGGTTGCCGGATCGAGAGCAACCACTGAACCACGGCGGTCGCCCAGCGCGTCTTCTGCCGCTTCCTGAAGCTTTACATCGAGGCTGAGCACGATGTTTTTTCCGGGGATCGGATCAGTGTGCTTGAGCACTCGCAGTACCCGGCCCTGGGCGTTGGTTTCGACCTCTTCATAGCCGACATGGCCATGCAGCTCGGACTCGTAGAATTTTTCGATGCCGGTCTTGCCGATCGACTGGGTACCGCGGTACTCGACGGTATCCAGTGCCTTGGATTCTTTTTCGTTGATACGCCCGACGTATCCGATCGAGTGGGCGAAATGCGCACCCAGCGGGTAGTTGCGCACGAACTGCGGCTCAACGTCGATTCCTGGCAGGCGGAACTCGTTCACCGCCAGTGTCGCAATCTGCTCTTCGGTCAGTTCGTAAAACAAGGTGACTGGAACAAAGGGATGGCGTGCCTGCTTCATCGCCTTGTCAAAGAGCGTGCGGTCTTCAGCAGGCAAGTGCAACAGACTAACCACCGAGTCCAGCTCGCCTTTCACATCGGTCGCGCGTTCGCGGGTAATGATCAGGTTGTAGCTTGGCCGATTATCGGCCAGCAGTACGCCGTTGCGGTCATAGATCAGACCGCGAGTCGGGGTTATGGGCAGGACATGCACCCGGTTGTTTTCAGAGATCGTCGAGTGATAGTCAAACTCGACCACTTGCAGGACGTACATGCGCACAACCAGCGCGCAGGTAATGGCAACCACGAACAATGCGCAGGCCAATAGGCGTTTGTTGACCAGGCGCGTTTCTTTTTCGTGGTCCTTGATCGGGATCGGTTCGGGCATTTCTGCAGCAACTCTTTGACCGGGTTAAACGCCATTCCCTGCGCGTGACATCAGTCCATTAAAAAACGAGCTGCACCATACCAAAAACTGCGCGGCCACTTTAGGGGTAATTTCCCAAGTGATTGTCCTTGACGGCCAAAACGACGGTCGGACATTGGTGCAGCCGATGAGCACTTTCTTGCAGGCAAAACAAAACCCCAACTGCTTTCGCAATTGGGGTTTCGGAATTTAATCTTGACGATGACCTACTCTCACATGGGGAAACCCCACACTACCATCGGCGATGCATCGTTTCACTGCTGAGTTCGGGATGGGATCAGGTGGTTCCA
>NZ_JBFTMM010000016.1:0-245742 GCF_056396945.1 Pseudomonas sp. 05N432 | reverse complement strand
GATCAGCGAGGTGCGTTATCTGCCCGGCGTGGAAATCCGCACCCACAGTGGCACCGGTGAAGTCCTGCATGTCGTCAGCGCTGCCGCCGGGAGCAACAGTGTGCAAGTGCTGCATTGGGTCGCCAGACAACCCGATGACATTGCCCCGGATCAGGTGCGTTACAGCCTGGGTGATCACCTGAAATCCAGTACGCTGGAACTCGACCATCAGGCCAGGCTGATCAGCCAGGAATGGTATTACCCGTTCGGTGGCACCGCGTGGTGGGCAGGTCGTTCCGCAATCGAGGCCAAGTACAAAACCGTGCGCTATTCCGGCAAGGAGCGCGATGCGACCGGGCTTTATTACTATGGATTCCGCTATTACGCACCGTGGTTGCAACGGTGGATCAATCCGGATCCGGCTGGAGATATAGACGGACTGAACAGATTCCAAATGGTCAACAATAATCCTATGGTTTTTTTTGATTCTGATGGACTCGGTCGAACTCCTGCAGGTGAAAGAACACACATCGACGAATCGGTTCAAAGCAGCGAACCGACCTATTCATACTTTGACGAAAATTTACAGGCTCGCTTTGACTTACAAAAGGAATCGAGAAAACGATTGGACTTTATTGATAACAACATGCTGCACGAGCCTGTTAGAAAATATGGAATCAGGTCGACATATGGAACCGATGATTTTCAGAATGTGTTCCAACGAKAACTGTGGACGTTCAAGTCTAATTTCCGAAACCCAAACACCTCAGATTTTTTTGCAAACGATATCGCTAGATACCAATACACTCTTATCTCAAAAAAAGAAGGTTTTTTTGGGCACCTCCCCTCCCTCATAAAAAGAGACACTGTTATAAACAAAACCACACTAAAGAAAACAAAAAAACTAGAAAGTGGATCTGAGGAAATGCTCAGAACTTTTTTGGAAGAAACACCAAATGGAAAATCCACACAAAGAATTCTGAACGACTTTGGATTGAAGGCTACGAAGGTCGAGATAAACTACGACAAATATAATGATCACGCTGATTACTTCATACATGTAGTGCCTAATCCACTGCACGCTCACATAGTATCTGACAACGAACCAGCGCCATTGTTTTCAAATACCACTTCTCATCCACAAAGACAAAGAAATGGGCCACTTTCTTGTTTCCCAAGACTTTTTCGACGAACCCAAAGAGCCTCGCATAACCAAGTACCCAGTAGGATACCGAGCAACTAAAGAGACAGGTTGTATCCCTGACGCCATCGCGGGCAAGCCATGCTCCTACAGATTGGTCCAAAAAAACTGGACCACAACAGGCTTGCCCGCAATCAACGATTTAGGATCAACCCTCCGGCCGCAACATCAACACCGCCAACGGCGGCAGATTCAGCACCAGCGACAAGGGTTGGCCGTGGCTGCCCTCCTCTTCGGTCATCACACCGCCGCCGTTGCCATAGTTGGAGCCGGCGTAGATGCCCGCATCGCTGTTGAACACTTCATTCCAGTGCCCGCCAATGGGCACACCAATCCGATACGCCGGACGCGGCACCGGCGTGAAGTTCGCCACCACCAGCACCGGCCGCCCTTCCTTGCTCCAACGCAGCCAGGCATAGACGCTGTTCATCGCGTCATCGCCGATCAGCCATTGGAAACCCTGCGGCACATCGTCCTGATCGTGCAGTGCCGGTTCGGTGCGATACAGCTGGTTGAGGTCAGTCACCAGTTGTTGCACGCCGCGGTGTTCCGGGTACTGCAGCAAGTACCAATCCAGCTGCTGATCGTGATTCCACTCGCGCCACTGGCCGAACTCACAGCCCATGAACAGCAGTTTTTTACCCGGGTGCCCCCACATGAAACTCAGGTACGCACGCAAGTTGGCGAACTTCTGCCAGCGATCGCCGGGCATCTTGTCGATCAGCGAGTGTTTGCCGTGGACCACTTCGTCGTGGGAAATCGGCAGGATGAAGCGCTCGGACCAGGCGTAAACCAGGCCAAAGCTCAGTTCGTTGTGATGATGGGCGCGGTAGACCGGGTCCTGCTGAATGTAATGCAGCGAATCGTGCATCCAGCCCATGTTCCATTTGTAGTCGAACCCCAGCCCGCCATGCTGCGTGCCCTGGCTGACGCCCGGCCAGGCCGTGGACTCCTCGGCAATCACCAGCGCACCGGGCGCTTCGAGGTCGATCACATCGTTGAGGTGGCGGACAAAATCGATGGCTTCGAGGTTCTCCCGACCGCCATGGCGATTGGGTACCCACTCACCGGCCTTGCGTGAATAGTCGCGATACAGCATCGAGGCCACTGCATCGACCCGCAGCCCATCGACATGAAAGTGCTTGAGCCAGTGCAATGCCGACGCCAGCATGAAGCCATGCACTTCGGTGCGTCCGAGGTTGTAAATCAGCGTGTCCCAGTCCTGGTGAAAACCTTCCAGCGGGTTGCCGTACTCGTAAAGCGCGGTGCCGTCGAACTGCGCCAGGCCATGGGTATCGGTGGGAAAATGCGCCGGCACCCAATCGAGGATCACCCCGATGTCGGCCAGGTGGCAGGCGTTGACGAACGCGGCAAAGTCGCTGGGTGAGCCGTAACGGGCGCTCGGGGCGAATTGCGATAATGGCTGGTAACCCCAGGAGCCGCCGAACGGGTGCTCCATGATCGGCATCAGTTCGATATGGGTGAAACCGAGTTTCTGCACGTAAGGGATCAGATGTTCGGCCAACTCGCCCCAATGGTATTGGCGCGCCACTTCACCGACGTCATCCACTTCGCACTGCCAGGAACCGGCATGCAGCTCATAGATCGACAGCGGTGCGCTCGGCCGGTGGCGCTCGCCGCGTGTCTGCATCCAGTCCTGATCCTGCCAATCGATACGCAACGGTGAGGCGACTTTCGAGGCGGTGTCCGGCGGTAGCTGTGTCGCCAGGGCCATGGGGTCAGCCTTGAGCGGCAGAATCCCGTGGGCGCCGAGAATTTCGTACTTGTACGCCTCCCCCGCCTGCAAGCGCGGAACAAACAGCTCCCACACGCCGGACGGATGGCGCAGCCGCATCGGGTGACGACGACCATCCCAGACGTTGAAATCACCGACCACCGAGACCCGCCGGGCATTCGGCGCCCACACGGCAAAACGCACGCCGTCGACACCCTCGACATTTTTCAACTGCGCGCCCAGACACGCACTGAGATCCCGGTGATTGCCCTCGGCGAACAGATACAAATCCATCTCGCCCAACAACGGACCGAAGCTGTAAGGGTCCTCTGCGGTTTGCTCGCCACCCGCCCATCGGGTGCGCAACAGGTAAGCCCGGGACTGGTCAAAATGCCCGACGAACAACCCCGGCACTTCGGTCGGGTTCAAGCTGCCGAGCTCTTCGCCGGAGTCACGGGCAATCACCTGCACGCTCAAGGCGTCCGGCAGGTAGGCACGAATGAACTGACCGCCGGCCCCATCTGCATGGGGCCCGAGTATCGCGAACGGATCCTGATGCTCGGCGCGCACCAGCGCCTCAATGTCTCGCGCCGCCGGCAGCAGCGCTTCTTTCACCCGTCCCTGCTCCCTCAATGATGGCTCCGTCATGACTGCTCTCCACTCACATAGGAAAAGGGTTTGAGCCCACTCAACAACCCGTATAAACCGTGCAATGGCACGGGCAACCAGGTGGGACGATTTTCGGCTTCATACCCCACTTCATAGGCCGCCTTCTCCAGGCAGAACAACGCCAGTGCGGCGTCTTCGGCTGCAGGATCCTGCCAGGCATGAGCAAGACTAGCCGTTGCCTGCCGATACGCCTGAACAAACGCTGCCGTGGCCTCACGCAAATAACGTTCCGTCACCCGCTGACGTGCCGCCAGTGTCTGCGCGGTGACTTCAACCCCTTGCCCGTCCAGGGCCATCGCCGCCGCGTAATCGAACGAACGCAGCACGCCGCTGACATCCTTGTATGGACTGTGTTTGCCCCTTCGCTCATGCAATGGCCGCGCCGGTTCCCCCTCGAAATCGATCAGGTAGGCATCACCCTTGATCACCAGCACCTGGCCCAGGTGCAGATCACCGTGGACACGCATCTGCAAACCGCCCACCGCTTTTGCCGCCAGTTCCTGAATGTGCCTGAGGATGGCTCTCTTCTGCTCCTGCAAACGCACCACCAACACCTGGTCCTCCGGGCTCAGCCGGGCCTGATGCTGTTTGAGCAACTGCAAGGCGTGCTCCAGCTGTGCAGCAATGGCTTTGGCCAATGCCTGCTGATCCTTGTGCGTACTGACCCGCGAACCAAACGCCGGATTGTCACCCGGCGCGGCCAGTAGCTGGTGCATTTCCCCGAGTCGCTGTCCGAGCATGCCAGCGAAATCTTTCAATTCACCGAGCGCGTTGTAGTGCTGTTCCTGCTCGGACATGGCCTCGGCCAACTCATCGCGAATGGCCCGCTCAAGGTTGTTCTGGGTCCATTCCCAGGCATCGCCCTGATTGCTCAGATACCCTTGGGCGATCATCAACAGCGTGTCTTCACCTTGCCGATCACGGCGAATCACCGAGCCGAGCAACGGTGAAATATGCTTGAACCCGGCGGCGGTCAGGTAAGCGCTCATCTCCAGTTCCGGGTGTACGCCGCTGGCGACTTTGCGGATCAGCTTGAGCACCACGCTGCCGCCAATCACCGCGGAGCTGTTGGATTGCTCGGCCGACAAATAGCGCACGTCGCAGTCCGCCTCCAGCTTGAGGTCCGCCAGCCCGACAGTCGGTTCGAAACGAATCTCGCCGTCACTGGCGTCCAGCACCGTGTGCGCCTGCATCGCCTGGATCACCGCACGAATGAAACTGTCGAGGCTGAACGCGTCCGTCACCAAGCCCACTTGCCGCCCGCGCCGAACTCGCGCCAACGCCAGTTGCTGCGGCAATGCGGCGCCCACCTGGTCTTCGGCGAGAAACCCGAACGGCAGTTGATAACGGCTGGCCTGACCGTCGCTGACCACCTCGATTTCGCTGAACAGCACCGGATGCAGCGGATCACCAAAACGCACACCGTAAGCGATGTGCACCGTTTCGATACGGGAGTCCTTGCCGGCGAACCAACGTCGATTGTGCAACCAGCTCGGCAAAGCGCTTTGCTCCAGAATGGTGCGCGACGGTGCTTCGAGCAGCTCTTCCATGCGCTTTTTCAGGACCAGGGTGGTGAAGTCCGGCAAGCTTTGCGCAGGCTCGACATGCCAGCTCGGCATCTGGTTTTCCGCCGCCAGCACAAACCAGTAAAAGCCGTACGGCGCCAGGGTCAGCAGAAAGTTGAGCTGGCCAATCGGCGGGAACGCGTTGCCGCCGAGCATTTCCACAGGAACCATGCCAGCGAAAGCCGAAAGGTCCAGCTCGGCCGCCTGGGCACTGCGCGAAACGTTTGCCACGCAAAGGATGATCTCGTGTTTACCGTCATCACCGGTGTATTCACGGGTATACGCCAGAATCCGCCGGTTGCTCGGCGAGAGCATTTTCAAGCTGCCCCGACCGAAGGCCTTGGACTGCTTGCGGATCGCCAACATGCGCCGGGTCCAGTTCAGCAATGAATGCGGGTCGCCAGCCTGGGTTTCGACGTTCACCGACAGGTAACCGTAGAGCGGGTCCATGATCGGCGGCAGCACCAGGCTCGCCGGGTCGGCGCGGGAAAACCCGCCATTACGGTCGATCGACCACTGCATCGGCGTGCGCACGCCATCGCGGTCGCCGAGATAGATATTGTCGCCCATGCCGATTTCGTCGCCGTAGTACAGCGTCGGCGTCCCGGGCATCGACAGCAGCAGGCTGTTGAGCAGCTCGACGCGGCGCCGGTCACGCTCCATCAGCGGTGCCAGGCGTCGACGAATGCCGAGGTTGATCCGCGCGCGGCGGTCAGCCGCGTAGTAGTTCCACAGGTAATCGCGCTCCTTGTCGGTGACCATCTCCAGGGTCAGCTCATCATGGTTGCGCAGGAAAATCGCCCATTGGCAGTTGGCCGGAATCTCCGGCGTCTGGCGCAGGATATCGGTGATCGGAAAACGGTCTTCCTGGGCCAGCGCCATGTACATGCGCGGCATCAGTGGGAAGTGAAAGGCCATGTGGCATTCGTCGCCGTTATCGCCCTTGGTGTCTCCGAAATACAGTTGGGTGTCTTCCGGCCACTGGTTGGCTTCGGCCAGCAGCATGCGATCCGGGTAATGGGCGTCGATCTCGGCGCGAATCCGCTTGAGCACCGCATGGGTTTCGGGCAGGTTCTCGTTGTTGGTGCCGTCACGCTCGATCAGGTAGGGAATCGCATCCAGGCGCAGGCCGTCGATGCCCAGGTCCAGCCAATAGCGCATCACCGAGAGCACGGCTTTCATGACCTGCGGGTTATCGAAGTTCAGGTCCGGTTGATGGGAATAGAAGCGGTGCCAGAAGTACTGGCCGGCCACCGGGTCCCAGGTCCAGTTGGACTTCTCGGTGTCGAGAAAAATGACCCGCGTGCCGTCGTACTTTTGATCGTCATCGGACCAGACATAAAAGTCCCGCGCCTTTGAACCTGGCTTGGCCTTGCGCGCCCGTTGAAACCAGGGATGTTGATCGGAGGTGTGGTTGATGACCAACTCGGTGATCACCCGCAAGCCTCGATTGTGAGCCTCGGCTATAAAGCGCTTGGCGTCGGTGAGCGTTCCGTAGTCGCGGTGTACGCCACGGTATTCGGCAATGTCGTAGCCATCGTCGCGACGTGGAGAGGGGTAAAACGGCAGCAACCAAATGGTGTTGACGCCCAGATCGGCGATGTAATCCAGTTTGGCGATCAAACCGGGAAAGTCGCCGATTCCATCGTTGTTGGAGTCGAAATAAGACTTTACGTGAACCTGATAAATCACCGCATCCTTGTACCAGAGCGGGTCATTGCTGAAGGTGGCTGACCTGGGTTTCTTCGCCATTGGAAACTCCTGAGTACAGTGAGAACCTGTGGGAGCGAGCCTGCTCGCGATGACGGCATGACACCCACCATCAATGCTGACTGAGCGGGCGCTATCGCGAGCAAGCTCGCTCCCACATGATTCGTGGGGGCGGCTAAGCCGTTATCCGCCAAATCCCGAACGGCTGGTTCCACGGCTCGATGCGCATCCATTGGGTCTTGCCGTGCCAGTCCCAGCGGTGGCCGTTCATCAGGTCTTCACCCTGGGTCACCGCGTCGTCGGGCAAGCCCATCTCCCACAGTGGCAATTCGAAGTGCGCCTCCTGGGCGTTGAACGGGTCGAGGCTGACCGCCACCAGAATAAAATTGCTGCCATCGGCCGTGCGTTTACCGAAGTACAGAATGTTGTCGTTCCACACGTTGTAGACCTGCAGGCCCAAATGGCTGTGCAAGGCCGGGTTTTGCCGGCGAATACGGTTGAGCTGGGCGATCTCGGCGATGATGTTGCCCGGCGCAGTGAAGTCCCGGACACGGATTTCATACTTCTCGGAGTCGAGGTATTCCTCCTTGCCCGGCACTGGCGCCGACTCGCACAGTTCAAACCCCGAATACATGCCCCACAGGCCCGAGCCCATGGTCGCCAGCGCAGCCCGGATCAGAAAGCCGGCGCGGCCCGACTCATGGAGAAAGCCTGGATTGATGTCGGGCGTATTGACGAAAAAGTTTGGCCGAAAGCACTCGCGCCAGGGCGACTGGTTCAGCTCGGTGAGGTACGTCACCAATTCATGCTTGGTGTTACGCCAGGTGAAGTAGGTGTAGCTCTGGGAGTAACCGACCTTGCCCAGGCGCGCCATCATCGCCGGGGTGGTAAAGGCCTCGGCCAGGAAGATCACCTCGGGATACAACGCCCGTACGTCACCGATCAGCCACTGCCAGAACGGCAAGGGTTTGGTGTGTGGATTGTCGACCCGGAAGATTTTCACGCCCTCCTCGACCCAGCCGACCACGATGTCCCGCAGTTCCAGCCACAGGCTGGGAATCGCCTCGCTGGCGTAGAAGTCGACGTTGACGATGTCCTGGTATTTCTTCGGCGGGTTTTCGGCGTATTTGATGGTGCCGTCCGGCCGCCAGTTGAACCAGCCCGGATGCTGTTTCAGCCACGGATGGTCCTGGGAGCATTGAATCGCGAAATCCAGCGCGATCTCCAGCCCGTGTGCGGCGGCGGCCTTGACCAGACGACGGAAGTCCTCGCGACTGCCCAACTGCGGGTGAATCGCCTCATGCCCCCCCTCGATACCGCCGATGGCGTACGGGCTGCCGTGGTCATCAGGGCCGGCAGTCAGGGCGTTGTTGGGACCTTTGCGATAGCTGCGACCAATCGGGTGGATCGGCGGGAAGTACAGCACGTCAAAGCCCATGTCCTGAATCATCGCCAGACGTGAATGCACATCGTTGAACGTACCGTGGCGATCCGGATCCTCGGTGATCGAGCGGGGAAACAACTCATACCAACTGGCGAACTGCGCACATTCGCGCTCGACGTCCAGTGGGTACTCCGGACTCAGGCTGAGGTAGGGACGCAGATCGGCCTCGGCCATCAACCCGGCACTGCGCGGGTGCAAAAACAGCGCGACTTGCTCGGTTTCAAGCAGCCCGGCCAGCTCATGGTGCAGCGCCGTAAGCTTCTTGCTCAACTGACCGTCACTGCGCTCCGCCGCCTGCAGCACCTGGATGCGCCCTTCTTGCAGCTCCAGGCTGACCGGCACACCCGCGACATGCTTTTTCTCCAGTTCATGACAGAAGCTGGCGAACTGGTCGATCCAGGCTTCGATGCAGAACCGATACCTTCCCGGCGTTGCGACGCTGAACTGACCTTTCCAGGTGTTATTGCCCAGATCGGTCATGACTTCACTCTGCCAGGTCGAGTCGGCCTCGGTACGCCAACGCACGCGCACCGCAAGCACGTCGTGACCGTCAGCAAAAACTTTACTGGTCACCGTCACGGCCTGCCGTTCGATAGCCTTGGCCGCGAACTGGCCGCCATCGATCACCGGCATGGTGTTTTCGATAATAATCCGCGGCAGCAGCAAAGCCTGCGACAGTGGCAGTTGCGGGTTGTACTGCAGCTCCGTCGGTTTTTCAGTCGTCATCGAGCCTGGCCCCTTACGCCCCGTGGACGCTCCTGTGCTTGATCGTGTGCTGCTTGCATGACGCTACTTAGGTTCCGAGCGCCGGGCCTTGCTAAAAGTTCAGATCCTTTCACTTTAGCCACGCTCCATGACCACTAATCGGTTACACAGAACGATGAGCAAGACCTGTGCCCTAACCTTTAGATCCCGCAGAAAAGGGTGACCCCCATGACCATGCGAATCGAAAACCAGGTCTGCTTCTTCATTACCGGGAACGGCGAAGAGATTCGCCTTGCTGGCGATGTCACCATCATCACCGACGCGGACAAAGCCATGTCGGCGGTGGACCTCGATGGCCAGCGCTTCTACATCACCGAAGCAGAAGCCGACGCATTAACCGTAGCAGGTGCCACCGATGGTCGCCGGCACCTGATGGTCACCAGCAGTGATTCGGTGATTTGACTGACGCAGATCAGAGACCGCCGCAAACGCCTGTGACAGGCGCTGTCGCCGCGCCTGCCGGGGTGCATCAAGTTGTCGCAGGAGCGGATCAAGGACTCATCTGATCCGCTTTTTAATCCAATACCTGAGTCTGTTATGCAAACAGTTCGGTGGTCATAGTTCATCTGCCTGATGGAGGCTGATGAGCGAAAGACCATGAGCGATAGAATCCCCGTCCGATTAGTAGAGACCTTCGAGCCTTCGCGTCCAAAGATGAAGGCCAAATCCAGCGACAACCAGATTCACACCCGCAGCTTCACCGGCTTATTCCGCACCTTGCGCCTGAGCGGTGCGGGGTTTCTGTTCCTGGCGTTTTTCGGCACGGTGTGGCTGAACTGGGGCGGCCGGCAGGCGGTGCTCTGGGACTTGTCGGAAAGCAAATTCCACATCTTCGGCGCGACCTTCTGGCCGCAGGATTTCATCCTGCTCTCGGCGCTGCTGATCATCTGCGCCTTCGGCCTGTTCGCGATCACCGTGTTCGCCGGACGAGTGTGGTGTGGCTATACCTGCCCCCAGAGTTCCTTCACCTGGCTGTTCATGTGGTGCGAAAAAGTCACCGAGGGTGAGCGCAATCAGCGGATCAAGCTGCAAGCCGCCCCCTGGGGCCCGAACAAACTGCTGCGTCGTTCGGCCAAACACACGATGTGGCTGGCCATCAGTGTGCTGACGGGGCTGACGTTTGTCGGCTACTTCACGCCGATCCGTCCGCTGGCCAACGAGCTGCTGACCCTGAAAATGGGTGGCGTCAGTCTGTTCTGGGTGCTGTTCTTCACCGGCGCGACCTACATCAACGCCGGTTGGCTGCGTGAAGCGGTGTGCATGCACATGTGTCCGTATGCACGGTTCCAGAGCGTGATGTTCGACAAAGACACCCTGACCATTTCCTACGACGCTGCCCGTGGCGAAAGCCGTGGCCCGCGCAAACGCGAGGTGAAGCCTGCCGACGTGGGTCTGGGCGATTGCATCGACTGTCACCTGTGCGTGCAGGTCTGCCCGACCGGCATCGACATTCGCGACGGCTTGCAGATGGAGTGCATTGGCTGCGCGGCGTGTATCGATGCCTGCGATTCGATCATGGACAAAATGGGTTATGCCCGTGGCCTGATCAGCTACACCTCCGAGCATCAGTTGCAAGGTGGCAAGACGCACCTGCTCAGGCCTCGGTTGATCGGCTACACCGCAGTGCTGGTGGTAATGATTGGTGCACTGACGCTGGCGCTGATGGAAAGATCGATGGTATCGCTGGACGTCAGCAAGGACCGTGGCCTGTTTCGCGAAAACAGCCAGGGCCAGATTGAAAACATCTACAGCCTCAAAGTCATCAATAAAACCCAGCAGCGACAGGACTATCGCTTGTCCCTGGTGGACGGCGACGGCTTCCAGTTGCAGGGCAAGACCGAGTTGAGCCTGGCGCCGGGAGAAATTGTCGATGTGCCTGTTTCAGTGGCCATGACCACCGACAAGCCCAGCAGCAGCTCGCAGACGATCAGCTTCAAGATCACTGACAGCGATGAGCCACAGATCAACAGCGTGGCCAAGAGCCGGTTTGTTGCGCCGATGAACCGTTGATCCCTTACACTGCGGTGCTGCCATTCGCGAGCAGGCTCGCTCCCACAAGAACTACGCGCTACCTGTGGGAGCGAGCCTGCTCGCGAAGAAGCCACCTGGATTTTTCTGAATGACATCAATCGGGCTTTCGATGAAACGCTACGAAAAATTCGCTGACGATATTGCTGAACTGATCCGTTCCGGGGTGCTCGGCCCCGGCCAGCGTGTACCTTCGGTGCGTTACGCCAGCCAGACTTACGGGGTCAGCCCGTCCACGGTGTTCCAGGCTTATTACCTGCTGGAGCGTCGCGGGCTGATCCGCGCCCGACCGCGCTCCGGCTACTTCGTCAACGCCCACGCGCCAAGCCCGTTCTCGGAACCGGTGATCAGCAGCCAGGTCAATGAATCCACCGAAGTCGACGTCAGTGAGCTGGTGTTCTCGGTCCTCGATTCAATCAAGGACCCGAACACCGTGCCCTTCGGCTCGGCCTTCCCGAGCCCGACGCTGTTTCCACTGCAACGCCTGTCACGCTCGCTGGCCAGTGCCGCCAGGGAAATGGACCCCCGCATGGTGGTCACCGACATGTCGCCGGGCAATCCGCAATTGCGTCGGCAAATCGCCCTGCGCTACATGGTCGGCGGCCTGATGCTGCCCATGGAAGAACTGCTGATCACCAACGGCGCACTGGAAGCGCTGAACCTGTGCCTGCAAGCCGTGACCGAACCCGGCGACCTGGTGGCCATCGAAGCCCCGGCGTTCTACGCCAGCCTTCAGGTGCTTGAGCGACTCAAACTCAAAGCGGTGGAAATCCCTGTGCACCCGCGCGACGGGATCGACCTCGGCGTGTTGGCGCAAACCCTCGAACGCCACCCGATCAAAGCCTGCTGGTGCATGACCAGTTTCCAGAACCCCATGGGCGCAACCATGCCCGAGGCCAAGAAACAGGAACTGGTCGAGTTGTTGCGCAGCCATCAAGTGCCGCTGATCGAGGACGATGTCTACGCCGAGCTTTATTACGGCCAGCAAGCGCCGAAACCGGCCAAAGCCTTCGACACCGAAGGGCTGGTGATGCATTGCGGCTCGTTCGCCAAAAGCCTCGCGCCCGGTTACCGCATCGGTTGGGTTGCCGCCGGGCGCTACGCGCAGAAAATCGAACGCCTGAAGCTGATGACCTCGCTCTGCGCCTCGATGCCGGCCCAGGCGGCAATCGCCGATTACCTGCAACACGGCGGCTACGACCGCCACCTGCGCAAACTGCGCTACGCCCTCGAAGAACAGCAAAGCGCCATGCTTGCGGCCATCGCCCGCTACTTCCCGGCCCAGACCCGCGTCAGCCAGCCGGCCGGCGGCTACTTCCTGTGGCTGGAATTGCCATCGCAGATGGATTCGTTGAAGTTGTTCCAGATGGCATTGGCCCAAGGCATCAGCATTGCGCCGGGACCGATCTTTTCACCGACCCAGCGGTTCAGAAATTGTATTCGCTTGAACTACGGCAGCCCGTGGACCGAGGATGCCGAGAAGGCCATGGAAACGTTGGGGCGGATTGTGCGGTCGTTCTGAACGCTGTGTTGCCACCGAGACTGTCAGGTTCTCGGTTGGCGCCCCCTCCCTAACGTCATACCGTTCAACATCGCCAGATACCTGCCCAACGGTCAAAAAAAATACAGCCCACCTGTTATTTCTGACAGTAGACAGGATTCTCTTCAGGGCACTTACTCTATCAGCGCATCACTTTTCGCGTATTTATAAACCTGACTACCCACTTGGCAATCCACTGGCGGAAGCTTTATGACTAATACTAAAGACCTATCAAGTCGCTACTTCCCAGGAACAAATGTGCTACCGAAGGCGGTCGTGGTAGATGCCGACAAAGCAACTATTCTTTATACGAACGCTGTACCCGAATCCGGTGCAATCGTGCGAATACAAACTGACGCAGGCATTGCAAAAGGCGACCTTGTCACATTATTTTTCAAAGGAAACACAGAACACACCGACACATTCGTAGTGCATGACACAAGCACAGCAATTGACATCGTCCTGCCGAAGAGTTTGATTAGAGAAAACATCACAGAAGAAAACATTACACATTGCACTGTTGAATATCGAGTTTCGTCTACTTCAGAACCTGAAAAAAACTCGGCCATCACCACCTTTGCCATAGTTCCCGAACTGACGCCTCTGCGTCAGCCTCTCACACCGTCTATTATCGGTGAGGAGATTGACCCATCCAAGATTCCCGAGCCAGGGTTGCCCGTTGTATTTTATCAACCCGAAAGAATACTTCATGCCCGCTGGACAAGCTTTGCAAAAAGCGGCCGCCTACTCTACGAAGAGGAGTTCGGAGTGCAGAATGAGTCGCACGTGATTGTGCGAGCCATCTTGAACCTCACCGAACCCGGCGGAGAAATACGCATCAGTTATTTTGGCAGCAATAGCGATAACATATTGACTCGCTCGCCACCGGCTGTACTTCGAGTCATCAATAAGAACCCTGCCAAATAACATGCGGTCAATTTCAGTTGCCTGCGGATCTATCTACCGTTTTAGCGCCCGCCACCCAGGTCAATAAACGTCCCGGTCGCATAAGAAGCCTTGTCCGACAGCAACCAGATAATCGCCTCGGCCACTTCATCCGGGCGGCCTCCGCGGGCCATGGGAATGCCCGATTCAAGCTTGCTGACCCGATCCGGATCGCCGCTCAGGGCATGGAAGTCGGTGTAGATGTAGCCGGGACGCACGGCGTTGACGCGGATGCCTTCGCCGGCGACTTCCTTGGACAGGCCGATGGTGAACGTATCCAGCGCCCCCTTGGAAGCTGCGTAGTCGACATATTCGCCCGGCGAGCCGAGGCGTGAGGCGACCGAGGAGACGTTGACGATGCTGCCGCCCTGCCCGCCATGTTTGGGTGACATGCGCAGCAGTGCATGCTTGGCACAGAGAATTGGTGCCAGAACGTTGGTTTTCAGGGTTTTCAGAATGCGGAATTCGGACATTTCATCGACCCGCGACTTTTGCCCGACGGTGCCGGCGTTGTTCACCAGCGCAGTGACACGGCCCAGTTCGGTGTCGACGCGGTGGAACAGGCTGATCACTTCATCTTCGATGCTGACATCAGCGCGCACTGCAATCGCCTGGGCGCCGAGCGCACGGACTTGCTCGAGGACCTGTTGCGCGGCCAGCTCGTCGGCCTGGTAGTTGATGCAGATTCGATAGCCCTGCTCAGCCGCCAGGAGCGCTGTAGCAGCGCCGATACCGCGACTGGCGCCGGTGATAACGATGACTTTGTCCATGCTGATTCCCCCATTCAAACCCGAAACCTTGCGCCGCAAGAATAACCGCCAACGCCGGGTTTTGCATGGCCTCAATCCCCTGGGCCTGCGCTCAACCTGTAGCAGCTGCCGAGCCTGCGAGGCTGCGTTCGGCTGCGCAGCAGTCGTAAAGTCAGTCACCACGGTGCTCCAGGAAAATCCTGCACTCCGGGTTTACGACTGCTTCGCAGCCGAACGCAGCCTCGCAGGCTCGGCAGCTGCTACGGGTCGCCTGCTGCGTTCAACCCGTCACCAATTGCTCGGCCCGGTGGATATCGACCATGAACCTGTCGGCCGGTAACGGGTGACCGAGCAGGTAGCCCTGCAAGGAATCACAGCCTAGCTGAGTCAGGAAGTCCTGTTGCACATCGGTTTCCACGCCTTCGGCGACGATGCGCAAACCCAGCGCCTGCCCAAGGGCGACGATGGCCGAGACGATCGCCGCGTCATCGCTGTCGCGCTCAAGGTCACGGACAAAACCACGGTCGATCTTCAGCTCATTGGCCGGCAGGCGCTTGAGGTACATCAAGCTCGAGTAACCGGTACCGAAGTCATCAATCGACAGGTCGACACCCATTTCCGACAGTTGCTGGAGCACCGTCATGCTCGCGTCGGCATCACTCATGGCGGTGGTTTCGGTAATTTCCAGGGTCAGGCTGTTAGCGGGCAAACGGTGAGTGGCCAGGGCTTTGGCGACGCTCTGAACCAGCCCGGCATGACAGAACTGCAACGCCGAGAGATTCACCGCAATACGCCACTGGGTATACCCCTGGCTGTGCCAGAGGCTCATTTGCCGGCAGGCTTCGTTGAGCACCCAGTCGCCGATGGGGATGATCAACCCGGTTTTCTCCGCCAGTTCGATGAACTTGTCCGGCAGCAGCGTGCCCTGGGTCGGGTGCTCCCAACGCAGCAAGGCTTCGGCACCGACTGGCAGACCATTGCTGGCGTCAAACTTGGGTTGGTAGTGCAGGCTGAATTGCTGGTGCTCGACCGCATTACGCAAATCCTGGAGTATTTGCAGTTGCTTGCGGGCGTTGGTATTCATCGAGGCATCGAAGAAGCTGTAGCCGTTCTTGCCGGCACCCTTGGCGTGATACATCGCCGCGTCGGCGTTCATCAGCAGCTCTTGCGGAGTCTGTCCGTTGCCAGGGTATACGGCAATGCCAACGCTGGCAGAGATCTGCAAGTCGTGTTCAGCCACCCGGAACGCCCGCCCGATCAAACCCACCTGACGCGCCGCCAGGCGCAAGGCATCATCAGGCTCGGCGAGTTGCACCAGCAACACGAACTCGTCACCGCCAATCCGCGCCAGCGTGTCCTGGCTGCGCAGGTCCTCGCGCAAACGTACGCCGACTTCACGCAGCAACTGGTCGCCTATATGGTGACCAAAAGCATCGTTGACCGGTTTGAAACCATCAAGATCAATGAACATCAACGCGAAACAACCGCCCTGCTCCTGCACCACATGCATGGCTTGATCGATGCGGTCGGCCAGCAACACACGGTTCGGCAACCCCGTCAGGGGATCGTGTAACGCCAGTTGGGTAAGTTCACGGTTGGCCAGGGTCAGGGAGTTGGCCAACTCGGCGGTGCGTGCTTCCAGGCGTGCATCGAGGATCGACGTCAGCAGCGCGATGCTCAACACCGCCAGAGTGGTGACCAGCACCAGATTGTCCAGGCCCTTGCCACTGAAACCGTCGACTGCCGCGCCGCAATAGCTGCCATCGGCAAATTGCGCTGCCGCCATCCCTGTGTAGTGCATGCCGACAATCGCGATGCCCATGATCACCGCGGCGCCGCCACGAACGAGGCGCACATACGGGGTGTTCTGGCGTAAACGAAAGGCAATCCACAATGCCGCGGCTGAAGCGCCGACCGCGATCGCCAGCGAAGCACCAAACAATGTCGGATCGTAATCGATACCCGGCTGCATGCGCATGGCGGCCATGCCGGTGTAATGCATGCCGCTGATGCCCGCGCCCATGATCAATGCGCCAAACGCCAGATGCCAGTGCGGCAAACGCGGCTGGCTGACCAGCCACAGCGCGAACCCGCAGGACAGAATGGCGATTGCCAGCGATAACGCGGTGATGCCGATATCGTAGCCGAGGATGAGCGGCAACCTGAACGCCAGCATGCCAATGAAGTGCATCGACCAGACGCCGATGCCCATGGCCAACGCGCCACCCGCCGTCCAAAAGTGAACTGCGTGGCCTTTGGCGGTTGCAATGCGACCGGTCAGGTCCAGGGCGGTATAGGAGGCAAGAATCGCCACGCAAAGGGAGATCAGAACCAGCGCGGGGGAATAGCTACCGATGAGCATCAGAACTTCTCGTGACCGCCCCGCAGGACTGCATCCATGCTCGTTGGGGCAAAGTGCGCGATTGTACTGATTCCATCAACGAACGCACTCACAAAGTGACCAATAGGCCATTAGCGCGGCGCAAATCTGTAACTCGCTGAACACGTGCTGATGGATGAAATGATTCAGCTGATTTGCGACGGCTGCGCTCCTGCCTAGTCTTTCTTGCTGACTTGAGTCTGGCCATCCCAGCCACCGCCCAATGCAGCGATCAAATTCACACTGGCGATCAGTCGACTTTGCTGCAAGCTCAGCACGCTACGCTCGTTGCTCAGCGCTGTAGCCTGGACCACCACCACATCAAGGTAGGCAATCAACCCGGCCTTGTACTGGTTCAGGGTCAGGCGCAACGACTCGCGGGCCGCGTCCAGCGCTTCCTGACGCACTGCTGCTTCGTCTTCCATGACCTTGAGCTGCACCAGGTAGTTTTCGACTTCGCGGAACCCGTCGAGCACGGTTTGCCGATACTTGGCCACGGTCTGGTCGTAGGCCGCCTCCGTGCGGTCGACTTCCGCCGAGCGCTGGCCGCCATCGAACAAGGTCATGGCGAGTTTTGGCCCCACCGACCAGAAACGGTTCGGCAAGCTGATCAGGTTAGAGTAACTGCTACTGCTGTAGCCGCCACTCATGCTCAAGGTCAGGTCCGGGTAGTAAGCCGCCTTGGCCACGCCGATGTTGGCGTTGGCGGCAATCACCGAACGCTCGGCGGAGGCGATGTCCGGGCGTCGCTCCAGCAGTTGCGAGGGCAGGCTCAGCGGAACCTGCGGCAATGCTGGAATGTTCCGGGTTTCAGCCAGATTGAACTCAGCCGGCGGCAAGCCGATCAGCACCGCAATCGCGTTCTCGAACTGCGCACGCTGCCAGATCAGGTCGACCATGTCGGCCTGAGTGCTTTTGAGCTGGGTTTGCGCCTGGGCGACCGCGTCCTTGCCGGACACTCCCGCACGGTATTGGTTTTCAGTCATTTGCAGCGAGCGCTGATAATTCTCGACCGTGGCTTGCAGCAGGCGCTTTTGCTGGTCGATCACTCGCAATTGCAGGTAGTTCTGCACCAGCTCCGATTGCTGGCTCAGGCGCATGGCGGCCAGGTCGGCAAAACTCGCTTCGGCACTGGCCTTGTCGGCTTCCAGGCCACGACGCAATTTGCCCCAGACGTCCGCTTCCCAGCTCACCCCAAGCTGAGTGTTATAGGTGTCGCGGATACCACTGTTGGTACTGCTCAGGCTTGAACTGCTGCTACCGGTGCCCTGACTGGAACGGGTTTTCCCGGCGCTCAGATCAACCGTCGGAAAAAACGCCCCCCGGGCACTGCGGACCAACGCCTGAGCCTGACGGTACTGGGCTTCGGACTGGGCAACGGTCTGGTTGGCACTGTTGAGTTTTTCGACCAGCCCGTTGAGCTGCTGATCACCGTACAGTTCCCACCAGGCACCACGCGCCAATGAATCACTCGGCGTCGCCTGACGCCAGCCGTCCGCCTGCTTGTACTGTGCCGGCTCGGCCACTGTCGGGCGCTGATAATCCGGGCCGATGGCGCAGGCACTGAGCATCAAGACGCTGAGCGAAAGACTCAGCAAACGCGAACCACGGGCCGATACCAGGCGCCGGGCCATCGGTGCGTCGAGGTTGAGTGGGCAACGGTCAGTCATAGCGGAGTTTCCAGAGAAGCATCGGTACGAACCCCACGCCAGCGGTTGACCCGATGGCGCAAACGGTCGAGGTAGAGGTAAACCACCGGGGTGGTGAAAAGCGTCAGCACCTGGCTGAAAATCAACCCGCCGATAATGGTCAGGCCCAGTGGTTGGCGCATTTCCGCGCCTTCGGCGGTGCTGAGCAACAAGGGCAAGGCGCCCAGAATCGCCGCCAGGGTGGTCATCAGAATCGGCCGCAGACGCAACAGACACGCACTGCGAATCGACTCCAGCGGTTCCATGCCCTGATGGCGTTCAAGCTGCAACGCGAGGTCGATCATCAGAATGGCGTTTTTCTTCACCACGCCGATCAGCAAAAACAGCCCGAGCAGCGAAATCAGGCTGAACTCGCCACCCAGCACATAGATCGACAGCAACGCACCGACACCTGCCGAAGGCAACGTCGAGAGGATGGTCAGCGGGTGCACGTAACTTTCGTACAGCACGCCCAGCACCAGATACACCGCCACCAGCGCACCGAGAATCATCCACGGCTGACTCTTCTGGGTCGCCGCGAAAGCGTCGGCAGTGCCGGCCATCTTGGCGATCACTTCTTCCGGCAGCCCCAGCTTGGCAATCGCCCGCTCGATGGCGGCCGAGCCTTGTTCAACGGTGACGCCTTCGGCCATATCAAAAGAGACGCTTTCGGAAGCGAACTGCCCTTCATGGCTGACCCGGTCGTTTTCCAGGCTGTTTTCATAGTGGGCAATCGCTGACAGCGGAATGCGCGCACCGGCAGCGGTAATCACCTGGACCTGATTGAGGGTGATCGGGTCCTGGGCGTATTTCGGATTGACCTCCATCACCACCTGATACTGGTTGAGGCTGTCGTAAATGGTCGAGATCTGGCGCTGGCTATAGGCGTTGTTCAGCACGGCGGTGACCATCGACATGTCGACCCCCAGGCGTTTGGCCTGGTCACGATCGACCACCAGCGTCACCTGCGCAGCACCCCGCCCTTCGCGGGCGTCGATGGCCGTCAGTTCAGGCAGCGCCTTGAGCGCAGCGACGACTTTCGGGTACCACTCGCGCAACGCCGACAAATCGCCGCTTTGCAGGATGTAGGTGTATTGCGAGGTGGTCTGTTCGCGGCCACCGCCAAACTGCAAGTCCTGGTCGGCCATCAGCATCAACTGGGCACCGGCGACCTTGGGCATTTCCTTGCGCAGCCGTTCGATGACCTTCTGCGCAGAAATATTGCGTTCCTTGATCGGCTTCAGGCGCACCAGCATGAAAGCGTTATTGGTACCGTTGGTACCGCCGATAAAACCGGCGACACTTTCCACGGCATCGTCTTTCAACACTGCACGGCGGAAGGTTTCCATTTTCGGCTGCATGACATTGAACGACAGGCCATTGTCGCCGCGGACAAAACCGATCAGTTGACCGGTGTCCTGCTGCGGCAGGAAGGTCTTTGGCACCACCACGTACAAGGCGATGTTGACGCCAATGGTGACAAACAGGCTGAGCAGCGTCAGCCGCTTGTGACGCAGCACCCAATCCAGGCCGCTGGCATAGTGCTTGACCATCCAGTCGTTGGCGCGCCGACTGGCGCGCTGCAAACGGTTTTCTTCGCCGGGTATGTGGGGTTTCAGCCAGCGGGCGCAGAGCATCGGCGTCAGGGTCAGCGAGACCACCAGCGACACCACGATTGACGCTGCAAGCGTTATCGAAAATTCACGGAACAGGCTCTCGATGATCCCGCCCATGAACAGAATCGACAGGAACACCGCCACCAGCGAGACGTTCATCGACAGCAAGGTAAAACCGACTTCCTTGGCGCCCAGGTACGCCGCCTTCATCGGCGCGATCCCTTCGTCGATGTGCCGCGAAATGTTTTCGAGCACCACGATGGCATCGTCCACCACCAGCCCCGTTGCCAGAATCAGCGCCATCAGCGACAGGTTGTTCAGCGAAAAGCCATAGAGGTACATCACCGCGAACGTACCGACCAGCGACACCGGTACCGCCAGCGTCGGGATCAACGACGCGCGGAAGTTACCGAGAAACAGGTAGACCACCAGAATCACCAGTGCCACGGCAATCAGCAGGGTCATTTCCGCTTCGTGCAAGGTCGCCTTGATCACCGGTGAACGGTCCATCGCCAGGTTCAGCTTGACGCTGGCCGGCAACACCGCCTGCAACGCCGGCAACTGCGCCTTGATATCGTTGACCGTTTTAATGATGTTGGCGCCGGCCTGGCGGTTGATCACCAACAGCACTGCCGCGTCGTCGTTGAAGAAACCGCTGTTGTAGCGGTCTTCGACGCTGTCGCGAACCTTGGCCACATCGCCCAGGCGCAATGCCGAGCCATTCTGGTAGCGAATGATCAGCGGTTCATAATCCTTGGCCTTCTCCAACTGGTCGTTGGCCTGGACCTGCCACATCCGCTGATCGTCTTCGATCGAGCCCTTGGGCCGGCGCACGTTGGCGTTGGCGATGGTGTTGCGCACATCATCCAGCGCCACGCCGTACTGGTTCAGCAGTTGCGGTTCGAGTTCGATGCGCACCGCCGGCAACGAACTGCCGCCAATCTGCACCTCGCCGACACCGGGCACCTGAGACAGGCTTTGCGAAAGGATGGTCGAGGCCAGGTCGTAGAGCTGACCTTTTTCCAGCACGTCCGAGGTCAGCGACAGCACCATGATCGGCGCCTGGGACGGGTTGACCTTCTTGTAGGTCGGCATACTGCGCATACCACTGGGCAGCAGGTTGCGCGAGGCGTTGATCGCCGCTTGCACTTCTCGCGCCGCACCATTGATATCGCGGTCCATGTCAAATTGCAGGATCACCCGGGTCGAACCCTGGCTGGATCGGCTGCTCATGGTGTTGACCCCGGCGATGGCGCCGAAGGATCGCTCCAGCGGCGTCGCCACGGTGGAGGCCATGACCTCGGGGCTAGCACCCGGCAGGCTCGCCGACACCACGATCACCGGGAAATCCATTTGCGGCAGCGGCGACACCGGCAGCAAGCCGAAACTCACACCGCCCAGCAACATGATCGCCAGGCTCAGCAGCATCGTCGCTACCGGCCGGCGAATGAAAGGTCCGGACAGGTTCATGGCTGCTCTACCGGCTCCAGACGCTCAGGCGCACGTCGCCAGCGCCGACCGAGGCGGTCGAAGTACAGATAGATCACCGGCGTGGTAAACAGCGTCAGCACCTGGCTCACCAGCAAGCCACCGACCATCACCAGACCCAATGGCTGGCGCAGCTCGGCCCCCGAGCCGGTGGCGAGCATCAACGGCACCGCGCCAAACAGCGCGGCCAGGGTGGTCATCAGGATTGGCCGGAAACGCAGCAGCGCCGCCTGATAGATCGCGGTCGCCGGGTCCATGCCCTGATTACGCTCGGCGTCGAGGGCGAAGTCGATCATCATGATCGCGTTCTTCTTGACGATGCCGATCAGCAAGATGATGCCGATGATTGCGATCATGCCCAGGTCGTTGCCGCTGAGAATCAACGCCAGCAAGGCGCCGACCGCCGCCGATGGCAATGTCGAGAGAATGGTAATCGGGTGAATGTAGCTCTCGTACAGCACGCCGAGCACGATGTACATGGTCACCACCGCCGCCAGAATCAGCAGCAAGGTGCTCGACAGCGAAGCCTCGAACGCCTGGGCCGCACCCTGGAACTGTGTCTGCACGCCAAGCGGCATGCCGATGTCCTGTTGCACCTTGTTGATCAGCTCGACGGCCTGCCCCAGCGCCACGCCGGGCGCGAGGTTGAAGGACATCATTACTGCCGGGAACTGGCCGATATGCGCAATCGCCAATTGCGCCTGGCGCTCTTCGACATGAGCCAGGCTGGACAACCGCACCTGACCGCCATTAGTGGTCTTGACGTGAATCTGTTCCAGCGCCTGCGGGCCGATCTTCTCGCCGTCCTGCGCCTGCATTACCACACGGTATTGGCTGGCCTGGGTGTAAATGGTCGAGATCTGGCGCTGGCCAAAAGCGTCGTACAGCGCGTCGGTGATGTTCGACACCGAAACCCCGATTCGCGAAGCCGCGTCACGGTCGATCACCAGATAGACCTGCAAGCCCTTGTCCTGCAAGTCGCTGGCAACGTCAGTCAGCTCGGGTTGCTTGCGCAGCGCCTCGACCAGTCGCCCGCTCCACAGGCTGAGCATCTCGGCATCCGGCGACGACATGCTGAATTGGTATTGTGTGCGGCTGACCCGGTCTTCGATGGTCAGGTCCTGCACCGGCTGCATGAACAGACGAATGCCCACCAGTTTGTCCAGCTGCGGCTGCAACCGGCTGATCACCTGGGCCGCGCTCAGATCACGCTCTTTGTGCGGCTTGAGATTGATCAGCAAGCGCCCGCTGTTGAGGGTCGCGTTGTCGCCGTCGACTCCGATATAGGACGACAGGCTTTGCACCGCCGGATCGGCCAGGATGACCTTGGCCAGCTCCTGCTGGCGCTGGCTCATGGCGGCGAAGGAAATCGACTGCGGCGCCTCGGAAATACCCTGGATTACCCCGGTGTCCTGCACCGGGAAAAAGCCCTTGGGTACAACGATGTACAGGAACACTGTCAGCCCCAGGGTAGCGATGGCCACCAGCAAGGTCAGCGGCTGATGCTTGAGCACCCACTGCAACTTGCGCCCGTAGGCGGCGATCAGCCAGTCGATCCACGCACCGCTGGCCCGGTAGAAACGGCCCTGTTCTTCTGGCTTGGGTTCACGCTTGAGCAGCCGCGCGCACATCATTGGCGTCAGGGTCAGGGAAACCACCAGGGAAATCAGGATCGCCACCGCCAGGGTAATCGCAAACTCGCGGAACAGCCGCCCCACTACATCGGCCATGAACAACAGTGGAATCAATACCGCAATCAGCGACAACGTCAGCGAGATCAGGGTGAAACCGATCTGCTTGGCGCCCTTGAGCGCCGCCTGCAACGGGCTGTCGCCCTCCTCGATGAAGCGCGAAATGTTTTCCAGCATGACGATCGCGTCGTCCACCACAAAACCGGTGGCAATGGTCAACGCCATCAAGGTCAGGTTGTTGACCGAAAAACCGGCCAGGTACATCACGCCGAAGGTGCCGATCAGCGACAATGGCACCGCGATCGACGGAATGATCGTGGCACTGGCCCGGCGCAAGAACAGGAACGTCACCATCACCACCAGGGCGATGGCGATCAACAGCTCATGCTGCACGTCGGTGACGGACGCCCGGATGGTCTGGGTGCGATCGGTCAGCACGGTAACGTCGAGGCCGGCCGGCAGGTTGTCGGTGATGCTCGGCAACAGGGCCTTGATCCGGTCGACCACCTCGATCACGTTGGCACCCGGCTGGCGCTGGATGTTCAGCAGCACGGCCTGGTTTTCATTGGCCCACGCCGCGAGACGTTCGTTTTCGGCGCCATCGACAATCTGCGCGACGTCCTTGAGTCGCAACGGCGCACCGTTCTTGTAGGCCAGAATCAGTTCGGCGTAGTCCTTGGGCGAGGTCAACTGATCGTTGGCATCGAGCATCGAGACCCGGGTCGGGCCGTCGAAGTTGCCTTTGGGCTGGTTGACGTTGGACGCGCCGATCAAGGTGCGCACGTCCGACAGGTTCAAGCCGTTGGCCGCCAAGGCTTGCGGGTTGACCTTGATCCGCACGGCCTGACGCTGGCCGCCGGCAATGCTGACCATGCCGACGCCACTGATCTGGGCGATTTTCTGCGCCATGCGCGTGTCGACCAAATCATTGAGTTTGGGCAGCAGCATGGTTTTGGAGGTGATCGCCAGGGTCAGCACCGGGGTGTCCGCCGGGTTGACCTTGTTGTACACCGGCGGTGCCGGCAAGTCCTTGGGCAACAGATTGGTCGCCGCGTTGATCGCCGCCTGCACCTGCTGCTCGGCGACGTCCATGTTGATGTCGAGGCTGAAACGCAGGGTCAGTACCGAGGCGCCGCCGGAACTGGTCGAGGCCATTTGGGTCAGGCCGGGCATTTGCCCGAACTGGCGCTCGAGTGGCGCAGTCACCGCACTGGTCATGACATCCGGACTGGCGCCCGGGTACAGGGTCATGACCCGAATGGTCGGGTAATCGACCTGAGGCAGTGCCGAGACCGGCAGCAACTTGTAGGCAATCATGCCGGCCAGAACAATGGCCAGCATGCTCAGGGTGGTCGCTACCGGGCGAAGGATAAACAGCCGCGAGATGTTCATGCGCGACCCTTGTGCGCCTTGCCGGTGGCTTTCGGATCAGTCGTGGCGCTAGTCGATGGGTCCTGGCTTTCGGTCGGGGTCGGGGTCGCGGGGGCGACATTACTACTGTCGTTGACCACCTCGACTTCACTGCCCTCCTTGAGGCGGTCAGTGCCTTCCAGAACCACGCGATCACCGGCTTTCAAGCCTTCCTGGATCACCGTGTTGTCACCATCGCTGGCACCGATCTTCAACGGGCGAATGGTGACTTTCTTGTCACCGTCCAGTACGTAGGCAAAGGTGCCGTTGGTGCCGAACTGAATGGCTGCCGAAGGCGCCAGCACCACGCCTTTGAGGGTATCGGCCAGCAGTCGGACGTTGACGAACTGATTCGGGAACAGTGCCAGATCGCGATTGTCGTAGCGCGCCTTGAACTTCAGTGTGCCGGTGGTGGTGTCGATCTGGTTGTCGAGGCTTTGCAAGACGCCGCTGGCCTGCATTTTGGTATCGCCACGATCCCAGGCTTCAGCCGGCAGTTTGGCACCGGAGTGGTAGCGGGTCAGCACGGTATCGAGGGTGTTTTCCGGCAAGGTAAAGACCACGCTGATCGGCTGGGTCTGGGTAATGACCGCCAGGGACGTGGTGTCATTGGCGGACACCAGGTTGCCAACGTCCAGCTGCCGCAGACCGACACGCCCGGTAATCGGCGCACGGATCTTGGTGAATTCCAGATTGAGTTTGGCGTCGTTGACCGCCGCCTGATTGGTCTTGACCGTGCCCTGGTACTGCCCCACCAACGCAGCGGCGGTGTCGAGGGTCTGTTTGGCGATACTGTCTTGCGCATACAAACCGCGATAGCGTTCCAGATCCACCTGCGCGTTTTTCAACTGAGCCTGGTTCTGCAACAGCGTGCCTTCGGCCTGGAGCAAGGCGTTCTGGTAAGGGCGCGGGTCGATCTCGGCGAGCAGGTCGCCAGCCTTGACCATCTGCCCTTCTTCAAACGCAATCTTCACCAGTTCACCGCCCACACGGCTGCGCACATTGATGGTGTTCAGCGCAGTGACCGTGCCCAGCGCTTTGTAGTACAGCGGGAAATCCCCCACGACAGCAGGCGCGACCCGAACCGGGACCGGTCCTGTGGCGCCGCCAAAACCGGGACGCATCCCGCCAGACTTGCCGACATGCCCGGCCGCGGCTTTTGCTACTGGCGCGGCCTTATGAGTCGCACCGCCTGGCCAGAACTTCCAGCACAGGCCAGCAATGACCAACAGGACCAGCAGGCCAAATAGCCAGCGACGGGAATGACGGGAAGCAGAGGATTGCATGGAATGATCAACCATTGGGCGCGTGTGGGCATCTTTATACGGAAGGCTGAAAGATAAGCACTGACGGCATTTAAGCAAAGCGCCTTTACCGGCAATTTACCTTCAGCCTGCTTTTGCGATTTTTTGCTAAGGCTCTGAAGCACAAATGAAAACGGCCTGGACAGAGCCAGGCCGTTAATAATTGTAAAATGTGGTTACTTCAAAACGGCCAACGCCGCTTCGTAGTTTGGTTCTTCAGCGATTTCTTTAACCAGCTCGCTGTGCAGCACGGTGTCGTTTTCATCGAGTACGACCACTGCACGGGCGGTCAGGCCTTTGAGTGGGCCGTCGGCAATGGCAACGCCGTAGTTTTCGATGAACTCACGACCGCGCAGGGTCGACAGGTTCTGTACGTTTTCCAGACCTTCAGCGCCGCAGAAACGTGCCTGGGCGAACGGCAGGTCAGCCGAGATGCACAGTACAACGGTGTTGGCCACGTCGTTGGCCTGAGCGTTGAACTTGCGTACCGAGGTAGCGCAGGTCGGAGTGTCGATGCTTGGGAAGATGTTCAGCACTTTGCGTTTGCCGGCGAAGCTTGCCAGGGTCACGTCGGACAGATTGCCGGCAACCAGGGAAAAGGCTGGTGCCTTGGAGCCGGCTTGTGGCAGTTGGCCGTTGACTTGAACCGGATTGCCTTTGAGGGTGACTTGAGCCATGAACGGAGTCCTTCTGAACGTTGTTTGGAAAATATCGAAGAGGTCGAAGTTAACCACGAAATTGTCCGACGACCTATGGCCGAACACAAATTGTCATGAGTCGTCACACAACCTGGATACAACACTAACAACCAACACAACACCCTGTGGGAGCGAGCCTGCTCCGGGCGGCGTTCCGACGATGGCGGTGTTACATCCGACATAGATGCTTGAATGTTATGGCCGCATCGCGAGCAGGCTAGCTCCCACAGGGCCGCATACACGCTGCTTCAGCCCAGCAAACGCAGCATATTGCGATGCCGCGCCTCGAAAATCCGCCGCATGTAGGCATTGACCATCAACCACTCGAAAAGTGCACCGCCAATGGCCGCATAGGTCACGCGATCGGTGTACAGCGTCCCGCCCTCCACCGCCGCGACCCGGTGCTCATGACGAAATGCCGCCATCGGCCCCTTGAGCATTTCGTCGATGAAATGGCTGTCGCTGACCTCGCGGATCGTCACGGTCCACGTCGCCGGAATACAGCCGAACATCCAATGACAAAAACTGAATTCGCGGCCTGCTGCGATACGCAAGTCGTTCACGTCGATGTTGCCTAGTGGCGTCACCCGTTCCGGGAAGATTTTCGGGAAGTTGCTGCCTTCAAGGCAAAAATCGAGAACCTGTGCGGGTGTTTGCCCTCTGATCAGCGTGGAGAGTTCCAGAACAGGCATTGACAGTGTCCTTCCTTGAGCACGAATACCGGCAGATTAGCACTCGACATTTACCGTATTACAGCGCTTTTCACATGCAAGCCTGTGAATAGGCTTATTATTTTGACGCACGGAATTTAGGTAACTGTATGCAAAAAGTGACCAGGCAATGACCCGCAATGACGTGCACCTTTGTTCGGTAACGGAAACTTGTTTCGACAAAAACCGCAAACTCGACGACATTACGCCCGTGAAATAACACCTGAATCGCGCTTATCCATAGGACTGTGCAATGACCATCGAAAAACCGACCCGCCTGTTGCTCGCCGGCCTCTCTTTGCTACTGAGCGCCAGCGCCTGGGCAGATTTCAGCGCCAGCCCCGAAGAAGCCCGGGGGATCGCCAAAGACGCGTATCTCTACGGCTTCCCGGTGGTGGAGATGTACAAGACCCTGTACACCCAGGCGGTGGACAAGAACGGTCCGAACTTCAAGGCACCGCTCAACCATATCAGCAATACGGCCAGGGCATTCACCCCCAAGGACACCGCGTTCGTTAGCCCAAACCCGGACACTCCCAGCTCAGTTCTCTGGATGGACCTGCGCGCAGAGCCTGTGGTTGTGACCCTGCCGCAGATCGCCGAAGAGCGTTACTACTCGGTACAACTGGTCGACCTCTATACCCAGAATTTTGCTTACCTGGGCACCCGCAGCACGGGCAACAAGGGCGGGACCTTCATGATTGCCGGTCCCAATTGGCAAGGTCAGCAACCGCTGAAGATCGATCGACTGGTACGTAGCGAAACCAATATTGCCTATGCGCTGTACCGTACCCAGCTGTTTGACGAAAAGGACCTGGAGAAGGTCAAGAAAATCCAGCACGGCTACAAGGTTCAGACGCTGAGCCAGTACCTGGGGCAACCGGCACCGGCCGCCGCACCAAAAATTGACTGGCCAAAGCCAACTCCGACCATGAGCGACAGCCCGGAGCTGTTCCGCTACCTGAACTTCATGCTCGGCTTCGCCCCGGCGCAAGACGTTGAAAAAGACCAACTGGCACGCTTCGCGAAAATCGGCATTGTTGCCGGCCAGCCGTACGACCTCAAAGCCCTCACCGCCGAACAGCGCAAGGCCCTCGACGACGGGATTGCCGATGCCAAGGCCGAGTACGCGGCGTTCAAGAAAGACAAGATCGATACCCATCAGGTCAGCAACGGTGACTTGTTCGGTACCCGCGACCATTTGAACAACAATTATCTGTACCGCTACGCCGGCGCCAACCTGGGGATCTTTGGCAACTCGGCCGATGAAGCAGCCAAATTCAGTTATCTGGTCGACAGCCTGGGCAAACCGGCTAATGGCGCGAGACACAGCTACACCGTGCACTTTGACAAGGATCAGTTGCCACCGGCCGACGCGTTCTGGTCGCTGACCATGTACGACGGCAAGACCAAACTGCTGGTACCCAACCACAAGAAACGCTACCTGCTCAACTCGCGCATGCTGTCCACCTTCAAGCGCGACCCGGACGGCGGCCTGACGCTTTACCTGCAGCACTCCGAGCCGCTCAAGGATCAGCGCAGCAACTGGCTGCCGGCGCCGCACGGTCCGTTCTACGCGATATTGCGCCTGTACCTGCCCCAGCCTCAGGTCGGCAACGGTCAATGGAAACTGCCGCCGCTGACGCCGATCAACCCGTAAGTTGAAGTGATACGCAAACCGTGTGCACCCACGCAACAGTGGGTGCACACATCACCCAGATCTGTTGAACGTATTGATCAGCGTCGGCGAAACAACGGTCGTGGCTCGATCACCGAACGACCGTAATGCACGCTCATCCCCACCAGCCCCTTGAGGGCATCTTCAGCGCATTTGTCTTCACGCACCGCGAACGCATCGAAACCGCATTGGCGCATATGGCTGAGCTGGTCGCGCAGCACATCGCCAATCGCCCGCAACTCCCCCGCCCAGCCCAAACGCGTGCGCAACAGGTAAGCCTGGCTGTAAGCCCGGCCATCGCGGAAACTCGGGAACTCCAGCGCGATCATGGGGATCAGCTTGAGCCACGGCTTGAGACTTTCGACATCGTCATCCGGCCCCAGCCATACCGCGTCTCGTGACGGATGATGTTCAATACGGCGCATCAGCCACAAGGCCAGCGGCAAGATCAGCGGCCCCGTTGGCAGTTCGCTTTCCAGGTCCCTGACCAGTGTCCACGGATCGTCATTGACCTTAAGCGCAACACCTTCCTCCAATCGCAGCAGATTATTCATGCGACGACCTCCAGGCTCTTGGGATAAACGCGCTCCTTGAACGGCTCCAGACCGATGCGCTGCAAGGTATCGACAAACAGTTCTTCACTCTCGCGGTAGCGGACAAAGGTCGCGATGATCCGCTCGATCACCTGCGGTACTTCGGCGGCGCTGAACGACGGGCCGATGACCTTGCCCAACGCGCTGTTCTTGCCCTGTGATCCGCCGAGGGTGATCTGGTACCACTCGCTGCCATTCTTATCGACGCCGAGAATGCCGATATTACCGATGTGGTGATGACCACAGGCATTCATGCAGCCAGAGATGTTGAGGCTGATGTCGCCCAGGTCGTGAAGGTAATCCAGGTCATCGAAGCGTGCCTGGATCGCTTGGGCGATGGGGATCGACTTGGCATTGGCCAGCGCGCAGAAATCGCCGCCGGGGCAGGCAATGATGTCGGTCAGCAAACCGACGTTGGCGCAGCCCAGTCCGTGCTCGCAGGCAAGGCGCCACAATGCGTACAAGTCAGCCTTGGGTACATCCGGCAGGACAATGTTCTGTTCATGGGCAATACGGATTTCACCGAAACCGAACTGCTCGGACCAGTCGGCCACTGCGTCCATCTGCACGCCAGTGACATCACCTGGCGGTGAGGCCATGCCGGGTTTGGTCGACAGCACCACGCTGGTGTAGCCCGGTACTTTGTGCGGCTGCACGTTACGCGCAACCCAACGTGCGAACGCCGGGTTCTCGGTCAGGCGAGTACCGAAGTCCAGGTCGGTGTCGGCCAGTGGCTCATAGGCAGGCGGTACGAACGCGCTGGCGACGCGCTGGTATTCGACGTCGGTCAATTGCGCCGGGCCATCCTTGAGGTGTTGCCACTCCTGTTCGACTTCCTGGGCGAAGGCCTCGATGCCCAGCGCCTTGACCAGAATCTTGATCCGCGCCTTGTACTTGTTGTCACGCCGGCCATGGCGGTTATACACCCGCAACACCGCCTCGACATAAGACAACAAGTGCTGCCACGGCAACCCTTCACGGATCTGCAAGCCGAGGATCGGTGTGCGCCCCAGGCCGCCGCCGACGATCACTCGCAGCAGCATCTGCCCGGCCGCGTCGCGGTAAAGGTAGAGGCCGATGTCATGCATCATGATTGCTGCGCGGTCGTGTTCCGCCGAGCAGATGGCGATCTTGAATTTGCGCGGCAAAAACAGGAATTCGGGGTTGATGGTCGACCACTGCCGGAGGATTTCCGCCAGGGGCCGTGGGTCGATCAGCTCATCCGCCGCCACCCCGGCAAAGGCTTCGGTGGTGATGTTGCGCACGCAGTTGCCGGAGGTCTGGATCGCATGCATTTCGACCTGGGCGAGGCGCTCGAGGATGTCCGGCACCTGGGCCAGTTCGATCCAGTTGAACTGCATGTTCTGCCGGGTGGTGAAGTGCCCGTAACCCCGATCGTAATCCCGGGCGATGCTCGCCAGCGTACGCATCTGCCGGGCACTCAGGGTGCCGTAGGGAATGGCCACTCGCAGCATGTAGGCGTGCTTTTGCATGTACAGGCCGTTCTGCAGGCGCAATGGCAAAAACTCTTCCTCACTCAAGGCTCCAGCCATGAACCGCTCGACCTGATCGCGAAACTGTGCAACCCGTTCAAAGACCAGGGCCCGGTCATAGTCATCGTATTGATACATGGTCCTACCTCATCAGTGCTGACCCCAAACCCACAGAACACGTAGCAGCTGCCGAGCCCGCGAGGCTGCTGCTACGGGTGGGTAACCAGGGTTCTTGTGTGGTGGTGACTATGCAGTAGCGGCTCAGGTGGTTACAGATTCAGCTAAAGACTAAAAAACCATATCAGGGCGCGGCAGATCACCGCAGGCAGGCCCTGCATCTGATCCGTATTAATGCAGTTTTTCTGAGTCTGTTTTGTTTCGACCAGGGTTTCTACAGTTGACCGCATGCCAGACCGGGTGGCCTGGCAAGACTTTGCAACCGTGGAAGCATTGACCATGAGCACAGCAGCAATCGGACAGGCCTATAACTACAAGGTCGTCCGCCAATTCGTCGTGGCAACAGTGGTATGGGGTGTTATCGGGATGGCGATGGGCGTGTGGATCGCCTCGCAACTGGTGTGGCCGGAGGCGAACCTCGATTTGCCCTGGACCACCTTTGGCCGCTTGCGTCCGTTGCACACCAGCCTGGTGATTTTCGGTTTTGCCGGCAGCGCACAATTTGCCGCCAGTTACTACGCGGTGCAGCGCACCTGCCAGGTGCGACTGTACAGCGACAAACTCGCCGCCTTCACCTTCTGGGGCTGGCAATCGGTGATCGTCAGCATGCTGATCACCCTCCCCCTGGGCTACACCACCACCAAGGAATACGCCGAGATCGAATTCTCCGGCGCGGTGTGGATGACGGTGGTCTGGGTCGCCTACGCCATCGTGTTTTTCACCACCGTGGTGCAGCGCAAGACCAAGCACATCTATGTCGGCAACTGGTTCTTCGGTGCGTTCATTGTGGTGATCGCCATGCTGCACGTAGTCAATCACCTGTCGATTCCAGTGGGCTGGTTCAAGTCCTATCCGGTGTATTCCGGAGCTACCGATGCGATGGTGCAGTGGTGGTATGGGCACAACGCGGTGGGCTTCTTCCTCACCACCGGCTTCCTCGGGATGATGTATTACTTCGTGCCGAAACAGGTCGGCCGGCCGGTGTATTCCTATCGGTTGTCGATCGTGCATTTCTGGGCGCTGATCACCCTGTACATCTGGGCCGGCCCGCACCACTTGCACTACACCGCACTGCCGGACTGGGCGCAATCACTGGGCATGGCGATGTCGCTGATCCTGCTGGCGCCGAGCTGGGGCGGCATGATCAACGGCATGATGACGCTCTCGGGCGCCTGGCATAAGCTGCGCACTGACCCGATTCTGCGGTTTTTGGTGCTGTCGCTGGCGTTCTACGGCATGTCGACCTTCGAAGGGCCGATGATGGCGATCAAAACAGTCAATGCCCTCTCCCACTACACCGACTGGACCATCGGCCACGTACACGCCGGTGCACTCGGCTGGGTGGCGATGATCACCTTCGGTTCGCTGTACCACATGATCCCGAAAGTCTTCGGCCGCGAGCAGATGTACAGCATCGGCCTGATCAACACGCACTTTTGGCTCGCCACCATCGGCACCGTGCTCTACATCGCCTCGATGTGGGTCAACGGCATTACCCAGGGCCTGATGTGGCGCGCCATCAACGACGATGGCACGCTGACCTATTCCTTCGTCGAGACTCTGGTGGCCAGCCATCCTGGCTTCATCGTGCGTTTCGTCGGCGGTGTGTTCTTCCTCAGCGGCATGTTGCTGATGGCTTACAACACCTGGCGCACCGTGCGGGTCGCCGACCTGAAAATCGCTGAGCAAGAAGCACAGATCGCTTGATCCGGCCCATGACGCAAGCCGCACCGGCTTGCGTCTCTCACCTCAGGAATTGTTCGTCATGATCGAAGTCATGTTGGATCTGTTGGGCGTGGCGTGCCTGTATTTATCGGTGGAGTACTGCTTGCGGCACCAGTCGGCCGAGAGCCTGGACGATGCCAGCCTGATCCCGTTTGCCGATGACCCGGAAGTGGCACGGCGGGTGGAGTTGGCGACGGGCAAGACGGTGAAAGCCGTTGCGCCGGAGGAGGCGAAGGAAGGTTGGGGGAATGTCGAGATTTGAGACTCGCCACAGTGCAGGTTTTGGGATAGAGAGGGATTAATAACCGGATCACCGCCCCCTGATCGAAAGCTGGCTATGCTGTAATTTCGATTGTGGGATCGACCCAATGCCAAACCTCAGTACGGATGGACGAAGCGCATGGCTCTGGTTAATGATCCTCTACAGCTTGTAGGGAAGAATATGATCAACATTCGTGAGGCCACCAAGACCGACCTTGATACTCTACGTAGAATTGGCTGCGAGACCTACCGAGAGCATTTTTCGGCCATCTGGTCTCTTGCCGGCCTGCAGAACTTCCTCAATCAGGACTTTTCGCCCAGTTCACTAGGTAAATCACTCGAATCATCCACTAACCATATGTGGCTTATAGCCTCGGATGACAGCGGCAGGGATGTAGGCTTCTCGAAAATAAACTGGTCAACGCCTGCACCTTTAACGGGTGAAGTGGGCGCAGAGCTTCAAAAAATCTACTTACTCAAATCCGAAGCAGGACGAGGTTATGGAAATCAGCTTTTGCGCTTCATTTGCAACCGTGCGATAGAGCGTGCAGAGCCCTTGCTCTGGCTAGACGTGCTCAAGACCAACGCCAATGCGCGGCGCTTCTATGAGGGCTTCGGCTTCCAGGAAGTCGGTGAGATCCCTTTCAAAACTGACATAGCCGAAATTGGGATGCTGGTAATGGTATACGGACTTTCCCGATAGGAGCGTTCGGTTCCCTCCCTTCGAGGGTCATATCTGCAGCTAATGAGGGTCTGCCACGGCTGCGAAATCTTGATCCAGGCATCGGTGCCTACGAGTCCGACGCCTGGCAAGACATCAATTTTTTGCCTAATGCGTATCGATGTCATACGTCGAACTCGAAGACCCAGCGCGCCGGCTACTCAATTCTGCGTCAGGTAGATAGACTCAGATTCCATTGCGCGAATTTTATGATAGTCAGATTTAATCACTTCAAGATCAGGGTGAACCAGATACACGGTGCCCGGCTGACTAAAGACATCCTTTGTAATTGCTATCTGCTGTCCGTTTTCGGCATAAAAAACAGCTTCAAAAAAAGACTCCAGCTTGTCAAGCTCACTTAAAAACAAGTCTTTATTGAAAGTACCCGCCGAGCGATTTATCAAGCACACATTGTAAGAGTTCTGAAAAAGCTCATAATCGACACCTGACTCTATGAGTTGCTCAAAAGCTGCAGGTTCAGTAATAGCCATAGCGGCCGCTTTAATCTGCCCGAACCTTGTTGTTTGCGCGGAGACAGTATCTCTAAGTATTCCATCGGTTCTCGCCGCAATCTCCACGAGTTTAGGACCGTCAGTGGTAAGCATTACTTCAGCGTGGCTTGGGCCATTTTTAATACCCAAACACAAAACCACCTTCCGGGTATAGTCGACAAGACTTTTATAGACGCTCGACCTCGCGTCAATCATCTCATCAATATCATAAATAATGCTACCCGTATCCAGCAGCAGCTTCTTATACCTGACAACTTCAGTTACTAATTGTTTCCCATTCAAAGAAACCATATTGACGACATATTCAGTGCCGGCAAGATATTCTTGTATCAGAACATGCACATTATCAATATTTAGCTTGTTCTTTGTTCCAAATATTTGAGTAAATGCGACTTCAGCCTCTTTCAGATCATTACAAATGTAGACTCCGTCGGCACCTGCGCTCTCAAGAGGCTTCAGCACTACTGGAAATTTATCATGTACCTCTATCCAGGCCCGAGCCGAACTCCATGCATCAACAATTGTCTGTTTGGCTGCTGGCAAACCCGCGTCAGCAATACGCTTGATCATTTCATATTTATTTCTACGAGCTATCGTTTTATCGAACTCGTTACTGTACGAAAGCCCAACTCTGTCATTGAGCACATCAGCTAAAAGCACGCCGCTTTCGGCGCCTGCAATAATGACGTCTGGATTAAAGTCTTTTACCAAGGAGACCGTAGAGACCAGATCTTCGTTTGTGACCGCATCTTCATAAATAGAAAAATCGAAGCCGACATAGTAATAATCATCAATATTCCGACTAGAAGCCACATGCAATAAAACACAGCCATCCGTGTGTAATTTTTTCGCCAGAAACTTACCAGAGGAAAACCCGTCGACAACAACAATCCTGATCATTTCAAACCTCGCCTTGCTGCGTTAATTTTATGAAGCGCCAACACACCCAACAGCAACACTATAATCACTATCGCAGCGATACTCGGGGCCGAAAACTCGACCCTGGAGTCTAAATACTGCAATATCAACGTAAACACTGGAAGGGTTAGGAGCACGAGAGAAACGTGTATTGAACTCAGATGAAATATAGTCTTCTGAATTAAATAGATTGGGAGCAAGTGCCCCACAACGACAAGAATCATCATGGGGACTACCAGGTTGCTTGTCACGCCGAATGAGGCGCCGCTGCTGAGTACAAAGAAAACACACAACACGATCATTACTATGTTTCTAGTTGCAAGTATCTCGGAAACAGCCCACGCTCGGGAAAACAGTTTTTTTGAAACTATCGTATACAGTACTGTGCCCAGCGCGCAAAGCACGACGCTAATTATCCCCAACGTCCGTTGTTCTTTTGTGGTGGAGGAAATACCGCTATCACCAATAAATGAGTTGTATAGCATGACACCTACTGACAACAACACCAGATAGGAAATCACTGTTTCTATCCTGCCTGTCTTTCCACTCTCTTTATCAAACGCAGAAATAATCAGAGTGAGTGCGGGCCCGCAGGCAACTGACGCGACCCCAACGACTGCAGGTTCTAAGTAGCGAAGAGCGTAAAACAGCCCTCCCCAGTTGAACAAAACAGAAACGTTCGCCAGGATGACGAAAGCAAAGTCTCTTTTAAGCTTGAACAGCAATGACGTTTTGTTCTTGAGCAAGGCGTAAGCTAAAAACAGCGTCGCCGAGGAAATAAAGCAGTAGAAGATCACGACCATTGTACTGATGGTCTGAGTCAGGAATGCGACATATACGTCGAATGCCGCACTAATAAAACAGAATAGCAGGCCAAGTAATACGCCGTGATTCTTCAAAGTCATACCGTTAGCCTATTCATTCTTTGTGGGAGTTTCGTTCGCCGAATATCATGCTGCCTACTCGAAGCATGGTACTGCCGTTTTCGAGAGCGACCCGATAGTCAGCACTCATGCCCATGCTTAGATTGCCCACGCCATAGATTTCTTTCAGCTTTACCATTTCCTTGAAGAAAACAGCTGGGGGCTCATTATTTGGAGGGATGCACATGAATCCACTTACCCTACCCGGGAGCCTCTCATTTAATTTCTGATAAAGATCGCCTAGATCCTCAATCTGCACACCGGATTTTTGATCTTCTTTACCGATATTTACCTGTATAAGACATTCAATCGGTTTTTGGGTCGCTTCGATTTCATCTGCAATTTTTTCAGCCACAGACAACCTGTCAACTGATTGTATTACGTCAAAAAAAGATACTATCTTTTTTATTTTTTTCGATTGAATTCCACCAATAAAGTGTAACCGAACGTCAGGATACTCCTCTTTCAAGGTCGTCCATTTTTCCACAGCCTCTTCAACCCGGCTTTCAGCAAAAGATCGATGACCTTTTTCCAACAAGATCTTTATCTTCTCTACCGGTTGAAACTTTGAAACCGCTATGAATTCGACACGATCAGCGTTGCCGCTCTCATTAATGGCACTGACAATGTCCGTGTAGTTCATGTCAATATCTAACAGGGCCGTCATTACTCGACCACCTCAACCTTTTCCTTACTTACAAAAATCTTCATTATTGTTTTTACGTTGATACCGGTCTTCTTGAAGACGTTATTCAATCCGTCATTCTGAACTTTTTCTACGGCACAAATAACGTCTACCACCTCGCCACCACTGGCCTTGATGGACTCGACTAAAGAAATGACCGCCCCACCCGTACTTAGCGTGTCATCAATAATTGCTATTCGATCTCCACGACTTATACCGTTGAGATACATTTTCCCTTCGAAATATTCGGAGCTGATATTGACGACATTTGCATTCAACTCATCCAAACTATACGGGTACCATCTTGCCATTGCCATAGGTATACCTGTCAGTATGGAGACTGCGGTAGCCAGTGGAGCGCCTTTGTCCTCCTCGGTGACGATTTTATCGACAGTAAGGTCCATCAACTTTATTACTTTGTACGCAACCTCGAGAAGAACTTCAGGCCTCAAGGCAGGCAGTTGGTCAGTAAACTCATTAACGGTAGTAAGGGCTTTACCGGAATTAACAACCTTGGCACTCTGATACACTTTCTTAAGCAACATTATTCAACATCCATGTATTATTTAACTTCCATGTATTCCGGATAAACACCATCCCACCGGCTCTTGTACTTCCATGAACTATCAAAAAATAGCGTGACAATGTTTTTATTGTCGAACGAACGGCTTATCTGCTCGCAGATGACCAAATTTGCTCCACACGTAGGTCCTATGCCCAAATCATTCTCAGACACAAACTTCTTCATTCTATTCCAGGAGTCATCGCCATCCACAACCATCACTTCGTCAACCAGGTCAGGTACGGTATTGATTGATAACACGCCTGCGCCCAACCCCATCAAATTATGGTGGTGGTGTTCAAACTTCAAACCTTTTCTTGATGCGTACAGCGGGGCGGAACTGTTGACCTCAATGCCAATGGTTTTTATATCTTTATATTCGCGCTTTAAAATTTCTGCAATGCCGGAGAATGTACCTCCAGTGCCAATAGAGCAGATGAAAAAATCTGGCACCACCCCCTTCGCCTTTAGCTCTTCAACTATTTCTTCACCGCAAGAATGCCAGGCTTCTTTATTCAGCAATGTATTGGACTGGTCCAGAAAGTACGTATTCTCGTCATTGTTACTTTCCATATATTCTTTAGCTTTACTGACCGCCCCATTCAAAAACGTTTCTTTGGGCGTCTCTACTATCTCAGCCCCAAAAGAACGAATTTGCTCTTTTCGTTCATCTGTCATTCCTTCCGGCATGAAAATTTTGATTGTGTAGCCTTTTTCTTTACCTATCCATGCGAGCGCTGCACCACCATTGCCTGTAGAGCAGTCGATGAGCGTCATTCCCTTTCTAATGACACCCGTGCTTTCAAGCGTGTTGACTATATTTAGATACGTTCTATCTTTATGACTTCCCGTTGGATTCATGAACTCGCATTTTGAAAAAATACGATTTCCATTATTAGCCAATCTTTCGATTTCCAGGAGGGGGGTATTGCCGATATCACTCAGTTTCATTACCAGTCCTTTTGGTAGCAAGCATTGCGCTTGACGGGTGCCGAAGCTATCAGGTTTTTTTTTAGGAATAAATAGCGCTACTGATTATTTTCAGCATTTGTCCATCGCGCCTTCATCGCAGTGGAATTCTAATTGTCCATGCTCGAACGGAAAAACATTGTGGGAAAATCACCCGGCAGGAAGAACGAATACGTGAAGCCATAAATGCTGTTACTCGCGCCAGATCAAACAGATGCCGACGCGATACCTGCTCTGCATATTTGAAAAACACCTTCTGCGAATATTTGAAAAACCCATTAAATATCAGCTAGTTAAGCCTCTGCGACGAAAATATTTATTTCGCTACTGCAGCGTGCCAATCCCCTCAACCTCGATCCCGCGGTATCAGGCTCTGCAACTGCTGCGCCAGAAAATTCGCGTCGAAAGCAAAGGTGTCCGGGTCTTTCAGGCCGTTGGTCTTGCGCCACTGCCAGTCAGTCGAAGGCGGCTGACACACCAGCGACACACTGCCGTAACGCGCGGCGGTCAAACCCATGACTGCCAGCGAAATCAGCCCACCGGTACCCATCACTTCGGGCACGATTTCCACCGGTTTGCCGGCAATCAGAATGCTCAGTTTTTCGGTCTTGAAGGTCGAGCTCTCAACCGGCACATTCGCCCCGAACGCCACATAGGCTTCGCGGCTCACCTCCAGCAAATGCGGGGCCTTGACCGGTTCCAGCCACTGTTCGATCTGCCCGAACAACTCGCCAATACGCGTCGCCCACACCGCCGATTGGCTTTCAAACAGCTGCTTCTTGTGCGCTTCGCTTTCTGCGTAGTGGCGAAGCATCTCACCCAATTGCTGTACGTTGTCCATTGCTGTGTTCCTTTGGCTGAAGCAGTACTGCGGACTTTGAGCATGGCAGATGCACGCTGCCGGCGTACGACTAAAAGCGTGAGCGGTATTGGCTGGGCGTCATCCCCAGCAATTTGCGAAAGGCACTGCCCATGTGCGACTGGTGGGCGAACCCACTGTCCTGAGCGATTACAGCCAATGGCAGCGAGCTGCGCTCGATCAGCCGCCGCGCTGCCTGCACCCGGACTTCGACCAGGTAGGCGTGAGGCGTGAGGATCGAGCAGCAAACGCCGGGCTTCGCGCCCCAGTGTCAACGCCTGAGCATGGCCGCCAGACTGAACCCGATGAGTGAACAGGGAGCTCGGCTCATCAGCCAACGGTTCGCTCCAGCGCGCCAACAGGTATTCGCCTCCCGCTGCCGATTCGGAAAACACTTCAACGCCTGCCGGGGTGTAGGCCAGCACGCCGGGCCAGGTGTCAAAATCCACCCGACGATCCGAATCGATAGCGTGTACACCCTGCTGACGCTCCAGCGTCACACCGAGGGTTTGCCCGGTTGCCGGATCACGAGCATTGTAGGGCGCACGCGGCAGGAGTTGCAGGCCGAGCTTGCCGCCCAGCAGTTTCTGACTCAGTGGGTCTGGCATGTGAAATTTCCTGATAGATCGAGCCAATGCACCACGGGAAACTCGCTTGTACAGAAGTCAGCCATCACTGGAGCACACCATGCGCACCATTGGTCTTAACAGATTCAGACGGCGATTACCGTGCCGTTTCTACACATTGCCGACCCGGCAGGCCAGGCTGCCCTGGATGCCGGGGCGATGACCGTTGGCTTGCTCGGCACGGCCTTCACCATGGAACAGGACTTCCTTAAGGATCGGCTCAGGGCCAAGGGTTTGACCGTACTGGTCCCGGATGCCGCCGAACGGCAGGCCGTGCACCGGGTCATCTACGACGAACTCTGTGTCGGGGTGATCAGCGACGCCTCACGCAAGATTTACCAGCAGGTCATTGGCGGGCTGACAGCGCGCGGCGCCCAGGCAATCATCCTCGGCTGCACGGAAATCAGCCTGCTGATCAAACCCGAACACAGCGAGCTGCCACTGCTCGACACCACCGGGCTGCATGCGCAAGCAGCGGTGGCGTTCGCCCTGGGCGACTGACTCAGCCAGCCTTGAGCAGACGGCGCAAGCGCACCATGCTCAGGGCATCCACCAGCGCGCCATCGCGTACTGCATACTCGCGAAACAAGCCTTCGGTATCGAAACCAAACTTGCGGTACAGCCCGATCGCCGCTTCGTTATCCGCATACACCGACATGGTGATTCCTCCTTGAAAGCGGCATGGCCATCGAGTCTAAACGGATCATCACCCGGGTGACGACAGCAACAGTGCGACGAGGCGCGAATAGGGATGCGCTGCAACTTCTTCCCGACACCGCAATACGGGTAATCTGGCGCCATGCACGTCTTCCCAATACACCAACTGCCGCAGGAGCCTCGCGGGTATGGAACTACATGTTGTGATCAACGGCCGCAAGGACCTCGCAGGTCAGCTGTATCAGCAACTGCGCAGCGCCATCGAGTCGGGTCGCCTGGCCGCCGGGACACAGCTACCGCCGAGCCGCTTGCTCGCCGAACAATTGGGTATCTCACGCAAGACCATTTCCGATACCTACGCGCAGTTGACCTACGAGAACTTCCTCACCGGAAGGATCGGCAAAGGCACCTACGTCAATGCCCGCCCCTCGGCAATCGTCCGCAAACAGAGCCACTCTGAACTCGCGAGCGCCGACACCCTCGAGCGTTGGCGCAACATGCCGTCGTTCCTGCGCCACCCCACCCTGGAAGGTTCGCTGCGTTACGAGTTCATTGGCGGCGCCACCAGCAAGAGCCAGTTTCCTCAGGATGACTGGCGCCGCTGCACCGCCCATGCACTGCGACAGATTGCCGGTTCCAAGGGTTTTTACAGCGAGCCGGAAGGCCTGCCGGCGCTGCGCAACGCGATCGCCCGGCATATCGCCTTTTCTCGTGGGGTCAATTGCCAGGACGACGATGTGGTGGTGTGCAACGGCGCGCAGCAAGCGCTGGACCTGATCTCCCGCGTACTGACCGAGCCCGGTAGCCTCGTCGCGATGGAAGATCCCGGCTACCCGCCAGCCCGCCTGTTGTTCGCCTCCCACGGTGCCGAAGTGGTCGGAGTGCCGGTGGATGAACAAGGTATTCAGGTCGCGCTGATTCCCGATGGAACCCGGCTGATCTATGTCACGCCCTCGCACCAGTTCCCGCTCGGCATGCCGATGAGCCAGGCACGGCGTGAAGCTCTGCTGGCAAGCGCACATGAGCTGGGCGCGATCATTATCGAGGACGACTACGACAGTGAATTTCGCTACGAGGGCCGACCCACCGACACCCTGCAGAGCATGGATGAGCGCGGGATAGTTGCCTACGTCGGGACTTTTTCGAAAACCCTGCTGCCGGAGTTGCGCCTGGGTTACGCGATTCTGCCGCCGGCCATTCTCGAAGCGGTGATCCGCGCCAAGCAACTGACCGACGTGCACACCTCGACCCTGCCGCAATGGGCGCTGGCCAAATTCATTGCCGAAGGCTGCCTGCTAAAGCACATCCGCCGCTGTCATGCGGTCTATGCCGGGCGGCGCGAGCGCATCCTCGCACGCGTCGCAGGGGACCTTTCGCCCTGGCTCGAAGCGGTGCCAACCTCTGCCGGTTTTCACATGGCGTTGCTGTGTAAAGTCGAGGTGGATGTCCCGCGGGTCATCGCACTGGCGAAAAAACTCGACGTCGGTCTGTATGGCCTGAACGGTTTTTACTATCAGCAAACACCACGGGCCGGGCTGTTCATGGGCTTCGGAGCCATCGAAACCCTGGACATCGATGTAGCCCTGGACCGTTTGCGCGATATTTTGCAGCAAGTCTGTTGAGGTCTATTGGTATGGCGCTTTTACTGCCAATTGGCTGTTGGCCGCTACCGGGCACAGGCCTATCCTGCACATGCGTTATCCCAACCATGAGCGAGCCTCGTCCGGCTTGATACAGGAGCGTGTGCGATGCCCAACGAAATAATCAATACGGTCCAGGTACAGGCCGCCGCTGGCCGCTCGGATGAACTGGGCAAGCAATTGCAGAAGATCGTCGAAACATTGCGTGAGCTCCCAGGCTGCGATTCCTACATGGTTGACCGCTGCCCGGAGGACGACAATCGATGGACGGTCAGTGCCCGCTGGCAGTCCGAAACTGCCATGCAATCACACTTCTACAGCCCGCAAGTTCAAGGTTTCATCAGCCTGATCGACAGCCGACTGGCCAGCAGCGTCGACTTCAACAGTTTCCCCATCGTTTAACGCGTCGATACGATGAACTACTGACGCTATTGAAAAACCAATACCCGCGCTTCCAGCCATAAGTAACAGGGMCTGAACTTTATATTCAGGCCCTGTTTATTTCCTTAAGAAATCAACTACGTACTTTAAAACCCTCCTAAATCAGCCCTCCGACCAGTGGAACTATTGGCTATTTAATTTCTAGCCCACAGGTACTGATTCTGGCAACCAGCGTAAGCCTCACTGCCTTATTAACCGGTTGTTCGGTGCCCACCGCACCAGAAGAACAAGCCACACTGAGCAACTACTTCACGGCACCGGTCATGCACTCCAGCGCCACTCATGTCACCAGCGGTCCGGACGTGTCACTGGGTATTGTCTACAGTCAGAATACCCAGAACAGCCGTGCCTACCTCAAGGACTACCAGGCCAACGCCGGCACCGGTTTCGGCCAGAGCCTGCTGGTGCAGCCGATCCATGACACCAGTCTCAATTACATCGGGACTGCTCAGGGCCATGATGCAAAAAACCTGAGTCCGGTGTGGGCTGATTTTAAACCTGCCACCGAGATAGTTGCCGATATCAATGAACAGCAGAACATTCAAGTTCGCGCTTTGCAACAGTTTGACCAGTCGCTCAGCAATTTACTAAGCAGACCATCAGATAAACTTTCGATGAGTAACGACACGCCCGTCATCGTTCGGTAGGCGCTACCGCAGGCGGCGATCATTTGATCTAGATATTTAAACTTATGTCGCAAGGCAGTTGACGCTGAAAGATCACAGGCTTCGCCTGTTCCTACATCGCCCCCCTGTCGGAGCCCGCATTCTTTAACGTTTAAATTGAAAAAGCCCCGCCTCTCTCGAGACGGGGCTTTTTATTCAGCGCCTGATGATCAGGCTGCAGGCTCCAGCTCAGCGATTGCAGCGGCCGTGACAGGCACCACCGCTTGACCGCTCAACGCCAGGTCCAGCAGTTCACGGTTGGCGACCGCGTACATGGCGTAGTCCGTGCCGCTGGCGGCACGAATGTCCACCAGCATGGCGCGCCAGCGCTCGACCATGTTCTCGTTCTGGTCCATCCACAAGGCCAGACGCGTTTCCACGTCCTGCTCGCCGTTGCCCATTTGCAGGACCGAGATGGTGATCGCCCGTTGCTGCCAGTCGATGTCATCGCGGAACGCTTCACGGGCCAGCGCTTGCCAGTTGTTTTCCACCGGCAGAGCACTGATCTGTTGCAGGTACCAGGTCAGGTCCAGCGCACTGCCCACGGCGAAGTAGGCCTTGGCCACGTCCGCCGCATTCTGGCCAGTCACGTCCGCTGCCTCGATGATTGGCAACAAGGTGTACAGGTGACTGGTGCCTGCAACCATGCGCGCCAGCAACTCAGGTACGCCAGCGGCGACGTAGGCCTGATAGCGGGTCTGCCAGCCTTCGCGGGTCGGGCCTTCCAGCAGTTCGTCGAGCTTGAGGCCCAGCGCTGCCAGATGTGGACCGAAATGCGCGACGTCTCGCGCTGCGTTCTGTTCGTTGCGACGGCTGCGCAGGAACCAGCGAGTGGCACGACGGCCCAGACGCATCAGTTCATCCATCAGTTCCAGCTGTACGTCGGCCGACACCTGGTAATCCAGCGCCTCGATCTGACGGAACCAGTGCGGGAGATGGAAGATGTCACGCACGATCACATAAGCGCCGGCCACGTTCGCCGGGCTCATGCCGGTCGACTCTTTGAGTCGCTGAACGAAGGTGATGCCCATGTGGTTGACCAGGTCGTTGGCGATCTGGGTGCTGACGATCTCACGCTTCAGACGGTGACGACGCATGGCCTCGGAGAACTTGCTGACCAGCATCGGCGGGAAAGCGGTTTCCATGTCGCGGGTCAGGTAATCGTCGTCCGGCACCAGGGAGTTGAGCAACTGCTCCTTGAGGTCGATCTTGCTGTAGGAGATCAATACCGACAGCTCGGCACGGGTCAGGCCCTGGCCTGCCGCAACGCGCTCGTTCAGTTGATCTTCCGTCGGCAGGAACTCGATGGCACGGTCCAGCTTGCCACGACCTTCCAGGTCGTTCATCAGACGCTTGTATTCGGCAATTCGCACGTAGGCACGACGGGCTGCCAGGGACAGGGCCTGGGTCTGCTTGTAGTTGTTGCCGAGAACCAGACCGCCGACTTCATCCGTCATGCTGCCGAGCAACTGGTTACGTTGCTTCTCGGTCATGTCGCCAGCCTGCACCACTTCGTTGAGCAGGATCTTGATGTTCACTTCGTGGTCGGAGCAGTCCACGCCACCGGCGTTGTCGATGAAGTCGGTGTTGGAGCCGCCGCCATTGAGACCGAATTCGACACGACCCAGTTGGGTCATACCGAGGTTACCGCCCTCGCCCACGACTTTGCAGCGCAGTTCGTTGCCGTTCACGCGCAGCGCATCGTTGGCCTTGTCGCCGACATCGGCGTGGCTTTCGCTGCTGGCTTTGACGTAGGTACCGATACCGCCGTTCCACAACAGATCCACTGGCGCCTTGAGCAAGGCGTTCAGCAGTTCGGTCGGGGTCAGCTTGTCGGCCTGAATGTCGAAGCRCTCTTTCATCTGCGGGGAAATCGCGATGCTCTTCGCGCTACGGGAGAAGATCCCGCCGCCTTCAGACATGATGCTGGTGTCGTAATCCGACCACGCCGAACGCGGCAGGTCGAACAGACGCTGACGCTCGGCGAAGCTGTTGGCAGGCTCAGGGTTCGGGTCGATGAAGATGTGCAGGTGGTTGAACGCGGCAACCAGTTGCAGCTTGTCGGACATCAGCAAGCCATTACCGAACACGTCACCGGCCATGTCACCAACGCCGACCACTGTGATGCTGTCTTTCTGGACGTTGATGCCGCGCTCGCGGAAGTGACGTTGGACGCCAACCCACGCGCCTTTGGCGGTGATGCCCATTTTCTTGTGGTCATAACCGGCCGAGCCGCCCGACGCGAAGGCGTCACCGAGCCAGAAGCCGTAGTCGATCGCAATACCGTTGGCGATGTCGGAGAAGGTCGCAGTGCCCTTGTCCGCTGCCACTACCAGGTACGGGTCATCGTCGTCATGACGCACGACGTTGGCCGGCGGTACCAGCGCGCCGTCTTTCAGGTTGTCGGTGATGTCCAACAGACCGGAAATGAAGATGCGGTAGCAGGCGATGCCTTCTGCTGCGATCTCATCACGGCTACCGCCCAGTGGCAGGCGACGCGGCAGGAAGCCGCCTTTGGCGCCCACTGGCACGATGACCGAGTTCTTCACTTGCTGGGCTTTTACCAGGCCCAGGACTTCGGTACGGAAATCTTCTTCACGGTCGGACCAGCGCAGACCACCACGAGCCACGTTGCCGAAGCGCAGGTGCACGCCTTCGACGCGCGGCGAGTAAACGAAGATTTCGAACTTCGGTACCGGCTTCGGCAGCTCTGGAATAGCGTGCGGGTTGAACTTGAAGCTGAAGTAGGACTTGTTCTGACCGTTGGCATCGGTCTGGTAGAAGTTGGTCCGCAGGGTTGCCTTGATCAGGTCCAGGTAGCGACGCAGGATGCGGTCTTCGTTCAACACTTGAACGTCGTCCAGAGCACTCAGGATCGCTTGTTCCAGGCGCAGCTGCTTGTCGTCGAGGTCGTCGCTGGTCAGCTTGCGCGCCAGGTAGAAACGGGTCTTGAACAACCGGGTCAACTCGCGAGCGATGTCGGTGTGGTTGTTCAGGGTGCTGGCGATGTAGCCCAGGTCGAAGCCCAGACGAATCTGCTTCAGGTAACGGGCGTAAGCGCGCAGCAGCGCCACGTCGCGCCACGGCAGGCCGGCGGTCAGTACCAGACGGTTGAATGCATCGTTTTCGGCGTCGCCGCGAACGATGTGGACGAAGGCGTCCTGCAGGGTGTCGTTGAGCTGCTGGATATCGAGTTCCAGGCCTTCAGCGGCGGTGAACGCGAAGTCATGAATCCAGAACTCGCGACCGTTGCTGTGACGCAGGCGATACGGGAACTCGCCCAGCACGCGCAGGCCGAGGTTTTCCAGAATTGGCAAGACGTCGGACAGCGCCAGCGGGGTATCGGCGTGGTACAGCTTGCAGTGCAGCTCGCGCTGACCGGACACCTGACCCAGTGGCTGATAGAAGCTCATGACCAGTGGATTCTTTTCGCTCAGGCTCAGCAGGTGCTGCATGTCGACCACGGCCGAATGCGCGGCGAAACGCTCACGGTAGCCGGCCGGGAAGCCTTTCGGGAAGTCGGACAGCACATTGGTGCCCTGGGCTTCGCCGAAGCTTTCGACCACCAGGCTTGCGTAGTCGTCCTGCCAGCTGCGGCAGGCCTGGACCACTTCTTTTTCCAGCAGCAGCGGGTCGATGTCCAGACGGTTCTTCGGGTCGACCCGCAGAATCAGTTGTACACGGGCCAGCACGGACTCGGAGAAGAAGGTCCAGAATTCGCAATCGGTCGCTTTCAGGCGATCCATCAGCACTTGCTGGATCTTCTGACGCACTTCAGTGGAATAGATGTCGCGTGGCACGTAGGCCAGGCAGTAGCAGAAGCGACCATACGGGTCTTTGCGCAGGAACACGCGAATCTTGTTGCGCTCCTGGATCTGCACGATCGACATCACGGTGCTGAACAGTTCGTCGACCGGAGTCTGGAACAGATCGTCACGCGGCAGTACTTCGAGTACCTGGGCCAGTTCCTTGCCCAGGTGCGCCTTGGACTGGAAGCCGGAGCGCTGTTCGATGACATCGACCTTGCGGCGGATGTACGGAATGACCCGCACGCTTTCGCCATACACCGACGAGGTGTACAGGCCCATGAAGCGGCATTCCTTGATGACTTTACCGCTGGCATCGATCTGACGGATCGATACGTAATCCGGGTAAGCCGGACGGTGCACACGGCTTGGGTGCGCAGCCTTGGCGAACGACAGCGGCGTCGGTTCGCGCAGGTAGTTCACGGCGTAGTCTTCGATACGCAGGTCGTCAGCCGTCAGGCCGGCACGCAGCAATCGGGTCAGGCCCAGGAACGAGCTCTGGTCGTACTCGATATGGCCGCCATCCTTGTCGTCGCGAACCACGAACTCTTCGTAACCGAGGAACGTGAAGTGGTTGCCCACCAGCCACTCGAGGAAGCCTTTGATCTCGCTCTTTTCTTCGGCATCGACGGCAAACTTGCTTTTGTCGATGCCTTCGATCAGCTCCTGGACCTTGGCTTTCATCGGTTCGAAATCGGCGACCGCAACGCGGACCTCACCGAGAACCTGCTCCAGCTCCTTGCTCAATACATTGAGCTCGGCGGTATGGGCGCAACGATCGATCTCAAGGTACATCAGCGATTCTTGCAGAATGCCTTCGCCCTGGGTGCCTTTCGGCAGGATTTCCAGCAGTTCGCCCTTGGCGCCGCGACGCACGCTCAGCACCGTGGTTTGCAAGGTATGGATGCTGTAGCCGCGACGGTTCAGCTCGGTGCGCACCGAGTCGACGAGAAATGGCAAGTCATGGTGCAGCACTTCGACCGCTGTGTGGGTCGACTGCCAGCCGTGACGTTCGTAATCGGGGTTGTAAACGCGCACCTGTGGTTGCGCGTGATCAAAGCGCTCAAGCAGGCGCCAGGCAGAAAGGGTGCAGCCGGCGAGGTCGGACAACCGGCGCTGGGTCAGCTCATCGAGGGAAATAATGCCGAAGAATTGTTCAGCGAACAGCGCCACTTGTGGCAGTGACTGTTCACTGATGTGCTGCGCCAGTGCCGCTTGCAGTTGTTGCTGGAAGTCGGCTTTGCTGGCTGCGGTGAAGAACGCCATCTGTGGTACTCCGCTTGGGCTTGTTATTGATGGAAGCGTCGCGTGCAAAACCCCTGTCGGGGCAATCCGTCACCCTGTTCCTGAATCTCGGGCAGAGGTTAACAGGGTGACAGGTGGGTGAAGCTGGACGAGACACTCAGGTCACATTCACCTTCCATAAATGGGCATCTGTAAAAACGACTACCGGGTAGACAAGTAATGTCTTTAGAGGTGCCCATTGGTTGCGCAGCTTATCGGGTGCGACAACCTGCCTGCTTGCGATGCTGCGACATATTCGGTCATAGGCACGTAACTCATCGGCAGCGCATCGAACAACACTAGCAGTTGCGTGAAAAAAAGACGGTTTTGTGCCCGGATTCACGGCACCTGCGTACTAGAAATGACCGATAATCCCTCCGGTGTTCACAACACATTTTCTGACACACAGCCGAGCAGAAATCCCCTCGGGCTGGCAGAATCGGATTTTGTTGTCTTTATAACGCTCGTTGAGCCAGGAATCACCCCATGCAACTGACCACCGCCCACCTGATCGCCAACCCGTGCGATGACGAAGAAGACAACATGGCCATGCTCTGCTGCCACAGCAATCAGGGCGAGATGTTCTTGATGACTCGCTACCCGGACGAAGATGAACTGGAGATCACCCTTGATGGTGAGCCGTCGACCCTCGATGGCGTGAAAGTCACCCTCAGCCCTACCCGCCTGCTGATCGAAATAGCCGCCGCTGACGCCGATGCGCTGAATGGCGACGATCATCTGGAAATCCACCACAGCACCGCGCCGGCGGATCTGGCTGAAGTGGAAGAAACGTTGCAGAACATTCTCAAGGGCACGGGCACTTATGTGAGCCAGTTGAGCTGACCCGAGCGGGTGGCCTCACGGCCCCCGGGAAGATTGACTATGCTTGCCTCATACACTCCGGTGACGAGGGATTTATGGACGATCCAGTCGACAACAAGCCACCCAGCTTCTGGCAAATGCTGCAGAGCGTGATGGCGGCGGCGTTCGGCGTGCAGAGCGGGAAGAACCGCGCCCGCGATTTCACGCACGGCAAACCCAGTCATTTCGTGATATTAGGCATTCTGTTCACCGCGGTCTTTGCGCTGACGCTGTTCGGTATCGTGAAACTGGTCCTGCATCTGGCCGGGGTTTAGTAGCCGAGCGTCAGTGCATGAGTGTTTGCAGGCTGAACGGGTAGCGATAACCCAGGGGACGATCCTTGGCCGACAGGCTGCGGAAGTTCACGCCGTAGTTCTGCGTGGCTCCCATGGCCAACAATTGCCTGGCCTGCTCCCGATCAATCAACTGCAACAACGGGATCTGCCGATCACGGCCGCCATATCGTTCGACATGGACGCCCTGATCATAGTCATGCAATTGCACCAGCGCCCAGCCGCCCAGACTGAAGTGCCCGCCCACCAATACGCTAAGACGACCATCCAGCAGCGCCTGCAAGGCTGACGGCGAGGTATTCACGGCGCTGAACAGCGCGCCCTTGCCCGGTGTGCCGCCCGCTTCTTCATAGGCCTGCATCGCGCCAAACGCCATTTCATCGTTGGCCGACCAGATCAGCGAGGTCTTCGGATAGCGCTTGAACAGCAACGTCGCCTGCTCATGAACGCGCTGACGGTTCCAGGCGCCGTACACCACTTGCTGCAAATGCACCTCGGGGTGCTCGCGCAACGCCCGCATCATGCCCTGTTCACGCAACTGCGAGGCCGGTGTGATTTTCAAACCGGCAAACGCCAGCAACTCAAGTTTCTGACCGGAGGCAACCGGAGGATGCAGGCGGATCAACTCCTTGAGCATCAGGTAACCGCCCTCCTCATCGTTGGGCACCAGGCTACCGAGCAAAGCGGGATATTTTTTCTCGCGATTACCGAGCAACGCCAGTTGATCGGCGTTTAGCGCGCTATTGACGATAAACAGCTTCACGCCGCTGCCCTCGGACAGTCGCAAGATTTCCGGCGCGACATATTGCTCGTTGGCGAACACCAGATAGTCCGGGCGTTTTGGCCCTTGCAGGGCTTCACGGGCCTGTTTGATCGTGGTTTCAGGCTCGCGCTCGCAATACTGTATCTGCAGGTCCATGCCCAGATCCCGGGCGGCGGCCTGCATGAATTGCGAATAGCTCAGCCAAAAAGTTTCCGCAGAAGTGCCGGGGCTCAGAAACAGCACCGACGCCGCTTGTGTAGCCGGCCCATAGACCGAGCAAACCGCCAGCAATACCCCACAGAAAAACTTGAACATTGAATATCCGAGCCCCAGCCATTAGCCACGCATTATAGCCAGCGAAATGCTGGTAAATCGCGATTAATCGCCGTTTTGTCCGACAATCGTCAGAACAGGGCCCGGACACGCTTAGCTATTGATGGCTGACCCAGAACACCGCAGTGCCCACTACCAGGATGATCAGAAACAGTATTGCCCATGCATCGACGGTGCTATCACTTTTCCGTGCTTTGGTTGGGTTGCTCATTGCATCGCCTCTTGTCGGTTTTATCGGTGATTGCAGAAAGACTCGAGCACAGTTAAGTAGAGGATTGCCCGCACCACAAATGTGGGTAAGACAATAACCAGTCTCATTAGTCGATTTGGTTCTTTACATATACTCAAACATCACTTTTGCGCATAAACGCAAACTGGTATCTTGCCTCGGCTCCGTGGGGAGTGCGCGGCCGTGCGCGCAGAATTGCCAAGGCAGTATCGGAATCAAGCGAGCGAAAATCGCAGCTGTTCCTGATTGGCCCAAGCCTGAGAACAGGACCTATATGTACGTATACGACGAGTACGATCAGCGGATCATCGAGGACCGCGTCAAGCAGTTCCGTGATCAGACCCGACGCTATCTGGCAGGCGAGCTGAGCGAAGAAGAATTCCGCCCCCTGCGCCTGCAAAATGGCCTTTACATCCAGCGCTTCGCCCCGATGCTGCGGGTTGCCGTGCCTTATGGCCAACTGACTTCGCGCCAGACGCGAATGATGGCCAAGATCGCCCGCGACTACGACAAGGGCTATGCCCACATCAGTACCCGGCAGAACGTACAGTTCAACTGGCCGGCGCTGGAAGACATCCCGGACATCCTGGCTGAGCTGGCGACCGTGCAGATGCACGCGATCCAGACCAGCGGCAACTGCCTGCGCAACGTCACCACCGATCAGTTCGCCGGTGTCGCTGCCGACGAGTTGATCGATCCGCGTCCGTGGTGCGAAATCGTCCGTCAGTGGACCACCTTCCACCCGGAATTCGCCTACCTGCCGCGCAAGTTCAAGATCGCCATCAACGGGTCGACGTCGGACCGCGCAGCCATTGAAGTCCATGACATCGGCCTTGAGCCGGTGCACAACGCCGCAGGCGAACTGGGTTTCCGCGTGCTGGTCGGTGGCGGCCTCGGTCGTACGCCCGTCGTTGGCGCGTTCATCAATGAGTTCCTGCCGTGGCAAGACCTGTTGAGCTACCTCGATGCCATTCTGCGTGTGTACAACCGCTATGGTCGTCGCGACAACAAGTACAAGGCGCGGATCAAGATTCTGGTCAAGGCCCTGACGCCTGAAGTCTTCGCACAAAAAGTCGACGCGGAAATGGAATACCTTCGCGGTGGCCAGACCACGCTGACCGAGGCCGAAGTGCATCGCGTCGCCAAGCACTTTGTCGATCCGGACTACAAAGCCCTGAACGATCAGGCGGCTGAGCTGGCTGAACTCGACAAGCAATACCCGGGCTTTGCTCGCTGGCGCACCCGCAACACTCTGGCTCACAAGAAGCCGGGTTATGTCGCCRTGACCCTGTCGCTCAAGCCGACCGGCGTTGCGCCGGGCGACCTGACCGACAAGCAGCTCGATGGCGTTGCCGACCTGGCCGACCGCTACAGCTTTGGCCAACTGCGCACCTCCCACGAGCAGAACATCATTCTGGCTGACGTCGAGCAGAGCCAACTGTTCACCCTGTGGGGTGAATTGCGCGAGCAAGGTTTCGCTACGCCGAACATCGGCCTGCTGACCGACATCATCTGCTGCCCGGGTGGCGACTTCTGCTCCCTGGCCAACGCCAAGTCGATCCCGATCGCCGAAGCCATCCAGCGCCGTTTCGATGACCTGGACTACCTGTTCGACATCGGCGAACTGGACCTGAACATCTCCGGCTGCATGAACGCCTGTGGTCACCACCACGTCGGGCACATCGGCATCCTCGGAGTGGACAAGAAGGGTGAAGAGTTCTACCAGGTCTCGCTCGGCGGCAGCGCCAGCCGTGACGCCAGCCTGGGCAAGATCCTCGGCCCGTCCTTTGCACAGGACGACATGCCTGACGTGATCTCGAAGCTGATCGACGTGTACGTGGAACAACGTACCGAAGACGAACGCTTCATCGACACCTATCAACGTATCGGCATCGACCTCTTCAAGGAACGCGTCTATGCAGCGAATAATTAAGAACAACGAAGTCATCGACGAAACCTGGCACTTGTTGCCCAAGGACGCGACTTTCGACGGTATTTCCAACTGCGACGACCTGATCGTGCCGCTGGCCCTGTGGCGCGATCACGCACATGCGCTCAAGGCGCGTGATGGCGGTTTGGGTGTGTGGCTGGATGCCGATGAAGAAGCCGAGGAAATCGGTGACGACGTTGATCAGTTCCAGGTCATTGCCTTGAACTTCCCGGCCTTCACCGACGGGCGCAACTACTCCAACGCGCGCCTGCTGCGTGACCGCTACGGCTTCAAGGGCGAACTGCGGGCGATCGGTGATGTGCTGCGCGACCAGTTGTTCTACCTGCACCGCTGCGGTTTCGACGCGTATGCATTGCGCGCCGACAAAGACCCGTACGAAGCCCTTGAAAGCCTCAAGGACTTCTCGGTGACCTACCAGGCCGCCACCGACGAACCGCTACCGCTGTTCCGTCGCCGCTGATCGACAAAAAAACCTTGAGCCCGGCACCTGTGTGCCGGGACTCAAGGTTTTTCATTGTGGCTACAGACTCCCCGCCCCACCTATGACGCTTGAGACGTCTCGCTATCGAGACCGGCTTTTTTCAGAGGCGGCTCCTTGAATAACGTGATTCTGTCTTCCAGTCGCACAAAACCGGCAAACGGGTCATCCCCATCGAGAGGCGACCATTCCACACCCTCGAACAGGTGTTGGTAAAGTTCCTGCGAAGCATCCATCTCCTCAAGCATCCGCCACACTCGCTGCTGCAACGGTGCGTAGTCCACCAGGAAATCAGCCGTGCGCGTCAGCGCTTCCAAAGTACCGAAGAAACGATCACCCCCCTCTTTTGCCAACACACGTTCCCAACGTGCGGTCTGTTGTGCCGTCTGCCCAGGGAGAAGCCCGGTCAACCACGCGTTTGGACTGGCAACATCGTGTACCGCTGACCCCATCCATAAATTGATCCCTGTCTGCTTTCGATGGGCTACAACCCATTGCAGACTGTCTACGTCGGTTAGCGGATTGCCTGAAAGCAAGACATTGCCCTCGACCACCGACTGCTTTCGTACCGATTCAGGCACTCGGGCAATCTGGTTATCACGCAGATCCAACCGCTCCAGACCATGAAAATCGAGAGTAAAGACCGGGCACGACCGAAGCTCTGCCCTTCTCAAATTGAGTTGACGCAATTCGGACATATCAAACACTGCCGGCGAGAGACCGAGCGGATTTTCGCTTAGATCGAGTTCCTGAAGTCGGGTGAGCTCGGCGAGTTGGCCTACGGTTCCCTCCGTCAGGACCAGCCGGGTCGCTTTCAGATTAAGGACCTCAAGCCGAGACATCTGGCCGATAGCAGGCGGCAATCGACCAACCGCTATGCCATTCTGATCAAGGAGGCGTAGATCAACGCCTTGCATATTCAACGAGCGAAGATTGGGAAAACACTCAAGAAATCCGTTAAGGCTGCCGCGCTGCGTTAACTTGAAATTCGGCATGGTGAGAGAGACCACGTCATTCAACTTTACGTTGAGCTGCGGGAGGTAGTGCATCTGCTCGAAGTCCATATCCAGGTGAAAGCCGAGAAACTGACCGTCACGATAAACCCTGCTGTCTGGCCCACTACGTTTTTGCCAAATCGCGACCAACTCCTCGGCCAGCTCATATCGGGTATCGCGCTCAATCTCCATCCACTCCTCTATGCGCGCGTCGTTCTCCTCCTCGATCTCGGCGTTACTCATCTCCTCGGTGCCCTCATCGCCCGCGAGCAGAATATCTATATCCAACTCTTCGATATCATCGGTGATGTCTTCGATCCAACCGGTGATATCGAAACGTAGTTGCTCTGACTGCAACCTCAGCCGATAAAGATCAGCCTGAGCCTGTGCCCCCGCATTCAACAGAAACTCATCCGCTTGTTCAGTCGTAAACGCAGGATAAATCTCTTTAACCTGAAGCCTCATGATCTCTATGGACAGCTCACCGGACTGCGCGGTGTTCGGGAATCCACCGCCGTGCAACCCGAAACGCTGAAAGGACAACCCGGAGTCCACTCTGTGTAGCCCGAGCATCAATTCGGAGCGCGACAGGGCGTTCTCCCGAATTTTGAACTGCAAGTCCTGCCATTCATGGCCTGGACGCAAACCGAGGGCCGCACGCTGTTCTTGCGGCAGAAACCCGAGCAGCGCTTGATCAAAGTCAGCCGTACCGACCCGCCCGTAGAGCGCCTCGACTCGAGTCGCGCGCGACCAGCCCGGCAGCCGTTCCAGCGTCTGCAAAGCGAGCACATCGCTGTCGGCGTTCTCGACCGACTTCAGATAGAGCCCCTCATAGGCGCGGCACAGGCGTACATGCTGCTCGTACTGCCGCGCCTTGCCGCTCAACTGCCCGAGCACTCGCTTGATATCAGCCAGTGTGTGGGGCGCAGCAATGTCCACTCCCGACCTGTCGAGCATTTGCTCCACCGCACTTTTTGGCAAACCCGGGTATTGATGCCGGAACAACCTGACCCAGTCATTATCCGATTGCTGTAGCGCGTCGTAGCGCTGCCTGAACTGTTCGACTCGCGTGTTTTTTAGCTGCTCGGCCTGCGCCGAGCCTTCGGGGAACGCGTCAATGGCACGCTGCAGATCCTGATCGAGCGTGAAACGACTGATGGTATCCGCCAGCATCGGAGCCGGCGACCGCCGCCCGGTGTGCATCAGGCGTAATACATCATCATCCACCGGGCTGACATGAGCTATCTGGACCAGAACCTCATCGCTGAATGCCTGAACACTCGGCCCGATACCTCGCATCAGTTGTAGCCGTTCAGCGCCTGGAGCGGGAGGTGCAACCTCTGCGGCCACGATCGAGGACTCGCCGGACAAGGGCTCGTCCACAATTGCGGGGGCAGGCCCTGGTTCAGAGCCGATGCCGACGGAATGTTCTTCGGCCTTGATGGCCGCCCCTTGCGCGACCAGTGGCAAGGCATTGAGCAAACCGAATATGGTGCGTGTGACACCTGCCGAGCGCTCTTCTGGGGTCTTGCCATCAACCGCCTGAGCCAGCCCATAACCGGCATCGATCAGCCCGGCCAATGCCAATAAACCTTCACCCCCCGGAACGAACAACGCCAAGGGACCAAATTTGTTGATCCATTGCACGATGGGCTCGACCACCGCACTCAAATCATCCCGATTGACCTGGGCATCGTCACGAATCGTTTCAATGCTGGTCAGGGCCGCTTGCTTCATCACCAACACCCACTGCGCGAAGGGATCGGTTGGAGACGTTGCGACCTCGAAGTGAATGTAATCGGCAGGATCCCAGTAACCATCATCGTTGAAAAAACCATGGCCTTTCTTCAAATGATGTTGTTCGGGGTAAATCGCCATGCCATCCAACGCGGTCGACACGCCCGCGTGGAACGTGCCGTCCTGCCGGTCATCTTCAGAAAAATGCGCAGCCAGAGCCTCCTTCCGGGCAACGTCCCCACCCACCTCCGCCACCCATTTATACAAGGCCTTTTGATCGGCAAATTCGTGGAACGGAGAAGAGTTACTCGGGACATACAGCAAAATCCGTTCACTGGATTTCTCCCGAAAGCTCCAGATATCGTTCGATACATAACGGTAAATGACCAGACGCGCAGCCTCTATGGAAGACTCGGTCGTCGCCCAGGCCTGCAATTGCTCAACCGTCAGTTGCCCCCACGTTTGCTGCGGATCAAACCCGGCAGCCCGCAGTGCCAGTTTGAGTCCGTCCTGGGTCAGGCTGTTTTCCCGGTGTTGCAAATAAGCCGCCATGACAAAGGCCGTCTTGACCGAAGTGCGCAGCGGATAACCTTGGGGGGCAAGACAAACCTCGTCGGAAGGCCACGCAGCGTGCACATAAGCGGTGTATTTGTCCTTGAACTCCAGCTCCCACACCCACTTCTTGAACTCTGCCGGCTGCAGCGTCAACTGAGTGCCGGGGCCGTAGCGCTGAGGGTCGGTCTGACGATAGATGCCCTCGTAGTCCTGGAACCCACCGTCTGGATTTATAGACTCATCAATCTCGACAATTCGGACTTCCGGCCCCACGGCAGGAGGCGTGTACAGGCCGAATGCCGTTTCCCCGAAGCGACCCGCGCCCACCGTCTGATAGTTGGACAGCAAGGCCTGTACCAGGCTTTGTGATTTTCTGACCCGGCCTTGCTGCACGTCCTGTTGTGCAGGGTAACCATAAAAATGGTAATTGAGGTCAACCAGACGAGCAGCCAATAACTCTGCCCCCCAACGCTCCTCGATCAGCTTCGCGGCATACTGGGTCGGGGTCGAGGGCAATACGGCGTCCAGTGCAAGGCTCGACAGGGGGTGTTTTTTCTGAGCAGATAACCGGCTGGTGACAGACTGGTGTTGAGTCTCTAGCGCCATCATTTGCAATCCTTTGCAGTTGATTCGGGAGCCAAGAGCTTATGCATCGCCTGCCGCAAAAAAAGCAGGAAATGTCCTCAATTCGATGGGAAAACGCGACGGACTTGAAAGACCTGAAATGCGGTGGGGTAAACACTCGAAACTGAACCTGTACAGCATCGAGCATTGCACTCGACGCGGTAAAAACGGGCCCGCATTGGCGAGCCCGTGCTCCCTACCAAAAGCGCTGCTGGGTCAGACGGCTCCACCAGGTCAACAAGACCCGATCAATCGAACCACTGGCCGCCAGGCCAACGCGTTCCTGCAGGCTCTTGCGTTCGGCATAATGCAGGTGAAACAGTTCTGCGCCCTTGGCCCGTTCGGCAAGGTATTCATCGCTGGTTTTCAGCTCATCGACCAGTCGTTTTTCCAGTGCGGCAACACCCAGCCAGACTTCACCGGTGGCCACTTCATTGATCGCCAGTTGCGGCCGGTAGCGTGAGACGAAGTTCTTGAACAGTTCGTGGGTCACATCCAGGTCTTCCTGGAACTTCTCCCGGCCCTTCTCGGTGTTTTCGCCAAACACTGTCAGCGTGCGCTTGTACTCACCCGCCGTCAGGACTTCAAAGTCGATGTCGTGTTTTTTCAGCAGGCGATTGACGTTAGGCAACTGCGCCACCACCCCGATCGAACCCAGAATGGCAAACGGCGCGCTGATGATCTTCTCGCCGATGCACGCCATCATGTAACCGCCGCTGGCCGCGACCTTGTCGATACATACGGTCAATGGCACACCGGCCTGACGAATGCGCGCCAGTTGCGAGGACGCCAGACCGTAGCTGTGAACCATGCCTCCGCCGCTTTCCAGGCGCAGCACGACTTCATCCTTTGGTGTGGCCAAAGACAACAACGCGGTGATTTCATGGCGCAGGCTTTCAGTCGCCGAAGCCCTGATATCGCCATCGAAATCCAGCACGAACACCCGGGGTTTGGCTTCCGGCTTTTTCTTCTGTTGTTTCTCGGACTTGGCTTCGGATTTACGCAAGGCCTTGAGCTGGTCCTTGTCGAGCAGTGTCTGCTCCAGGCGCTCACGCAGCTCCTTGTAGAAATCATTGAGTTTACTGACCTGCAGCTGGCCCGCGAACTTGCGCCGGCCTTTGCTGCGCAACGCCGCAAAGCTGGCCAGGACCACCAGAATAGCGATCACCAGGGTAACGGTTTTAGCCAGAAAACTTGCGTACTCGGCAAGAAAATCCACATTGACTCCTTAACGACAGTGCGCCGCTGAACACGCGGACGCGTATACATCCAGCATACCCATGCAGCCGCGTTGCGACCAGTCGTGAAACCTTCTGTGACAGGCCTCCAACGAGCATTTCAAACAAGCGTATGTTTTTTCATTGACAGCTCATCGCCATCCTCATAACCTCGCAAAACCTTCAACGTACCCGGATGACGCGGACGTGGGCAGCATCTATTTGATTCGACATGGCCAGGCCTCTTTCGGTGCAGACGACTACGACGTGCTGTCGCCGACCGGTATTCGTCAGGCAGAAGTGCTCGGCAGTCACCTGGCTGAACTGGGGTTGAGTTTCGATCGCTGCCTGTCGGGCGACCTGCGTCGCCAGCAACACACCGCCAACAGTGCCCTGGCACAATTCGGCGCTGTCGGCCTGCCGGTACCGCCCCTGGAAATCGATTCGGCCTTCAACGAGTTCGACGCCGACGCGGTGATCCGCGCTCTGCTTCCAGACCTGCTGCCCGAAGAACCCGAAGCCCTGAACATCCTGCGCAATGCCGCGCAGAATCGCGGCGAGTTTCAGCGAATCTTTGCCCTGATCATCGAACGTTGGCTGGCCGGTACTTACGACCCACCCGGGCTGGAAAGCTGGCCATGCTTCGTCGAACGGGTCCAGGCCGGTTTGCAGCGTATTCTCGAACAGGCCGACAACACCCAGAAAATCGCCGTATTCACCTCCGGCGGGACCATCACTGCCCTGCTCCACCTGATTACCCAAATGCCGGCAAAGCAGGCCTTTGAACTGAATTGGCAAATCGTCAACACCTCGCTCAACCAACTGAAGTTCCGTGGTCGCGAGGTGGCGCTGGCTTCCTTCAACAGTCATGCACATTTGCAGCTGCTGAAGGCCCCGGAACTCATCACTTTCCGTTGAGTCCGGATCACTGTGACCCCTGTGTAACACTTCATGAAAAGGATCGAACCATGACTTCCGTAGATGACGCCGTACAAGCCATGAAAGCCAAGTTCAACCCAGCCGCTGCTGCCGGTCTGGACCTGGTTTTCGGTTTCCGCATCGACGACACCAAGAACTTCTCTCTGATCGTCAAAGACAGCGCGTGCGAACTGAAAGAAGGCGAGAACCCGGACGCTCAAGTGACTCTGGTCATGGACGGCGAAACCCTGCAAGGCATCGTCGACGGTTCGACCGACGGCATGCAAGCGTTCATGGGCGGCAAACTGCGCGCTGAAGGCGACATGATGCTGGCCATGAAACTGTCCGAGCTGTTCCCAGGCTAAGACGGCGGCTCCCGCCCTCGGGAACCCTCTGGCTATCTGCGAATCCCGCCTTTATGGCGGGATTCGTCGTTTCTGCCGGTCGTAAATGTACCCGTCCGACACATCGACTGCGAATTTGCCGTCTATATTCTCTGCTGGCCGTATGGCTCGCGCATTCGGCTGCTCGCTCGACCGGACACCTGCGGAGAACGGCGCCATGAGCCCACCTGATGAACACGACGACTTCAACCACCGCCGCGTACTGCAAGGCCTTTCGGCAGGCACCGTCAGTGCCTGGACCAGTCCTCTATTTGCGCAGAGTGCCAGCATGGCCAGCTCCCCAGCCGATCTCATCCTGTTCAACGGTCGCATGCACACGGTTGACCGGGAGAAGCCCCTTGCGAGCGCGGTCGCCATCAAGGATGGGCGGTTTATTGCCGTCGGCAATGATGCAGACGTCATGCCCCTGCGCGGCGCCAGCACGCAAATCATCGATCTGCAAAAGCGTACGGTGATCCCCGGCCTCAACGACTCGCACCTGCACCTGATCCGTGGTGGCCTGAACTACAACCTCGAACTGCGCTGGGAAGGCGTGCCGTCATTGGTCGACGCCTTGCGCCTGCTCAAGGATCAGGCCGACCGCACGCCTGCACCGCAATGGGTGCGCGTGGTCGGTGGCTGGACTGAGTTCCAGTTCGCCGAAAAGCGCCTGCCAACGATTGAAGAGCTGAACAAGGCTGCACCTGACACCCCAGTGTTCGTCCTGCACCTGTATGACCGCGCCCTGCTCAACCGCGCGGCGCTGAAAGTGGTGGGCTACGACCGCAATACCCCGAACCCGCCGGGTGGCGAAATCCAGCGCGATGCCAATGGCGACCCCACGGGCATGCTGATCGCCCGTCCGAACGCGATGATTCTGTACTCGACGCTGGCCAAGGGGCCGAAGTTGCCGCTGGACTATCAGGTCAACTCGACCCGGCAGTTCATGCGCGAACTCAATCGCCTCGGTGTCACCAGCGCCATCGATGCCGGTGGCGGTTTTCAGAATTATCCGGACGACTATCAGGTCATCCAGCAGTTGGCGAAAGACCGGCAACTGAGCGTGCGCATCGCCTACAACCTGTTCACCCAAAAACCCAAGGAAGAGCTGACTGACTTCAAGAACTGGACCAGCACCTCGCACTACGGCCAGGGTGACGATTTCCTGCGGCACAACGGCGCTGGCGAAATGCTGGTGTTCTCCGCCGCCGACTTTGAAGACTTCCTCGAACCACGCCCCGATCTGCCGCAAACCATGGAGCAGGAACTGGAACCGGTGGTGCGCCATCTGGTGGAGCAGCGCTGGCCATTTCGCCTGCACGCCACCTACAACGAATCGATAAGCCGAATGCTCGACGTGTTCGAAAAGGTCAACCGCGATATCCCGTTCGACGGGCTGCCGTGGTTCTTCGATCACGCCGAAACCATCACCCCGCAGAACATCGAACGGGTTCGTGCACTGGGCGGCGGCGTTGCGATTCAGGACCGCATGGCCTTTCAGGGTGAGTATTTTGTCGACCGTTACGGCGCCAAGGCTGCCGAGCACACCCCACCGATCCAGCGCATGCTCGCCGAAGGCATCCCGGTCGGTGCCGGCACCGACGCCACGCGGGTTTCCAGCTACAACCCGTGGACGTCGCTCTACTGGCTGGTCAGCGGTCGCACCGTCGGCGGCCTGGAGTTGTACCCGCAAGGTCTGAGCCGCGACACGGCGCTGGAACTCTACACCCATGGCAGCGCCTGGTTCTCCTCCGAGCAAGGCTCAAAAGGTCAGATCAAGGTCGGGCAACTGGCCGATCTGGTGGCGTTGTCTGCCGACTACTTCAGCGTCGACGACGAAGCGATCAAATGGATTGAATCGGTGCTGACCGTGGTCGACGGCAAGGTGGTGTACGGCAGCCTCGAATTCGAAAAACTCGGCCCGCCGCGTTTGCCGGTCATGCCCGACTGGTCACCGGTGGTAAACGTGCCGGGGCACTGGAAACCCTTGGCACCGCTCACCGCCCGGATGCATCAATGCGCAGGCGCCTGCGCGGTGCATGCCCACAGCCATGAGCGGGCGCGTTTGTCGAACGCCCCCGTCAGTGACTTCCAGGGGTTCTGGGGCGCGTTTGGTTGTTCGTGTTTTGCGTTTTGACTCAAGGGGTTTGGCAGGAAGCCCGCCGACGGCGGGCTACTTGTCGGTTGATCAGTGATGCAAATGCTTGAACACGTAACCCACCAGATCAGTGTTGACGAATGCGGGGACCTGATTATTCAGGCGTAGCGCCTCCAGCAGCGCGAGTTGGCAATCCCACACCATCTCCCGTCGATCACGCCGCAGGCTCACCTCGGCGCTCACGATGTGGTTATAAGCTGTGTAACAGGAGCGTGAGGTTTTTCCGGGGGCTCGCTCGATGGCGACCGGGTTGTCAGCGACAGCCACTGTCGCCCCCTTATGATCGACCACCGATTGCGCGGTCAACTGACCGACCGTGTCGCACCGGCTGCGACAGACGGCCTTTCGGTTTTTAAGTTCACCGAACCCGCGCTCATACAGGGTGATCTGAGAACCGACCTTCTGCACGCAAGCCTCTTCAAAAGCGTTAAGCACTTTCTCAGCATTGCCCAGGCTTGTCTCAAGCTCCGAGAGTTTCAGGAAGCGCTCCAATTGCTTGTTTTGAAGGCTCTTCAAGCCACGGGTGATGGTCGACAAATGGGTGAACTCTTTTTTGCAGGCCACCACGTGAACTTCAAACTGATAGCCGGCTGACACGGCCAGCGGCGGGAAGGCAGCGAAGTCTGCCGAGTCCAGCGCCGACTCCATGATGATGCTGTACTTCTCGGCAAAGGCCTTCTTGAAGATTTCTGCACACACCGCCCGCACAAAGGCCTCGGTGTGCTCATATACGTGCAGCACGCCGTGGGGTTCCATCTGCGAATACTGCGGATGCTTTTTGCGGTACTCAGGTAGATACAGCCTGATGTAGTTCGAGTAGTTGTCGGTTTTCAGTAGTGACTCTTCCAGCAACCAGGTTTTCCCCGAGCCCTGGATACCCGCCACGATCAGCATTTGCGGGTTGGAGGTACTAATGGCCTTGTCTTTGAACAGACTGGCGCTGATGTCTGAAAACGCCGCTTTCACCTGTTCGTTCGTGTATGAGTATTCATTGCTGTTTGGCACGTTGATTAATTCCCTTTAAGTGGATGTCCGGTCTTCTTGCCTGAAGATCAGGGGGCACTTTATGTCTTGGCCATCCACGTAAGGCCTTACATAGATAACACCTGCGTGTGTACCGAATCGGCCTTGCAAGGTATAGAGCCCGCGCCTGTAGCAGCTGTCGAGCCCGCGAGGCTGCGTTCGGTCTGGGCCGCATCCGGACGGATGCGGTCGTAAAATCATGCAACACGTTCTGTCAGGTAAACCGCGTATGCAGGGTTGGCGAGGACTCTGTCCGAACGCGGCCCGCCTCTAACGCAGCCTCGCGGGCTCGGCAGCTGCTACGACGGGTGTTTAAGCTTGCCTACGCAGTGCCCATCAGAGGCTACAGCGCCTTGCGTAGCGACCTACACCTGCGCCAGAATCCGCCGGCTTGTGCGCTTTGGTCCTCGCCTCTATCGTTTCCGTGTCGCTGATTATCAGCGATCGGGTTTGGTAGCCCGGACACACGGCGCACAGCGTCACCTTATGCAGGTGCTTTTTGTCGGCATTTGTTTTTATGGTGGCCATGCGCAGGGCGCCCTCGGGCGCGCCGGTTTCCAAGTGTCCGGTCTACCAACCCGCGTATGGCCACCACCCTTCGTTTGGTAGCGAGGGTGATGGTTCCTCTACTTACATTTGGAGCATCACCATGTTCAAAGCCACACCGAATCCCCCCGAAACCGATCCGGTTTCCCCCTACGCTTCCCTCGACTCAAAAGAACTCCACGCCGCCGCACACCGTGCGCTCGATCATTACCTGGTGCTACCCGAGACCAAGGCATTGTTAGCCGACCGACGCCCCGGCTGCATCTTCGTCATCGCCCCCGACGTCGACTCTGAAACCCTGCTGGCCCACGCTTGCGAAACCCTCGCCTCGGCCAATGTCATGGCCAGCGATCTGGCGTTCGACCTCGAAGGTCCCAAGCGCAATACCGCGCTGGCGATTCAACAGATGATTTCCCTGGCCGAGTTGGCAGTGAATCGCGCCCTGGATCACCTCGACCCACCGGAGTAACAGCGCCCGTAGCAGCTGTCGAGCCTGCGAGGCTGCGTTCGAGGACGCAGTCCTCGCCAATCTTGCGTACGCGGTTTACCTGAACGAACGTGTTACCTGACTTTACGACCGCTGCGCGGCCGAACGCAGCCTCGCAGGCTCGGCAGCTGCTACGGTTCGAGTAACGTTTTGCGCTCGCGTAACGGCTTGACTGACATGCCCTAATGTCTAGAACACCGACCAGCCAATACGCTGGCTCAGCAACTCCAGCGCTGCCATGCCGGCCAGCGAGTTACCTGCCGGGTTCAGTTCCGGTGACCAGACGCACACGGTAAAGCGCCCCGGCACCACGGCCACGATGCCACCGCCCACGCCACTCTTGCCCGGTAGACCAACGCGATAAGCGAAATTGCCAGCCTCGTCATACAGACCGCTGGTGGCCATGATCGAGTTGACCTGTTTGGTCTGGCGCGCCGTGAGGATCTGTTCGCCGCTGTGCTTGCAGAACCCGTCATTGGCCAGGAAACAGAAAGCACGGGCCAGATCGACACAGCTCATGCGCAGCGCACAATGGCTGAAGTAGCTGCGCAGCACGGCTTCCACATCGTTATGGAAGTTGCCGAACGACTGCATCAGATAGGCCATGGCCGCGTTGCGCGCACGGTGTTGGTACTCCGACTCGGCGACTTTGCTGTCGACCATCACCTGCGGGTTGCCGGACAACCGCCGCACAAAATCGCGCATCGACAGCGCGGGTGCGGCAAAGCGTGACTGGTTGATGTCACAGATCACCAGCGCCCCGGCATTGATGAACGGATTACGCGGCCGACCGCGCTCAAACTCCAGTTGCACCAGCGAATTGAACGGCTGACCGGAAGGCTCGTGACCGAGTCGCTCCCAGATCGCCTCGCCGGAATGCTCGATGGCCTGCACCAGGCTGAACACCTTGGAAATACTCTGCACCGAAAACAGCGTGTGGGCATCGCCGGCGCAATACAGCTCGCCGTCATTGCCATACACCGCAATGCCCAACTGATCGGCCGGCACACTGCCCAGCGCAGGAATGTAATTAGCCACCTTGCCCTGTCCGATCAGGGGGCGAACCGTGTCAAGAATCTCGTTCAACAACGCTTGCATGCCGGCTTCCGAATTCACGCCCCGTACCACCGCGGGGACACAGACGCTAGACGCCACAAACGCACGTCAGAGCACAGTTTTTCGATCAACTGCCAACCCCGCGCAGTAGACCGGATAACAACTATCCTGCATCGTGTTGTGAAACCCGGCAACCGGAGCACTGACCATGTTCGAAAGCCCCATTCGCGAACAGATCGACCACCTTCAGAACCTGATGGTCGAGCAGCCGTTGCTGGTGCTCACGGGGGCCGGTATCAGCACGGCGTCGGGCATTCCCGATTACCGCGACACCGATGGGGTGCGGCGCGGTCGGCAACCGATGATGTATCAGGAGTTCCTGAAAGCACCCGAATCGCGCCAGCGTTACTGGGCACGGGCGATGCTCGGCTGGCCACGGGTTCGGCAAGCGCGGCCGAATACCGCCCACGAAGCCTTGGCCACATTGCAAGCGCAGCGGCGGATTGCCGGGCTGATCACCCAGAATGTCGACACCTTGCACGATCAGGCTGGCAGCCCGGACGTGATCGAGTTGCATGGCAGCTTGCACCGGGTGTTGTGCCTCGATTGCGGCCAACGCAGTGACCGGGACTCGATCCAGCGCCTCATGGAAGCGCAAAACCCCTATCTGGCGGGTGTCGATGCGGTACAGGCACCCGATGGTGACACCCTGCTCGACCCGGCCTTCGAGTCGCACTTTCAAGTCCCCCGTTGCCCAAACTGCGAGGGTGAGCGAATGAAACCGGATGTGGTGTTTTTCGGTGAAAACGTCGCGCACGCCACCGCCGCCAAAGCCATGGCCGCTGCCGAGCAGGCTGCGGGTTTGCTGGTAGTGGGGTCATCGCTGATGGCGTTTTCGGCGTTTCGCCTGTGTCGGGTGATCGCCGACCGCGGCAAACCGTTGATCGCCATCAACCTGGGCAAGACTCGCGCCGATGAGTTGCTGGACATGAAAATCGAGGCGTCCTGCGAACAGCTATTGCCGCTGCTCGCAGAACGCCTGAGCCAATTCAGGCCATTTCTGCCTGCTTGACCGCTACCGCTTTTTTCACCTCAAACCGGTCCGCCAGGAACGGTGTGATGTCCAGCGGCAACGCTTCGTTGTTCACCAGTTTGTCGAGCAACACGCCGGTGATCGCCGACGTCAGGATGCCAGTGCGGAAATGCCCGCAGGCATTGAGATAGCCTTGAACCCCTTTCATCGGCCCCAGAATCGGCAGCTCATCCGGTGAGCCCGGCCGCAACCCTGCCCAGCAGCGCTTGAGATTGATGTGTTCAAGCTCTGGGATACAGCGGATCGCGCCTTGCACCAGCCCATAAATTTCCGGGTAGGTGGTGGTCACGTCGAAGCCTTTGTCTTCGGTGGTACTACCGATCAGAATCTCGCCGTTGTCCTTCTGCGCCAGGTAGCAATCACTGGTGGTCAGGCAACCACGCAAGATCTTTGGCATGCGCTCGGTCAGCAAGATCTGGCCCTTGACCGGATTCACCGGAATACGGATGCCCGTAGCTTGCTGGCTGAGCTCCGCGGCCCAGGCACCCGCAGCGTTGATCAAGGTATCGCAACGGAACTCGCCGGCCTCGGCAGTCTGCACACCAACAACCCGCGAACCCTGGCGCAACACCTCAGTGACGTTGGTGTTGAAATACAGGTCGACGCCATTCTGCCGGGCGCCTTCGGTGTAGGCGTCCGCCAGGCGGAACGGGCTGACCTGATGGTCGCAGAGAAACTCCAGCGCCCCGCGCGCTTCATGGCTGACGCTCGGCTCGGCCTCGCGTAGTGCGGCCTGGTCGAGCCAGCGCACCTGATCGGCCAGGTGTGGAATGCAGGCGACGATGTGCTCGGCGTACAAGCGGTCCTCATCGTCGTAGATCACGAACTTCAGCCCGGTTTTTTCGAACTTGAAATCCATGCCGTGCTTTTCCTGCAACTCGCGGTGCAGGTCCGGGTACAGCGCATTCGATTGCAGGGCAAAGTCAAAGAACGAATCCGGCAGGATATGCGGCGTGCTGGAGTCGACCGCCACCGCCGCGCCCTGAGCTTCGCGCTTACGATTGGCCGACATCATGCGAAAGAAGATCACCCCGCAGCCCAGCCCCACCGACTCGCCAATCGCCCACAGGCCGCCGGCCGACGCACGGGTCGCGTTGCCAGGGCGCTTGGCGTCGATCAGCGCGACTCTCAGATTCTTGCGTTTCGACAGTTGATAGGCGCAAGAAGCCCCGATCACACCGCCACCGGCAATCACCACATCGTAGAACTTACTCATGATTCAACGCATCCGTGCCGAGGTTCTGGAAAGCCGAAAAAGGGATCGGCTCGATGGGAAAACGCGGGCGCAACCAGCCTACATCCTGGCGCCCGGTGGCTTCGCGCAAGCGGTCGCTGCAATAACCGACACACATCCGCCCCTGACAATCACCCATGCTCACCCGCGTGCGCATTTTCAGGCTGGCCATGTCTTGAACGCCTTGGGACAGCGCCCGATCGATGTCTGCACGGGTGGCGTTTTCACAGCGGCAGATCAGCGTATCGGCAGCCGGCAACGCGGTCTGTCCGGCACCGCGTTCGGTGTAGCGATCCACCGCCGCGCGAAAGCGCACGATGGACTTGAGTTTCGCCAGATAGCGCTCACGCAAGTGCAGCGCCTTTTCGCTGCTCAGCACATCGCGCTGCACAAGGATCGACAACGCAGCGATTCGACCGCTGAGCATCGCTGCCTCACCACCGCGAATCCCGCCCATGTCACCGGCCAGGTGAATGTGCGGCTCGCTGCTTTGCTGCCAGATATTGGCTGTGGCGCGCAGATAACCGTCATCGCTGAAGCCATGTTCCAGGCCCATTTGCTGACTGAGCTGAGTCCGCGGAATAAAGCCGTAGCCCACCGCCAGGGTCTGCGCCGGCACCTGCTCGGCGCGACTCAGGTCTGGCTGCCAGTTGCTGGAATACGGTGCGACGGTCACGCTGCGCAACTCGCCCTCGCCTTGCGCCTCGACCACACCCCAACCGTAGCGCATCGCGATTCGGTGCAGTTTCAGATAAGCGAGCATGCTCAGCCCATCGAGGAACAGCTGCGGTTTGTTCAGCAGGGCCAGGCTTTCCTTGGCGATCTTGCCGAACGCGCAGGCCTCGAACACACCGGCAACCGTCACCCCGCTGGCATGCAATTGACAGGCAACCAGCGGCAACAACGGACCGGTGCCGGCGATCACCACCGGGCTTTGCGGCTTGACCACGCCACTCTTGATTTGCAGTTGCAGACCGCCCAGCAGTATCACGCCCGGCAACGTCCAGCCGGGAAACGGCACGCTGCGCTCATGGCATCCGGCGGCGAGCAACAATTGCGGGTAGGTGATTTCCTGCACGCGTTCGTCAGCGTCCAGCATGACCAACGCCCGAGTCCATTCGGCACCGACAACCCGCGTGTTCAAACACACATCGATCAGCGCACAACGGTCCATAAAGTCGCCATGCAGTTTGGCCAGGGACTCGGCGTAACGCGGCCCCAGATAGTCCAGCTGTACGCCGTCGCGCAACGGCCCGCGAAACACCACCCCGCCCAGCCGCGAAGCTTCTTCGAGCAAGGTGCAGTGCACGCCGTGTCTGGCCAGTTCAATGGCCGCCGCCATACCCGCCGGGCCACCGCCGACGATTACCGGATGCAGGCTCATAGTGCCTCCTGCTCGGCAATGCGGTTGACCGCCGTTTCAACCTGCATGCCCGGCTGCACCAGCGTCTGACAGGCGCGGCGCTTGTGTCGACCGTTGATTTTCACCAGACAGCATTGGCACACGCCCATACCGCAATAGGCCCCGCTGATCTGATCGTGATCGTTACGTGCGACCTGACGCACACCGAGGGATTGAATGACCGTCAACACAGTTTCGCCTATCGCGGCGCTGACCGGCTGGCCATTGAGTTCGATGGTCATATCTGCCCGCACAAGCGGCTGGATATCAAAGGTACGGTATAGGCGTTGCATGGCATGTTTCATCCGTGAAAAGTCATTAAGGGAGTCAGTCAGCATCACGTTGCAGGGGTGCAATGACGCGACATCGCTGCGCCAAGACAATGTAGCTGACGGTGCTACAAGGCCCTGAAACCTTTACGTTACGTGATATGCCAAAGCAAAATATTGATCCAGGCCAGTGAACCGTGCCGCGCCTCCTTCTGTCACACGCGACGAAAAGTCGTGTCTGTCTGGAGACGATTTACCTTGTATGAAAGTTTTTTTAGAACCCTTGCCGACATTTCTTGGCACACTGCCACCCGTGTATTTCACTTATTCTCAGGCAAGCCCCATGACCCGAATCCTGACCATTGAAGACGACGCCGTCACTGCACGGGAGATCGTTGCCGAGCTGAGCAGCCATGGCCTGCAGGTGGACTGGGTCGCTAATGGTCGAGAAGGCTTGGCGCGGGCAGTCAGCGGTGACTACGACCTGATCACCCTTGACCGCATGCTGCCGGAGCTCGATGGCCTGGCGATTGTCACTACCTTGCGAACCATGGGCGTGTCGACGCCGATTCTGATGATCAGCGCCCTGTCCGACGTCGATGAGCGTGTTCGCGGCTTGCGCGCCGGCGGCGACGATTACCTGACCAAACCCTTTGCCACCGACGAAATGGCCGCCCGCGTCGAAGTCCTGCTACGCCGCCAGAACACCGTCAAGGACTATACAACGACGCTGCGCGTGGCTGACCTGGAGCTCAACCTGATCAGCCGCGAAGCCAGCCGCGGCGGACAGGTGCTGAGCCTGCTGCCGACCGAATACAAACTGCTGGAGTTCCTGTTGCGCAATACCGGGCAGATCCTCACGCGGATGATGATTTTCGAAGAGGTCTGGGGTTATCACTTCGACCCCGGCACCAACCTGATCGATGTGCACATCGGACGTCTGCGCAAAAAAATCGACCTACCGGGCCAACTACCGCTGATACGGACTGTGCGAGGCTCGGGCTATGTCATTGCTGAACCCGTCTAAAGGCTGGCGCTCCTCCAGCAGCCGCTTGCTGGCGCTCTACAGTGCGCTGTTCGTGGTCTGGAGCTGTCTGCTCATGGGGGTGATGTATTACGAGGTTTCCAGCTACCTGGAGAACCTTGCCAAACATTCGCTGATGCAACGCCAGCACCTGTTTTCACGCTTCCACGGTGATCAGCTGGATGAGGCGCTGATTGCCAGCATCACCTTCGACCAGCGCGGTATCGACGCCTACGGGCTGTTCGACGAACAGCATCGGCCTCTGCACGGGCTGATTCGCAAGATCCCCGCCAGCCTGCCACTGGACGGCAAGATTCATTCACTGGGCGACTGCGCCGATCCGGATGACGCCAGCCTGCCATCCGACAGTTGCGACGCGGTGGTGACCCACACACTGGATGGCCGCTGGCTGGTCCTGGTGCGTGACAACGGTTCGTTGTTTGCGGTCACACGGATCATCCTGCATGCACTGTTCTGGGGAGTCTCGCTGACCATCATCCCCGGCATCGCCGGTTGGCACTTGTTGCGTCGTCGGCCGTTGCGGCGAATTCGCGCCTTGCAGGCGAGCGCCGAAGCCATCGTCGCCGGCAACCTCAACCACCGTTTGCCGCTGTCCAGCCGCCGCGATGAGCTGGACATGCTCGCAGCCATCGTCAACGCCATGCTCGAACGCATCGAGCGCCTGGTGAACGAGGTCAAGGGGGTTTGTGACAACATCGCCCACGACCTGCGCACCCCGCTCACCCGGCTACGCGCGCAGCTTTACCGCATTCAACAGCAAGCCGTCGAAGGTTCCGCCGAGGCGTTGCAACTGGATCAGGTGATTGCCGAGACCGACACCCTGATGGCGCGCTTTCGCGGGCTGCTGCGGATTTCCGAACTGGAGGATCAACAGCGGCGTTCGGGCTTTGTGGTGTTCGATCCGTTGCCATTGCTGCAGGAACTGTACGATTTTTACCTGCCGCTGGCCGAAGAAGGTCAACTGAATTTAAACCTGCAAACACCGCAGACCTTGCCGGCGCTGACCGGCGACCGGGCGTTGTTGTTTGAAGCTCTGTCGAACTTGCTGAGCAACTCGATCAAATTCACCCCGGCGGGCGGTCAGGTGATTGTGCGGGCAGTCGACGATGCTGGCAGCACACGTATTGAAGTACTCGACTCCGGCCCCGGCATCCCGGCGGACAAACGCACGGCGGTGTTTCAACGGTTCTATCGCGTCGACGACAACGCCAAGAACGGTGGCTTCGGCCTCGGCTTATCGATTGTCGCGGCCATCGTGAACCTGCACGGGTTCACCCTGGACGTCGGCAGCAGCGAACTCGGCGGCGCCCGCCTGACACTCGATTGCCGCCAGCGTTTACTGCCCGCCGACTAGTAGCAGCTGCCGAGCCCGCGAGGCTGCGTTCGGCTGCGAAGCGGCCGTAAATCCTGCCTCCACGGTGAACCTGATAAAACGTGGTGCCTGATTTTACGACTGCTGCGCAGCCGAACGCAGGCTGCGCCAGCTGCTACGAGGGGGACGCTGTTCAGCGTTTGAAGAGTCTGAACCTGACGCTATGCTTGCGTTTCCACTTCCAGGGAGGTAACCGGCCATGACGTCCACATCTGCTCAAACACACTGCGCCCTATTGGTCATTGATGTACAAAACGACTTCACTCCCGGTGGCCGCCTGGCGGTCCCCGAGGGCGACCGGATCATTCCCTTGATCAATCGCCTTGCCGGTCAGTTCACCCAGGTGATCATCGCCCAGGACTGGCATCCGGCCGGGCACGCCTCGTTCGCGTCCAGCCATCCCGGACGCCAACCCTATGACGTGATTGAACTGCCTTACGGCGCCCAGACCCTGTGGCCCGAGCACTGTGTGCAAGCCACCCACGGCGCCGAACTGCACGCCGAACTGAACCTGCCTCACGCCCAGTTGATCATCCGCAAAGGCTGTAACCCGGACATCGACAGTTATTCGGCGTTTCTGGAGGCGGATCGCACCACCCCCACCGGCTTGGCCGGATACCTGCGGGAACGCGGAATCGATACGGTGTTCATGGTCGGACTTGCGCTGGATTTCTGCGTGATGTTCTCGGCGCTGGACGCCCGCGCAGCCGGGTTCAATGCCACGGTGGTGCTGGACGCCTGCCGGGCGATCGACCTGAATGGCTCGCTGGCCTCGGCCATGGAACGGATGGACCGGGCTGGGGTGGGGTTGATCACGGCTGCCGAAGTCATACTTTGATCGTTACCTGCCGAACCCCGTAGCAGCTGTCGAGCCCGCGAGGCTGCGTTCGAGGACGAAGTCCTCGCAAATCCTCTGCACTTGGTTTTCCTGGGAGAACGCGTTGCCTGACTTTACGACTGCTTCGCAGCCGAACGCAGCCTCGCGGGCTCGGCAGCTGCTACGGATCGCGTGACGGCTTCATGCCAAGCTCCGTTACGGCAACAACGATCATCGGTGGCGCGAGATCAAACCGGGGTCGGCAGCCACAACCGGAACCGAGCCCCGCCCAACGGTGAGGTTTCGGCCGTCAGTGTGCCGGCCTGGGCTTCCAGGGCTCGGCGGCTGATCGCCAGCCCCAGGCCAAACCCGCCCGTGGCGCGGTCGCGGCTGCGGTCCAGGCGATAGAACGGTTCGAAGATCCGCTCGCGTTCGTCTTCTGGAATGCCGATGCCGTCATCGTCGACCCAGATTTCACAACCTTTGGGGCAAACCTGCACGCCGATCTGAATGCGTTTTTCGCAGTAGCGCATGGCGTTGCGCAGCAGGTTCTGGATGGCTCGGGCGGTCAGGCGCGGGTCGAGGCTGAAGCGTTCGAGCTGGCCGTGCAGCAAGACGTCGATGACGATGTCCGGCGACTCCAGTTCTTCATCGACACTGCCCAGAATACTGTCGATAAACTCATCCAGCGACACGTCCACCTGCTCCGGCACCCGTGCCGGATTCTGCAGACGGCTGTAGGAGAGCAATTCCAGCACCAGCTCGTCCAGTTCGCGAATGTGTGCAACCAGGCCCTGCAAACGTTCGCGGCTGGCGGCCGGCAAGTCGTCGGACAAGGCCAGTGCCAGGCCAAAGTCCAGTCGGGTCAGCGGCGTGCGCAATTCGTGGGACACCGCATTGAGCAAATCACGCTGCTGGTTCAGGAGGTTTTCGATATCGCCGGCCATGGTGTCGAAAACGTTGGCCAGGCTGCCAATGTTAGAACTCGGCGGGATCTGTGTGCGCTCGCTCAAGTGGCCCTTGCCAAAGCGCTCGGCAGTATTTTTCAGGCGTTCCAGATCGCGCCAGTGCGGCCGCAGCCAGATCAACAGGCACGCCAGCAACGCGCCGCCGATCAGTACGTTGATGCTCCAGTACAACAAATTGACGTCCAGCGGATCCGGTGGCACCACCAGTTTCACCGACAGTTGCTGATCCAGCGGCGAGACCGCCAGCGTGCGCCAGCCCCAGTCGCCCATGCGGATGACGTTTTCACCGCGCTCCAGACGCTCACGTTCGTAGGGTGTGAAATCCGCGTCGTCATTGCGCACCAGTGCCACATGCAATGGGCTGAAGTCCTGGTCCAACTGCGCGGCCAGATGGGTCCATTGCTCGGTCGGCACTCCGTGAAACTGTTTAGTGATCAGCTTCTGCAAGCCTCGGGAGTGATCAAGGTTGTAATTCACGAATCGCTCGTGAAACACCTTGATCACCAGATCCGGGATGAAATAAATCGCCGCGCTGAAAGTGACGATGGTGATCAGGTAGAGACGGATCAGAATGCGCAGCATGTTCAGCATTCCCACTCGGAGCGACTGAACAGATAACCCTTGCCCCACACAGTCTTGATCTTGCGCGCTTCGCCGGCATGGTCGTCGAACTTGCGCCGCAGCTTGGAAATCGCCACGTCCACCGAGCGGTCGGTGCCGTTGAATTCGATGCCGCGCAGGCGTTGCAGGATCTGGTCGCGACTGAGCACTTCGCCGGCGTGGCGAGCCAGCACCACCAACAGGTTGTATTCGCCGCTGGACAGTTCGACCAGTTGCTCGCGCCAGGTCACGGTGCGCTCCGACAGATCGATGCAGAGGTTGCCCATGAGGATTCGGTCGCTGGCGGTCTGCGGCTCGTTCAGGCTGCTGCGCCGCAGCAAGGTACGCACCCGCGCCAGCAATACCCGTGGCTCGCACGGCTTGGTGACGTAATCGTCGGCGCCCATCTCCAGGCCCAGCACCTGGTCATGACTGTCGTCGCGGGCGGTCAGCATCAGAATCGGCAGAGCCGCCGAATCGGCGCGCAGCAAGCGACAGACCTGCAGACCGTCGAGGCCCGGCAGCATCAGGTCGAGGATCACCAGATCCGGCGGATCGACCCGCGCCCGTTCGCGCACATGGTCGCCACGGCTGATCACGCTGACCTGATAGCCATTGCGTTCAAGGTAGCTGGCAATCAATTCAGAGAGTGCGGAATCGTCTTCGACCAGGAGGATGTTGGGCATGGGTGTTTCCAGAAAGTGCGGTGGCGTCCGATAAACCGCCATCGCGAGCAGGCTCGCTCTCACAGGGATTTGATGTGAACACATATGTTGTGAACATCCCTGATCAACTGTGGGAGCGAGCCTGCTCGCGATAGCAATCGACCAAGCGCAATAGAAATCAAGCGTCCAAGGATATACGCCCTCACGCACCCGTGAGTAAAACCCTTACACAATTTCACACAGCACCTACAAAGCTTCACCGCTACGCTCGTCCCCTCCCCGTAGGATGCTGGGGGTCATTATTGGGGTATTTACATGTCAAAGAACCTGTTTGCGAAGCTCGGCCTGATTGCCTTGGCAATGACGCTGAGTGCGTGCGACAAGTCCTCCACTGCCGAAGAAACAGCGCCGCTGGCCACGGTCCGGATCGAAACCATCGAAGCCCGGCCACTGTCGATCAGCAGCGAACTGAGTGGGCGGATCGCCGCGCCGCGAATCGCCGAAGTCCGCGCCCGGGTGGCCGGAGTAGTCCTGCAACGGACCTTCCGCGAAGGCAGCGACGTCAAACAGGGCGATGTGCTGTTTCGCATCGATCCGGCACCGTTCAAGGCTGATCTGGACAGCGCCCAGGCGGCGCTGCGCAAAGCCGAGGCCAATGCCTATCAGGCGCGCTTGCAAGAGCAGCGTTACGCGCAGTTGATCGAAGGCAACGCCATCAGCGGCCAGGATTACGACAACGCCCGCGCCGCCGTCCGGCAGACCGCCGCCGATGTCGCGGCCAATCAGGCCGCTGTGCAACGGGCGAAACTGAACCTCGGTTACGCCACCGTCACCGCACCGATTTCCGGGCGGGTTGGCCGTGCACTGGTCACCGAAGGCGCGCTGGTCGGGCAGAACGAAAGCACGCCATTGGCACTGATCCAGCAGCTGGACCCGATCCACGCCGACCTGACCCAGTCGACCCGCGAACTCAACGAGTTGCGCCGGGCGTTTCGTGCCGGGCAGATGCAGCAGGTCGGCCAGGATCAGGCCAAAGCCACGCTGATTCAGGATGACGGCAGTCTCTACCCATTGCCCGGCAAGCTGCTGTTCGCCGACATCAGTGTCGACCCGGGCACTGGCCAGATCATTCTGCGCAGCGAGTTCCCCAACCCGGACCTCGATTTGCTGCCAGGCAGTTTCATCCGCGTGCGCCTGGAGCAAGCGGTGAATCAGCAAGGCATCAGCGTGCCGCAACGGGCGGTCCTGCGTGACAGCGCCGGTATTGCTCAGGTGCTGTTGCTCGATGCCGACGCCCGTGTCAGCCAGCAACCGGTGCAGCTGGGCCAGGTGCAGAAGGATCGCTGGATCGTCACCGGCGGCCTCAAGCCCGGCGACCGCATTGTCATCGAAGGCCTGCAGCACGCCCGTCCCGGCGAAAAAGTAGAAATCGACGACACCCCTCTTCCCCTTGCCCAGGTCACCGGGCAGTAGGCAGGACGCAGACTTTATGCCGCAATTCTTTATCGACCGCCCGGTGTTCGCCTGGGTGGTCGCGCTGTTTATCCTGTTGGCCGGCGCGCTGGCCATCCCGCAGCTGCCCGTCGCGCAGTACCCTAACGTTGCCCCGCCGAAAGTCGAGATCTACGCGGTGTACCCGGGCGCCTCGGCGCAAACCATCGACGAAAGCGTGGTCAGCCTGATCGAGGGCGAGCTCAACGGCGCCGATCACCTGCTGTATTTCGAATCCCAGAGCAGCCTTGGCACCGCGACCATCACCGCCACTTTCCAGCCCGGCACCGATCCGGAAATGGCTCAGGTCGATGTGCAAAACCGGCTCAAGGTGATCGAGTCACGCCTGCCACAAGCGGTGACCCAACAAGGTTTGCAGGTCGAGAAAGTATCGGCCGGCTTCCTGCTGCTGATCACCCTGACCTCCAGTGACGGCAAGCTCAATGACGTGGCGCTCAGCGACTATCTGGCGCGCAACGTGATGAACGAGATCAAACGCCTGGACGGCGTCGGCAAGGCTCAGCTGTATGGCGCCGAGCGGGCCATGCGGATCTGGATCGACCCGCAGAAACTGATCGGTTTCAACCTGACCCCGGCCGACGTCAACGCGGCGATTGTCGCGCAGAACGCCCAGGTCTCGGCCGGCAGCATCGGCGACTTGCCGGCTCGCACCACCCAGGAAATCACCGCGACGGTGCTGGTGAAAGGTCAGTTGTCGACCCCCGAAGAGTTCGCCGACATTGTGCTGCGGGCCAATCCCGACGGTTCCACGGTGCGCGTGGGTGATGTGGCGCGGGTCGAAATCGGCAGCCAGGAATACCAGTTCTCGACCCGCCTCAACGGCAAGCCGTCGACAGCGGTCAGCGTGCAGCTGTCGCCCGGCGCCAACGCCTTGAGCACCGCAACGCTGGTGCGCGAGAAGATGGACGAGCTGGCGCGCTACTTCCCGGCCGGTGTGGAATACAAGATTCCGTACGACACCTCGCCGTTCGTCAAAGTCTCGATCACCAAAGTGGTTTACACCCTCGGCGAGGCGATGCTGCTGGTGTTCGCGGTGATGTTCCTGTTCCTGCAGAACATCCGTTACACGCTGATCCCGACGTTGGTGGTGCCCGTGGCATTGATGGGCACTTTTGCGACCATGATGGCGCTGGGTTTCTCGATCAACGTACTGACCATGTTCGGCATGGTGCTGGCGATCGGCATTCTGGTCGATGACGCCATCGTCGTGGTCGAGAACGTCGAGCGGATCATGGTCAACGAAGGTCTGTCGCCCAAAGAAGCAACGCGCAAAGCCATGAGCCAGATCACCGGGGCGATCATCGGTATTACCCTGGTGCTGGTGGCGGTGTTTATCCCGATGGCGTTCATGCCGGGCTCGGTCGGGGTGATCTACCAGCAGTTCTCGCTGTCGATGGCCACATCGATTCTGTTTTCGGCGTTCCTCGCCCTGACACTCACCCCGGCACTCTGCGCCACGCTGCTGAAACCGATCGCCAAAGGTGAACATCATGCCAAGGGTGGTTTCTTCGGCTGGTTCAACCAGCGCTTCGAGCAGATGACCGAGGGTTATCAGCGCTGGGTGGTCTACGCCCTGAAACGCAGTGGTCGTTATCTGCTGGTCTACGGCGTGCTGTTGATCGGCCTGGTGTATTGCTTCAGCCGCCTGCCCTCGTCCTTCCTGCCGGTCGAAGACCAGGGCTACACCATCACCGACATTCAACTGCCACCGGGCGCCAGCAAAAACCGTACGGTGCAGGTGGTCGAGCAGATCGAAGCGCACAACGCCACTGAACCCGGTGTCGGCGACAGCACGGTGATTCTCGGCTTCAGCTTCTCCGGCAGCGGCCAGAACGCAGCCCTGGCGTTTACCACGCTGAAGGATTGGTCGGAGCGCGGCAGCGATGACTCGGCGGCCTCGATTGCCAATCGCGCCAACGGTGCCTTGAGTCAGATCAAGGATGCCGTGGCTTTCTCGATACTGCCGCCTCCGGTTGACGGCCTCGGTACGTCGAGCGGTTTCGAGTTTCGCCTGCAAGACCGCGGTGGCCTGGGTCATGCGGCGCTGATGCAAGCGCGCAGTGCCTTGCTGGCGGCTGCCGAGAAAAGCCCGATCCTGATGAACGTGCGCGAAAGTGCCCTGGCGGAAGCGCCGCAAGTGCAACTGATCGTGGACCGCAAACAGGCCAATGCCTTGGGCGTTTCCTTCGCCGATGTCGGCAATGTGCTGTCCACCGCCGTCGGCTCGGCGTATATCAACGACTTCCCGAATCAGGGGCGAATGCAGCGGGTGGTGGTTCAGGCTGAAGGCGATCAACGCAGTCAGGTTGATGACTTGCTGAAGATCCACGTGCGCAACAATGCCGACAAAATGGTGCCGCTGTCGGCGTTCGTCCAGGCCACATGGACTCAGGGCCCGGCACAGTTGACACGCTACAACGGTTACCCGGCGATCAGCATTTCCGGTGAACCGGCACCCGGTCACAGCACCGGCGAAGCCATGGCGGAAATCGAGCGCCTGGTCGCCCAAGGCCCGGCGGGGTTGGGTCAGGAGTGGACCGGGTTGTCGTTGCAAGAGCGCTTGTCCGGCAGCCAGGCACCGATGCTGCTTGGCTTGTCGTTGCTGATCGTGTTCCTGTGTCTGGCGGCGCTGTACGAGAGCTGGTCGATTCCGACTTCGGTGCTGCTGGTGGTGCCGCTGGGGGTACTCGGCGCAGTGCTGGCGGTGACCTTGCGCGGGATGCCCAACGACGTGTTCTTCAAGGTCGGGCTGATCACCATCATCGGGCTGTCGGCGAAAAACGCGATCCTGATCATCGAGTTCGCCAAGAGCCTGTACGACGAAGGCCATGACCTGATCGACGCCACGGTGCAAGCCGCACGCTTGCGTCTGCGGCCAATCATCATGACCTCGCTGGCGTTCATCCTTGGCGTGGTACCGCTGGCGATTGCCACCGGCGCCAGCTCGGCGAGCCAGCAAGCGATCGGCACGGGGGTGATCGGCGGGATGATCACCGCGACCATGGCGGTGGTGTTTGTGCCGGTGTTTTTTGTGGTGGTGATGAGGTTGGTGCGCAAGCGACATAAGAACATCCAGGCGACAACACCAACCTAATGTGGGAGCGAGCCTGCTCGCGATAGCGGCGTAAAAGCCAACATGGATGTTGGATGTCACGGCCTCATCGCGAGCAGGCTCGCTCCCACAGGGGTTATCGTCCGCCTGTTGACTGTGGTCACAACAGACCGTGCTGGGCTAAGGTGTTGCAAAGCCCTGACGTATCGAGCCTCCATGCCACACCTCCTGCGCACCCACCCTCGCCTGACCGCCGCCGCCCTGCTGGGGGTAGCGGTCAGCCTCCTGGTTCCGGCCAATTCCGTCACCAGCAAGATTCTGATCGGCTGGAATGCCGGCGTCTGGACCTACCTGATGCTGATGTTCTGGCTGACCATCCGCTCACGGGCCGATGATGTAAAACGCATCGCCGAAGTCGAAGATGAAAACGCCGGCATGGTGCTGTTCATCGTCTGTATCGCGGCGATTGCCAGCCTCGCCACCATCACCCTGGAACTGGTCGGCAGCAAGGACCTGGAGACCAGCCGACGGCTATTGCACTACGGCTTCACCGGGATGACGGTAATCGGTTCGTGGTTGTTGGTCGGGGTGATCTTCAGCGTGCATTATGCCCGGCTGTTCTACACTTGGGATGGCCAGGAGCCCGCGCTGCGTTTTGCCGAAGGCTTGAAAAACCCCAACTATTGGGACTTCCTGTATTTCTCGTTCACCATCGGCGTGGCCGTGCAAACCGCCGATGTCGGGGTGGCCACACGCAGTTTGCGCAAGATCGTGCTGGCCCAGTCACTGATCGGTTTTCTGTTCAACACGGCCATCCTTGGCTTTTCGATCAATATCGCTGCGGGGTTGTTCAGTTGATGAAAACCGGGGGAAGTCATAATGACTTTCAACTAGCGGTTATAGGCTTTTGAAATAACACTTCATACGCATAAAACCTCTTGATAACAACCCACACAAAACACCCACTGTAAACTGGTATATCTGACAGTTTACAGAATGACGCTACTGAGCTCTGATGAGTTAATCCATGAGTTAGCGATGGTTACCTATTTGTGGATTCTTTGTTAATTGCCAGGGAGAAAGCGATCATGAGCGTAGCCGCAAAAAAAACCAGCACAGAAGATTACTTCGACGTCACGCTGGAGAATGCCCCCACATTCAAGTCCAGCGTGACAGCACTGCGCAGCAGCACAAGCCCGAACCGGGGTGAAACCTGGGTGGTAGAAGCCACTGAAAAAGACAGCGATGAAAAGCGCTTGAGGGTGTTTCTGATCGTGTTCTCCAAGACACTTTCAGACGGGAGTCATCAAGTTGGTGAAGACAAACCGGGCTTCGTCACCATTGAACTCGTTGATTATACAGACCCACAAAATCCTACCAGTAGGTTAGCAACATCAGGGAATACAAACTTCCAACTCGATGTCGCAAAGAGCACATTCTCAGGCGACTTTAACGTGCAGATCGAAGTGAAAGGCGTCAGTACTCTCTCCATCACGGCTGATGGAAAATTCGATACTTTGTTAACCAGCGCAAACCGCTGAGCACAAAAAAGCCCTGTCTCGATAGAGACAGGGCTTTACGATAGGGACGGCGATAAATAAATACCCGCCCTATTAGAACTTGACCTGAAAGCCCACCGTCCCGCCAATCGGCATTTCGATGCTCTTGCCTTTCATGTACTCGACCTCGGCGTGTGCACTCCAGCGATCCGACAGTTTCATGGCAACCCCCGTTCCCACTTCAAAGCGCGAACCGGAGAGATTACGGCTGAACGCATTATCGTTGACCTTGAACTCATCGCTTTTGGAAAACTCGTGGGCCAGCGCCGCCCGGACATAAGGCTTCAGCGTGCCACCGCTGGCCATCGGCATGTCACGACCTGCGGTCAGCCCGGCCTTACCCACGAATGACCAGGTCCGGTCGCCCTTGGCTTGCATGCCGTTCTCAAGTTCATAATCCTGGCCCTGAATGTATGCGGTCGACCAGCGAGTGAAGGGCTCGATGAAATAGCCAGACTTGAGTTTGATGTTACGGCCGAACTCCACGGAGCCGCTCACCCCGGTGTTGCCATAATCACCCTTGGCCTTCGTACCATCACTCATCGCAACGTCCGCCTTGTTCTCGAAGCGGTTCAGCTTAAGGGTGCTATCGACGTAATACCCGAGTTCACTCAACCAGGTCAGGTAGCTGCCCAGGGAGTAGCTGTCGACAGTGCCGGAACTGCCGTGGTTCAAAGAGAGGTTCGACTGGCTATAACCGGCCATCACCCCCAGCAACCACTGACCGTCGCCCAACGGCGTATCGACACCCAACGCGAAGCCTTGCTGCGTTTGCCGATAACTATCGCCGAATGCCCCACCGACGTTGTACTTGCTGCCAAAAGCGCGGCTCCAGGCCCCCGACTTGCCGGGGTTGAAGCGCACTTCGCCCATGCGTGTACGCAACAAGGCTTCTTCGCCATACAAAACGGTGCGTGGCGCGCCAAACAAGGCACTGACGACCTGAGTGGAAGGACTGACGCTACGCTTGCTCGGATCGAGGAACCAATCGTTGCCCGAGGCACTTTTACTCAAGCCATAGGAATAGGTCCCCAGATCGACCTCATTGTTGGCATTGGCCAGCGAAAATCGCGCATCGCCACCTTGTTGTGTGCGCACCACGGTGATCGGCTCACCACTGGCCGGATCGACACCGCTGCTGGTGATCAGCAGTCGATGATCGCCGGTAGCGGTGCCCATGACCTTCAACAGATCGGTCTCACCCGTAGTGAAGTGGGTGCGCATGATAAACAGGCCGCGGCCCGACAGATTGGTGACATCCAGTTGTTTGTAGTCATTGCCATTATCGGCACCAAACCTGACAGTGCCCTCGGTGTGCAGGTCGCCGACCTGGCTGTTGCCGGTCATGGCCCATTCGGATTGATGATCGATGCCGAGCGTGGCGACGTTCTCCAGGCGCCCGGTCAACAGCGAACCTTGCTGCAACTGCACATTAGCGGTGCTGCCCGCCTCGGCGATCACATCACCCGTCAGCGAGGCCTGGTTGAAGTTCAGGTTGGCGGTGCTGTTACCGGCCACCTGAACATTGCCTTCCAGTGCACTGCTGCCAACATTCATGTTGACCGACGCCGCTCCCGCCACTTCAAGAATAGTGCCGTTGCCGCCCTTGAGGGTCGAACCGTTAATGACATGAATGTCAGTAATGGTGTTCGTTGCCCCGGCATTGTCCACAACGATCGCAGAACCGGTTTTGCCTTCCGCGCTTGAATTGTCCAGCACCAGTTGGCTGCCTTCGCCCGGGACTTCAACCTTGACCGTCACACCGTTATGGCCACCGATGATGTGAGTACTGTTGCTGGCTGAAGCGGAACCGCTGAAAAGACTCAGCCCGGTACTCGTAGCCCCGGCTCCTTCAACCGTCGAGTTCGAAAGCGTGAGCGTGCTGAAGGCGGTGACTCGCGCCCCGAGTGTCTGCCCGATAATGCGGCTACCCGTGACCGTGGCGGTAGAGCCTGTAGGAGTGCCTTGCTCGTGTGCGACTTGCAGGCCTGTATTGACGCTGGAGACAGTGCTGTCGGTAATGGTCGCGGTGCTGTTGACCAGCTCCACGCCCCCCCGACCGCCATTACCGTTTACCGAAGCTTTGTCCAGGTTTACGTGAGAACCGTCCTCAGCAGAAATTTGCCGGGTGACTCCCCCGTTGACATTGACAGTCGATTGCAAGGCGTTGATGTCAAGCGCCTCGGTACCCTTGATGACGTTCAATACCGAGTTACTTGCCAGCGACCACGCTTGCGCACCCTCTGACGGAATGACGGTCCAGCTCTCGTCCACCAGATCCCGAGCATCAGCCTCGAAGGCTACAAGCGAAATCATGGCCAGCGAAGGCGCACCCAATGCAATGGCAATGGGCCTCAAATTGAACCGATACTTCATGAAATATCCACCTGATATATTTTCAAATCCTACGATTGAATGATGTCGGCGGGAGAGCCCACCGCAAGAGGAGGCAGAGACTACGGATACAATCGCCAATCGTATGTAGGAATAATCTTTTTCCTATATGGAATTCGTCTTACTCATTTTGAAAAAAAGGGCGGATGTATCCGCCCCCAAAGGTATTGATTCAATCAGCGGCGACGATTGGGAGTCCCTTCGCAATAGTTCTCATCAGAGAGCAGCGTTACCTTCTTCCGGTTCCTGTCAGAAGGTACCGGTTCGCCAGCCACAGGCACTTCGAACCAGACGGTGAGAGAACCGGATGGCAGTCCGGATGCTTGCGTTGGTTGAATGGGCTTGATGTATTTCAAGTACGGAATATTGATCACAAACTCTCCACCCGGTTCACTGCCTTGAATCTGGTACGGCATCTTAAACTCGGTTCCTGGTATTACGTCTGTCCCATCCAGTTCTTTTGCACCATAAGAATGAACAGTAACAATAGTACCTGCTGGCATATAAGCGGAAATGATTTTAACCGTCACAGGCAGCCAAATATCCGAGGTACCTTCATTACCGTCAAAACTCAGGCAATTGACATCACCTTTAGCATTGAGCGGGAATGTAGGTTGAAGGAACGTAATACGTTCTTTTTCGACTTCAACCTCTTGCGGCTCCGACGACATCGTATTTCGGCCATCGACATACTGAATGTCCCACGACGCGTTGTGAAATCCAGGACCGACACTTTCAATGATTGAAGCGGGAATTTGCCGCTTGATTTCAGTCTCCCCACCCCTCAGTAAGATAGGTCCTATCTTGTGCCCTGCGTAGATTAAAAAGCACTGTTCATTCGCCTCTGGCTCCCAAGTGTCACCCGTTGCTCTCATCGGGGTACTGATCCAGACGGGGCCTTTCAGATCTTCTGCCGTGATTTTGTTGGGGGTCAGGGAATCCCCCATAACGGTCACTTTGGCCATTTGTTTGCTGACCAGATCTGGAAGTTCATCACCCTTATCCGGTCCGGCAGTAACGAAGTCAATGATAGCGTGGGTATCCATTGAAGTACGTGGAGGAGCACCGCGACGTATGAACTCGTAATACGCCCTCACCTCTACTTCGATATCAGAAGTACCAAACAAGGGTTTAAGGTGTTCGTGGTAGTACAGTTCGAACTGTAGCCGCGACTGGCCACCCAAATCCTGTTCACCGACAAAGATCGGGATCCCCCCCGTCATGGGCGCAAGATAGAGTTTGATTATATCGGTATTCAGGCCATTATCCGGGCGCGGCACCTCGGCATAGACACGCCCCGCGAGGTCTTTCAGGTCAAGTGCATCCGGTTTGATTGCAGTCGGAATCTCGACGGGTTTAAGCACGGCATCAGGCTGGATTCTTACCGTGATTGTACGTTCAAGAGAAACCAGACTGAAATTCCCAACAAGGTCTTTCAATCGGTAGAACAGATACCACGTGCCATTAGTCAGAGGAACGGGAATGTCTGCTACCGGAAATCGTACCTGGCCGCTAGGAGGCAATGGAATCTTGATGACTTCCTTCGGAGGTGCTGTTTGTGAATAGGTATCATCGAACCAGACTTCGACTTCATCATCCTGTCTATAATAGCTAAAGGCCGTTGAAATATTACATTCGACGTGAGTGTTGCGAAGTAACCAGTCGCTGTCCAGGTCCTTGCCGGGCGCAGGGTTTGTAAACGTGGCCCTTACAGGGTTGCTTACGACACCTGTTTGCTTGTTCTTATAGGGTTGGAATCTGTCAACCTTTATCGATAGATACTGCGGGGTCGTTGGGTTTAGAGTGTCCCCGTTTATAACTCTGATGCCTATTTCCCAATCCGTGGCCGACTTACTGGCATCGTCGTCCAGCAACTCACTGGAAAGAAATTTGACCTCTAACGGCCATTTACGATCAGCAATTGGCCCAAGATTGCCAGTGCCCACAGTCTTCGTCGTACCCGTACGCGGGTTACGCAAGCGAATTTGATAGGAGTCGGCAGTATGGGGTGTAGTAGAGTCATATGACTCCAGCTGGACAAGAATATCCGTCAGATCGAACAATGCTTTCGGTACATGATTTTCGAGCAGCAGACCATCCATAAGCGTCTTGCCTGCGAGCGTACCGGGATCATCCAATCTTAAAAACCGAAGTTCATCTCGAGATTTTTCCGCCAGTTCCCGTTTACCAAGGCTCAACAGGCCCAGATTTTCTTTAGCCGTCATTTCATGTACTCCATCACTGATTAGCTAATTTTTTGCGCTCAAGCCAATTCATGCCCAAGAACACATTACCGTTGCCCCGCTATTTCATTGCCGGCGCAATACCGAAGCGGGTCTCCACGTTCGCAAGACTTCTGGAGTCGTGACTCACCAAGCGTTGTTCAAAATTAAACGCCCTATCCCCGACACCGGCTACTGTCAGATCTGACAGGTCTAACGACCGTCTGTCGGTATAATCCGACTTTTCCTACAATTTCCTTCGTCGATGAGCTTGACGTTCACGTGCGCCTGGTGTCTTCTGAAACCGGTTTCAGCGCCAGCCACAACAACTCAAACAACAAGGCTTCATACCGTGACTACTTTTTCCGCCGCCCAGCGCGGTCGCGTCACCATGCTCGATGTTGCCGAACACGCCAGGGTCTCGAAGGCCAGCGTGTCGCGCTTTATTGGCGAAGACCGGGCCTTGCTGTCCGAGGCCACTGCCAAACGCATCGAGCAAGCGATCAGTGAACTTGGCTATCGCCCGAACCAGATGGCGCGTGGTTTGAAGCGTGGGCGTACCCGTCTGATCGGCATGCTGGTGGCCGATATCCGCAACCCCTATTCGATTGCCGTGATGCATGGCGTGGAAACCGCCTGCCGTCAGCACGGCTACAGCCTGGTGGTGTGCAACACCGACCGCGACGATGAACAGGAACGCCAGCATCTGGCGGCACTGCGCTCGTACAACATCGAAGGCTTGATCGTGAACACCCTTGGCCATCACCTGGATGAGCTGCGCGAGTTGCACCGTGAACTGCCGATGGTGCTGGTGGATCGCAAGGTCGATCTGCTGGACAGCGACCTGGTCGGGCTGGACAACCCGGCGGCGGTCGAGATGGCCCTGGATCATCTTGAAGCACGCGGCTATCGCGACATTGTGTTGGTCAGCGAACCCTACGACGGCACCAGTTCACGGATTGAGCGGGTCAACAGTTTCAAGGCGCAGCTCGAGCAGCGCACGCGGCTGAGCGGTGCGGTGGTTGAGACCGGCAACGAGCTGAGCGCACGGCTTAAATCCTTCCTGGCCACACCCGGCCCCGGTCCGAAAGCGCTGTTTTGCGCCAACGGTATTGCCGCGTTGGCCGGCACCCATGCCTTGCGCGAGTTGGGTTGCAGGTTGTTTGAAGACATCGGCTTGATCGCCCTCGACGACCTCGACTGGTACCCGCTGGTGGGCAACGGTATTACCGCCCTCGCCCAGCCAACGGCAGAGATTGGTGCGAGCGCATTCGAATGTTTGCTCAAGCGCTTGCGCGGTGATGACGGGCCGGCGCGAACGCTGGATTTTGCGGCGCGGTTGATTGAGCGTGGGTCGACGCGACTGAACCTGGCGTGATGCTTCTGGCCCCATCGCGAGCAGGCTCGCTCCCACAAGAGCACCACCGCGATTCCATGTGGGAACGAGCCTGCTCGCGATGGGGCCCTCAAGATCCCCCCATAAATCAACGATCAGCTATTTTTTTGAACAAAAATGAAACCGGTTTCAGAGGTGCAAAACAATGAATGAATCACCCGTTTCCATCAGCCTTTCCAGCTACGGCGCCGAACTGGTACGCCAGCGTGGGCAGTTGGGTTTTGTCGAGTTGCTGGCCGCTGCCGGCGCTGATCGCATAGAGCTGCGTGAAGAACTGCTCACCGATGAAGTGCCGTCGCAAGTGGCTGCGGCCATCGAATACCACGGCTTGGGTTGCGTGTTTTCTTCACCGCTGGAACTGTGGCTGACAGGACAGGAGCAGCCCCATCCAGAATTGCCGGAAACCTTAAGGCGAGCCCGGGCATTTGGCGCCAAGTGGCTGAAGGTCTCGCTGGGGCACTTCACCGACACTCACTCCCTGTCGGCGCTGGCTTCCTGCCTGTCCCAGAGTCCGGTGCAGTTGCTGGTGGAAAACGACCAGACCTTGCAGGGCGGACGCATCGAGCCGTTCCAACGGTTTTTCAGCGCAATTGAAGCGCATGTGCTGCCAGTACAGATGACCTTCGATATCGGCAACTGGCAATGGCAGGACCAATCCGCCGCCAGCGCCGCGTGCCTGCTGGGCCGGCATGTCGGCTATGTGCATTGCAAAGCGGTCCACCGCCGTGCCGACGGCAAACGGGTCGCCATACCGCCCTCGCCCGGTGATTTGCAGGAATGGGAACAGCACCTGCAGCACATGCCCCAAGGGGTGATGCGGGCGGTGGAATATCCGCTGCAAGGTACAGACCTGGTGCAACTGACCGCCGAGCATGTCGCCACCCTCGCCCGCCTGGGTCAAGCACGGCTGGAGAGCGCTCATGTCTGAGATCGATATTCTGTCGTTTGGCGAAACCATGGCGATGTTTGTCGCCGAACAGAGCGGTGATCTGGCCGACGTTGCGCAGTTCCACAAACGCATCGCCGGTGCCGACAGCAATGTCGCGATCGGTCTGTCGCGACTGGGGTTCAAAGTGTCCTGGCTGAGCCGGGTCGGTGCGGATTCGCTGGGCCGGTTTGTAGTCGACACCCTGGAGCAGGAAGGTCTGGATTGCCGTTTCGTCGAGACCGACCCCGCGCACCCAACCGGTTTCCAGCTCAAGTCGCGTGCCGACGATGGCCGCGATCCTAGCGTCGAATACTTCCGCCGGGGTTCGGCGGCCAGTCTGCTGTCCGTGCAGTCGATCGTGCCTGAGCTGCTTGAAGCCCGGCATCTTCACGCCACCGGCATTGTGCCGGCGCTGTCCGGGTCGGCGCGCCAGATGTCCTTCGAATTGATGACGCGCATGCGCGAAGCCGGGCGCAGCGTCTCGTTCGACCCGAACCTGCGCCCGACACTGTGGGGCAGCGAACAGCAGATGATCGGCGAAATCAATCGCCTCGCCGCCTTGGCCCATTGGGTGTTGCCGGGCTTGAACGAGGGACGCTTGCTCACAGGTTTCGAGGCCCCGGCCGACATTGCGGCGTTTTATCTGGATCAGGGCGCCGAGGCGGTGGTGATCAAACTCGGCCCTGACGGCGCCTATTACCGTACCCGACATGATCAGGGTTTCGTACCGGGTGTGCCCGTGACCAACGTGGTGGACACGGTGGGTGCCGGCGATGGTTTTGCGGTCGGGATGATCAGCGCCTTGCTGGAGAATTTCAGCCTCCCCGATGCCGTGCGGCGGGCCAACTGGATTGGCAGCCGTGCGGTACAGAGCCGGGGGGATATGGAGGGTTTGCCTACTCGCGTTCAGTTATCCGCCGAGTTCGAGGCCGCCAATCGCGAGCAGGCTCGCTCCCACACTGGACCGCATGCACACACAGATTCTGTGAACACCACCGACCTACTGTGGGAAGAGCCGGGCGACGTTCGTCCGCTCGCGATGAGGCCCTGACTGTCACCGCATTACCTGAACCAGAACCGTTACCTGCTGCGACAAAAACAACAAGCTCAGGAGCACTGCCATGCAAACGCTGAACCTCGCCACCCGCCGCTGGTGGTACATCATGCCGATGGTGTTTATCACCTACAGCCTGGCGTATCTGGACCGCGCCAACTACGGTTTTGCCGCCGCCTCCGGGATGGCCGCCGACCTGATGATCACACCGGGGCTGTCCTCGCTGCTCGGTGCGCTGTTCTTTCTCGGGTACTTTTTCTTCCAGGTGCCGGGGGCGATCTACGCGCAAAAACACAGCGTGAAGAAACTGATCTTCGTCAGCCTGATCCTCTGGGGTGGCCTGGCCACATTGACCGGGATTGTCTCCAACGCCTACATGCTGGTTGCCATTCGCTTCCTGCTGGGCGTGGTCGAAGCAGCAGTGATGCCAGCGATGCTGGTTTACCTGTGCCACTGGTTCACCCGCGCCGAACGCTCGCGAGCCAATACCTTTCTGATCCTCGGCAACCCGGTGACCATGCTCTGGATGTCGGTGGTGTCGGGGTATCTGGTGCAGCATTTCAGCTGGCGCTGGATGTTTATCATCGAAGGGTTGCCGGCGGTGCTCTGGGCATTTATCTGGTGGCGCCTGGCCGATGATCGGCCTGCCGACGCCAAGTGGCTGAGCAACGAGCAGAAGCAAGACCTGCAAAGCGCGCTGGTCGCTGAACAGGTCGGAATCAAAGCGGTGAAGAATTACGCCGAAGCATTCCGCTCCCCCAAAGTGATCATCCTGGCCTTGCAGTTTTTCTGCTGGAGCATCGGTGTTTACGGGTTTGTGCTGTGGTTGCCGTCGATCCTCAAACACGGTGCGCAGATGAACATGATCGAAGCCGGCTGGCTGTCGGCGCTGCCGTATCTGGCGGCGGTGATTGCGATGCTCGGGGTGTCCTGGGGCTCGGACCGGATTCAGCGGCGCAAACGGTTTGTCTGGCCGCCGTTGTTGATCGCCTCGATCGCGTTTTACGCCTCCTATGCACTCGGCGCCGAGCACTTCTGGTGGTCTTACGCGCTGCTGGTGATTGCCGGCGCCTGCATGTACGCCCCGTATGGGCCGTTTTTTGCCATCGTCCCGGAGATCCTGCCGGTCAACGTCGCCGGCGGTGCCATGGCGCTGATCAACAGCATGGGCGCCCTCGGCTCGTTTGGCGGGTCATATCTGGTCGGCTATTTGAACAGCGCCACCGGCTCGCCCGGCGCCTCTTACCTGTTGATGAGCGCAGCCTTGATGCTCTCGGTGATCCTGACGATTTTCCTCAAGCCCGGTGCCAGCGACCGGGCCCAACCCTCGCGTGCGACGGCCCGGCCCGTAGCGGCACATTCCTGAATTGAACAAGAGACTGATCGGATGAAAAAGCAGGTCGTGCTGTACAAAAAACTCTCTGCGCCACTCATGGCCCGCTTGCATGAACAGGCCGAGGTGACGCTGATCGACAGCCTTGACGCCGAGGGCCTGAAGCGCTTGCGCGATGCGCTGCCCAGCGCTCACGGTCTGCTGGGCGCCAGCCTGAAGCTGGACGCCGAACTGCTCGACCTGGCGCCACGCTTGCGGGCCATCGCCAGTGTCTCGGTCGGCGTCGACAACTACGACATCGACTACCTGAACCGCCGACAGATCCTGCTCAGCAATACCCCGGACGTGTTGACCGAAACCACCGCCGACACCGGTTTCGCGCTGATTCTGGCGACGGCCCGGCGCGTGGTCGAGTTGGCCAATCTGGTGCGTGCCGGGCAATGGAACCGCAACATCGGCCCGGCGCATTTCGGCACCGATGTGCATGGCAAGACCTTGGGTATTATCGGCATGGGCCGCATCGGCGAGGCGTTGGCCCAGCGTGGGCATTTCGGTTTCGGGATGCCGATTCTCTATCACAGCCACAGCGCGAAACCTGCGGTGGAACAGCGTTTCAACGCGCAGTACCGCAGCCTTCCTGCGCTGCTGCAGCAGGCCGATTTTGTCTGCCTGACATTACCGCTGACCGCTGAAACCGAAGGATTGATCGGCGCCGGGCAGTTTGCGCTGATGCGCCCGGAGAGCATTTTTATCAATATCTCCCGAGGCAAAGTGGTCGATGAGGCGGCGTTGATCGAAGCGTTGCGCCAAGGGCAGATTCGTGCGGCTGGGCTGGATGTGTTCGAGCGTGAACCGCTGGTCTACGACTCGCCGTTGTTGCAGTTGAACAACGTGGTGGCGACCCCGCATATTGGCTCTGCAACCCACGAAACCCGCGAGGCCATGGCCTGCTGTGCGGTCGACAATTTGCTCGCGGCGCTGGCGGGTGAACGGCCGGCGAATCTGGTGAATGGTGTTGCGTGGAAAGCTTGAAGGTATTGGTGTTTGTTCGATAGCTATCGCGAGCAGGCTCGCTCCCACAGGGAATTTGTTTCGGGCATGAATTCTGTGCTCGACGCAAATAAAGTGTGGGAGCGAGCCTGCTCGCGAATAGGCCATCAAATCCAGCACACAGCTCCAGGCGGTTCAGGTCCGCCGGGCTTTCAACAGCTCCGTTGCACAGCGCACGATCCGGCGGCAGGCTTCGGCCAGCTGCTGTTGGTCGAGCACCAGGCCAATGCGGATATGCCCCGCCGCACTCGGCCCGAACGCTTCGCCGGCGAGCACCGACACGGCATAACCTTCCAGCAGTTTTTCGGCGAATGCCTGCGCACCGACCCCGGTCTGGCGTACATCGACCATCACGAACATCCCGCCGTCCGGAATCACCGGGCTGATGCCCGGGCAGTCGCCCAGGCGCGCGCACACCAGATCACGCCGCGCACGGTACTCGTTGCGCATCAGCGCAAGCTCCGGCAAATCAGCCTCCAGCGCCACACGCGCTGCGTTCTGCACAAAGTCGGGAATGCCAAAGAGCATGCACAGCGAAAGGTTCTCCAGGTGTTCAGTCAAGGGTTTCGGACCGATCACCCAACCAACTCGCCAGCCAGTCATGGCATGGGATTTCGACAGACTGTTCACGGTCGCCGTACGTTCGGCCATCCCCGGCAGGCTGGCCGGACTGATGTGCTCCCCCTCATATAACAGTTCGCTGTAGACCTCATCGCTGATCAGCCACAGGTCATGCTTGACGCACAAACGCGCCAAGGCCTGCCAGATAGGCAGCGACAGGCTTGCCCCGGAAGGATTGTTCGGACTGTTGAGCAAAATGGCGCGCGTCCTGGGAGTGATCCGTGCGGCGACGTCCGCCGGGTCAACGCGAAATCCGTTTTCCGGTCGCACCGCGATGGGCACCACCTTCGCCCCGCAGGCACCGAACACGCCTTCATAGGTCACGTACATCGGTTCGGCGACCAGCACTTCGTCACCTGGGTCGAGCAGGCATTGCACCACCGAATACACCGCACACTGCGCGCCCGGCAGCACCAGCACATGATCGGCATCGACCATCTGACCGCTGCGCCGGGTGTGACGACGGGCGATGCTGGTGCGCAGCGACCGCGTGCCGCGCACCTCCGAATAATGGGTATCGCCAGCCAGCAAGCTGTCGATGGCCGCCTGCACGATCGGCTTCGGCGTATCGAAATCCGGGTCGCCGACCGACAGCAGCAGGACATCGACGCCCTGCTCGCGCAACTCCAGCGCTCGGTAGTGAATCTGCCAGGCATCGGCTCCGTCGCCGGCGATTCGTTGGGTCAAGGCTGAATAGCGCATGTACATCTCCTGTCGCGCGAACTCCACATTCAACCCTATCTCAAATCACGAAACGCGCCACCATGGCATTCAAATCAACCGCCAGACGCGACAGCTCATGGCTGGCTGCGCTGGTCTGGTTGGCACCGGCGGCCGATTGCGTGGCCAGGTCGCGGATGTTCACCAGGTTGCGGTCCACTTCGCGTGATACCTGCGCCTGTTCTTCCGAGGCGCTGGCGATCACCAGGTTGCGCTCGTTGATCTGGTGGATCGACTGGGTGATTTGCTCCAGCGCCACGCCGGCCGCACGGGCCAGCTCCAATGTAGTGTGCGTACGCTGATTGCTTTGCTGCATGGAGTCGACTGCTTCGCCGGTACCGTTTTGAATCCCGGCGACCATTTTTTCGATTTCCTGGGTCGATTGCGCGGTGCGATGCGCCAAGGCGCGGACCTCGTCTGCCACCACCGCAAAACCGCGTCCGGCTTCACCGGCACGCGCCGCTTCGATGGCCGCGTTAAGTGCCAGCAGGTTGGTCTGCTCGGCAATCGCCCGGATCACATCCAGCACCTTGCCGATATCGCGGCCCTGCGTAGCCAGACCTTCAATCATCAGCGAGGTGCTTTGTACGTCATGGGTCATGGTCTGAATGGCGTTGACGGTTTCCACCACGCGGTCACGACCTTCACGGGCGGCCTGGGTCGATTGATTCGACGCCTCGGAGGTGGACACCGCGTTGCGTGCGACTTCTTCCACCGCGGCGGTCATTTCATTGACAGCGGTCGCGGCCTGTTCGATCTCGTTGTTTTGCTGTTGCAGACCGCGCGACGCTTCTTCGGTCACGGCGCTGAGTTCTTCTGCGGCAGCCCCCAACTGATTCGCGGAACCGGCGATCTGCTCGATGGTTTTGCGCAAGTTGGCCTGCATGGTCGACAAGGCACCGAGCAAACGCGCCGGTTCGTCCTTGCCGTCAATTACGATAGGTTTGGTGAGGTTACCGCCAGCAATCGACTCAGCTGCGGCGACCGCACGGTTCAGTGGTGTGACGATGCTGCGGGTCAGCAGCCAGGCCAGCAGCACCGTCACCAATGCGGCAAACACCGAAACCGCGATGATGCCGTTGGTAGCGAAAGAATATTGGTCGCCCGCTACAGCATCGGCCTCAGTTGCGCCCGCCTTGTTAATCGCGATCAATTTGTTCAGCTGCTCACCCATCAGATCGGTACCGTCCTTGATACGCGTATTGATCAGGTTGCGCAGTTCATCGAGTTTGTTCTGCCGCGACAGCTCCATCATCTGGCTTTGGGCTTGCAGGTAGCTGTCCAGGGTGGCAGCAAAGGTTTTATACAGCGCCGCTTCTTCCGGGCCGGCTGGCAGGGCTGCGTAGCTCTTTTGAGCTTGTCTGGCCTTGTCAGTGAGTACGTTGATGCGGGTTTCAGCGTCTTGCAGTCCGGCAGCGTCGCGGTTTACCAGCACGCGAAACGAGAGGATACGCAAGCGCAAGACGCTCTCGGTCATGTTCCCAAGGAAGGCGACGCTGGGCAGCTGATTGTTTTCCATGTCGATGGAGGCCTGGCGGATGATCGACATGCGGTTCACGGCAAAGATGCCAAGCACGATGACCAGCAATGCAATGAACGCAAAACCCAGGAACGCTCGAGGCGCGATATTCATATTACGTATGGACATAGGATGACTCTCGGGTGGTGAAGTCTTCGAGCATCCATGCAGTGAACGCTGGCAGGCAGAAAGTTGCGCCCAGCGTGCAGGTAGGCGACTTTTATTTGAGGGGTTATGCGCCTATACCCTGTATCGGCAGGGCTTTAGGTTTTATGGAGGGTTGAGCGAAATATATTTCTGGGCAGGAGAAGTGTTTCAGTGGTGAAACACTGCTCCTACCTGTGGCGAGGGAGCTTGCTCCCTCGCCACAAAGGACCGTGTTCAGTGCTTATGTACTGCCACGCGCCAGACGCGGGCGATGTCCCGGGCGCGATCCTGTAGCAGGCGCGGGGCGTCGGCGCAGGCTTGCTCCAGCGTCATCGGCCCGGACGCGAGGGCGAAGGCCGCGTCCACACCATGTTCGTACATCTGCTGGTAGCCCTCGCCAAGCGTGCCGGCAATCACGATCACCGGCACGCCCTGCTGCCGGGCGATACGCGCCACGCCAAACGGGGTTTTGCCGCGCAAGGTCTGGGCATCGAAGCGGCCCTCGCCGGTGATCACCAGGTCTGCATCGCGTACCGCCTCTTCCAGGCCGACCAGATCGGCAACCACTTCCACGCCAGCACGGAATTGCGCGCCAAGAAACGCCTTGGCCGCAAAACCCAGACCGCCCGCGGCGCCACTGCCCGATTCGTCACGCAGATCTTTTCCCAGCGCTTGGGCGCAGATCCCGGCGAAATGCCCAAGGGCCTGATCCAGTTGTTGAACCTGCTCGACCGATGCACCTTTCTGTGGACCGAATATCGCTGAGGCACCATGAGGACCGCACAGTGGATTGTTGACGTCGGCGGCGATCTCGAAGCGCACGCCGGCCAGACGCGGGTCCATTTCACTCAGGTCGATCCGTGCCAGTTGCGCCAATGCCAGCCCACCCGGTTTCAATATCTGCCCCTGAGCATCGAGCAGTCGTACACCCAGCGCCTGCAACGCACCGGCACCTGCGTCGTTGGTCGCACTGCCGCCAATGGCCAGGATGATCCGCTGAGCCCCTGCATCGAGTGCCGCGCGGATCAGTTCGCCCGTGCCGAAGGTGCTGCTGATGCACGCATCGCGTTGCCCCACCGGCACCAACTGCAGGCCGCTGGCTTCGGCCATTTCGATGATCGCAGTGTGATTGTGGGGCAGCCAGCCCCAGTGCGCGTCGACCTGTATACCGAGCGGACCCTGCACGCTGGCGCTGCGCAGCTCACCTTCGCAGGCAGCGAGAATCGACTCGACCGTGCCTTCGCCGCCATCAGCCATCGGGCACTTGACCAGCGTCGCGTCCGGCCAGACCTCGGCCAGGCCCAGCGCAATGGCAGTGGCCACGGCTTCGGCACTCAGGCTGTCCTTGAACGAATCGGGGGCGATGACGATTTTCATGTGAATTCTCCAGTTCCAATGGAGCCCATGCTGCCAGTTGATATGAACAATAACGCCGGTCCGCTGCACAAGTGCAACAGGGGTTTATTGTTCATTCTCACAAAACCCACAAGGATTGGCAGCGAAACAAAATGTTGTGAACTTTGCCGATCCATTGTGGGAGCGAGCCTGCTCGCGATGGCGATGTGTCAGTCGCCATGGATATTGGATGTGATGACCTCTTCGCGAGCAGGCTCGCTCCCACAGGGATTTATGTCGTTCACGGTTTGGCGTCTGTCTCGGGCAGCAGTTGCACGCCCAGGTACAGCGCGAGCATGCCGTCGAGGCGCAGCGGGTCAACGCCGCTGAGTTCGGCAATGCGCTCCATGCGGTAGCGTAGGCTGTTGCGGTGAACGCCCAATGCATCGGCACAGGCCTGGCTTTGGCCGTCGTGTTCGCACCAGCTTCGTAACGTCGCCAACAGTTGGCCGTTGCTGTCCTTGGCGATGACTTTGCGCAGCGGACTGAGCAACTCGTCCAAGGCATCGTCATTGCGATGACGCCAGAGCATGACCGGCAATCGATAGCGGTTCAGCATCAGCAACCGGGTTTTCGGCAGCACATCGCGCCCATAGGCCAGCAAGTCGCCGACCCGTCGATAGCAGCGGCGCAAGCCTTGCAAACCATCGGCCTGGCCACCCACGGCGACGCGCAGAATGTTCCAGCCCAGGCCTTCGAGTTTCTCCAGCAAGCGCTCGTTGTCCACTGCTTGCGTGGTCGGCCGGCACCACAGCAATGACGACTTGGCGGAACTCACGCACCAACTGTCGGGATAGCGTGAGATCAGCCAGGCACTCAAGGCCTCGGCGGTTTGCCCCGCTCCATGCTCCAGGCCCAGCTCGAACAAATAAGGCGTGCGCGACAGCTGCGGCTTGAGGCCCATTTGCTGAGCTTCGTCAATCAGCCGCGGCGAATCCCCGGCCTCGCTGAGCAGCAACGCCAGCAGGTCATCGCAACGCTGGCGACGCCATTGCTGTTCGGCCTGCTGGTTGCGCTGGCCGACCAGCATCTCGGCAGTCATGCGCACCAGTTCGGCATAGGTCCGCAGCTGCTCGGGTTCACCGGTAATACCCAACACGCCGATCAAACGCTGATCGAGCAGTAACGGCAGATTGATCCCCGGCTGCACGCCTTTGAGGTGCACAGCGGTCTGCGCGTCGATTTCCACCACCCGCCCATTCGCCAGCACCAGTTGCGCACCTTCGTGTCGGGTGTTGATCCGCTCCGGCTCGCCACTGCCGAGGATCAGCCCCTGGCTGTCCATGACATTGACGTTGTACGGCAGAATGGCCATCGCCCGGTCGACGATATCCTGCGCCAGGTCGTGATCGAGTTCGAACATGCGACGTAATCCTTGAAAACGTGCGGTGATTGATTGTTCACCCGCACAGGCTGTTGGCGCAAACCCTGTGCTCAGGCACAAAGACATCCGCGTAGGGGTGACCGAGACTCTCCAGACGACCAACGTTACCCTTGCCTCGCAAAAAATCATAATAAAGAGAGTCCCGCCATGTCACAGAGCGCCGCTGCCACCCTGGCCACCGATGACGATAAAAACGCCGTCTACAAGCGCGTTACCCTGCGCTTGATCCCCTTCATCTTTGTCTGCTACCTGTTCAACTACCTCGACCGGGTCAACGTTGGATTTGCCAAACTGCAGATGCTCGATGCGCTGAAATTCAGCGAAACCGTGTACGGCCTCGGGGCCGGGATTTTCTTCATCGGCTACGTGTTGTGTGGCGTGCCGAGCAACCTGGCGCTGAGCAAGTTCGGCCCACGGCGCTGGATCGCGCTGATGATGGTCACCTGGGGCATGCTGTCGACCTGCCTGCTGTTCGTCACCACGCCGACCGGGTTCTACACCCTGCGCCTGTTCACCGGTGCCGCCGAAGCCGGGTTCTTCCCGGGCGTGGTGCTGTACCTCTCGCAGTGGTTCCCGACCTTCCGCCGTGGCCGCATCATGGCGCTGTTCATGTCGGCGATTCCGGTGTCCGGCCTGCTCGGCAGCCCGTTCTCAGGCTGGATTCTCAACCACTTCGCCGCCGGTCAAGGTGGCCTCGCCGGCTGGCAGTGGATGTTCCTGCTGCAAGGCATTCCGACCATCACGCTGGGTGCGCTGGCGTTCTTCCTGCTCAGCGACAACTTCGCCAGCGCCAAATGGCTCAAGCCAGAAGAGCGTGCCGTGCTCGAGGCGGATCAAGCCATCGATTGGTCCAGCAAACCGAAAACCGCCACCGACTCGCTGCTGGCCGTGTTCAAGAACCCGGCAATCTGGGCGTTCGGCCTGATCTACTTCTGCATTCAAAGCGGTGTGTACGCGATCAACTTCTGGTTGCCGTCGATCATCAAGAACCTCGGTTTCGCCGATAACCTGGTGATCGGCTGGCTCAGTGCGATTCCGTACCTGCTGGCAGCCGTGTTCATGCTGATGGTCGGTCGCTCGGCGGACTTGCATAAAGAACGCCGCTGGCATTTGGTGGTGCCGATGTTGATGGGCGCGGTGGGTCTGTTGATCGCCGTGAACTTTGCGGCCAACCCGGCCATTGCGATTCTTGGCCTGACCATCGCCACCATGGGCGCCCTCACCGGCTTGCCGATGTTCTGGCCAGTGCCTACCGCCATGCTCAGCGCCGGCGCTGCTGCCGGTGGCCTGGCGTTGATCAACTCCATGGGCCAGATGGCCGGTTTCCTCAGCCCGTACCTGGTCGGTTGGGTCAAGGACAGCACCGGCTCGACCGATGCAGCGTTGTACCTGCTGGCGGGGGTGATTGTTTGCGGCAGCCTGTTGGCGCTGCGCATGACCCGCACCTTGCGCGCTTGATACCTGACAATCCCTGTGGGAGCGAGCCTGCTCGCGATAGCGGTGTAACAGTCCCCCTCAATGGTGAATGTTATGGCCTCATCGCGAGCAGGCTCGCTCCCACATTTGATCTGCGGTGTTCGATAATTCCGTTTGCCCCGTGCGGTTGTTCTGGTATTTGATTGAGCCTTTCCCACCGGTAAAAGGATTTCGCACATGACCTACCGCACACTGGGCCAATCCGGACTGCAAGTGTCCACCCTGACCCTGGGCACCATGATGTTTGGCGAGCAGACCAGCACCGAAGATTCGCTGCGGATCATCGAGAAGGCCTGGGATCAGGGCGTCAACTTCATCGATACGGCAGACGTCTACACCGGCGGCAGCTCCGAAGAGATCGTTGGCGAAGCGATTGCCGGCCACCGTCACGAATGGGTGGTGGCTTCCAAGGTCGGCTTCGGCCCGGTGGACGGTGTGCCGAATCGCAGCGGGCTGAGCCGCAAGCACCTGTTCAATGGCATCGATGCCAGCCTTTCCCGCCTGGGCACCGATTACCTGGACATCTATTACCTGCACCGCGAAGACCACAACACGCCGCTGGAGGTCACGGTGTCGGCCATCGGCGACCTGATTCGCCAAGGCAAGATCCGTTACTGGGGCTTGTCCAACTACCGTGGCTGGCGTATCGCCGAAGTAATCCGCGTCGCCGAGAAACTCGGTGTCGACAAACCGGTGATCAGCCAGCCGCTGTACAACATCGTCAATCGCCAGGCCGAAACCGAACAAATTACCGCCGCCAATGCCTACGGCCTCGGCGTGGTGCCTTACAGCCCGCTGGCCCGTGGCGTGTTGAGCGGCAAGTACGCGCCAGACGTCACCCCGGACGCCAACAGCCGCGCCGGGCGCCAGGACAAGCGCATCCTGGAAACCGAATGGCGGGTCGAGTCGCTGCGCATTGCCCAGCAGATTCAGGCATACACCCAAGAGCGCGGCGTCGGCATCGTCGAGTTCGCCATCGCCTGGGTGCTGAACAACTCTGCCGTCAGCTCGGCCATCGTCGGCCCGCGCACCGAAGCCCAATGGGATGCCTACACCAAGGCCCTGGCGGTGAAGATCACGGCTGAAGACGAAGCCTTCATCGACTCGCTGGTGACGCCGGGGCACTCGTCGACGCCAGGGTTCAATGACATGGGCCATTTCGTGTCTGGGCGTAAACCACGTTCCAACTAAATAAACACATACCCCTGTGGGAGCGAGCCTGCTCGCGATAGCGGTTTCACATTCAACATTGATGTTGGCTGGTAGACCGCCATCGCGAGCAGGCTCGCTCCCACAGTTGGTTTATGTTGATCATTCGGACAATATTCGGCTCTGAAACCACGTATCCTCTGCACCCGTTTCACGCTCACTCAATGTCTCGCGAGGACAGTTTGTCTAAAGGTATTGCTCTATCGGTGTCAGCCTCGGTGCTGTTCGCCGTCATGTATTTCTACACCTCGTTGCTGTCGCCCCTGAGCGGCGTGGAAATCTTCGGCTGGCGAATGCTGCTGACCGTGCCGTGCATGACCGTGTTCATGGTGGTTTCCGGCGAATGGCGGCGCGTGGTCGAGATCCTCCGTCGAGTGGGCAGCAAACCGGCATTGTTCGGTGGCCTGCTGGTTTCCTCGGCATTGCTCGGCGTGCAACTCTGGTTGTTCATGTGGGCGCCGCTGAACGGCCACAGCCTTGACGTTTCGCTGGGCTACTTCCTGTTGCCACTGACCATGGTGCTGACCGGGCGCATCGCCTATGGCGAACAGCTCTCGTACCTGCAAAAGATCGCCGCGTTTTTCGCCACCCTCGGCGTGCTCAACGAGTTGTATCAGGTGGGCAGTTTTTCCTGGGCGACTCTCTTGGTGGCCATCGGTTACCCGACCTATTTCGTGCTGCGCCGACGTCTGGCGTCGGACAACCTCGGCGGTTTGTGGCTGGACATGACGCTGATGCTGCCGGTGGCGTACGGGTTCGTGCACAGCGGTGAACAAGGCTTTGCCGTATTCGATCAACACCCGTGGTTGTCGCTGCTGATCCCCCTGCTCGGGGTGATCAGTGCTTCGGCACTGGTGGTGTACATCATTGCCAGCCGCTTGCTGCCATTCAGCCTGTTCGGGCTGCTGAGCTATGTCGAACCGGTGCTGTTGCTGGGGGTTGCATTGCTGCTGGGAGAAAGCATCAAGGCGGGAGAATGGCTGACCTACATCCCGATCTGGCTGGCGGTGCTGGTGTTGGTGTTTGAGGGCTTCAAGCATTTGATGCGGCATCGCCGCCCGTAAAGCACACAAAACAATGTGGGAGCGAGCCTGCTCGCGATGGCGTCTTCAGACTCAACATTGATGTTGGCTGACAGATCGCTATCGCGAGCAAGCCCGCTCCCACAGGTTTACCGTTGAGTCAGATTACTCAGTCGAGAGCACACCACGGCGAACCTGGTCGCGTTCGATGGATTCGAACAGTGCCTTGAAGTTGCCTTCGCCGAAGCCATCGTCGCCTTTACGCTGGATGAATTCGAAGAACACCGGGCCCATCAGGGTTTCCGAGAAGATTTGCAGCAACAGACGCTTGTCGCCCGCCTCGGACGAACCGTCCAGCAGAATCCCCCGCGCTTGGAGTTCGTTGACCGGTTCGCCGTGGTTTGGCAAACGGCCTTCGAGCATTTCGTAGTAGGTGTCTGGCGGCGCGGTCATGAAGCGCATGCCGATCTTTTTCAGGTGATCCCAGGTCTTGATCAGGTCATCGGAGAGGAAGGCAACGTGCTGGATACCCTCGCCGTTGAACTGCATCAGGAACTCTTCGATCTGCCCGGCGCCCTTGGACGACTCTTCGTTCAGCGGGATGCGGATCATGCCATCCGGGGCAGTCATGGCCTTGGAGGTCAGGCCGGTGTATTCGCCCTTGATGTCGAAGTAACGGATCTCGCGGAAGTTGAACAGCTTCTCATAGAAGTTCGCCCAATAGGCCATACGGCCGCGGTACACGTTATGGGTCAGGTGGTCGATGATCTTCAGGCCGGCCCCGACCGGGTGGCGGTCAACGCCTTCGATGAACACGAAGTCGATGTCGTAGATCGAGCTGCCTTCACCGAAACGGTCGATCAAGTACAGCGGCGCGCCGCCGATGCCTTTGATCGCCGGCAGGTTCAGTTCCATCGGGCCGGTTTCGATGTGGATCGGCTGGGCGCCGAGTTCCAGGGCGCGCTTGTAGGCCTTTTGCGAATCCTTGACCCGGAACGCCATACCGCATACCGACGGACCGTGTTCAGCCGCGAAATACGACGCCACGCTGTGGGGTTCGTTATTGAGGATCAGGTTGATCTGGCCCTGCCGATACAGGTGCACGTCTTTGGAGCGGTGGGTCGCGACCTTGGTGAAGCCCATGATCTCGAAGATCGGCTCAAGGGTGTTCGGGGTCGGCGATGCGAATTCGATGAACTCAAAGCCCATCAGGCCCATTGGGTTTTCGTATAAATCTGCCATGGTTGGCGCCTCATCATGATGCTTTTGGAATTAACGGAACGTTAGTTACAAGCACTGCTGAGAGCGGCGGGTGGCGCACAGGAGATACCTCGCACACTGCGGGCGAGAAAATCACCGTAGATCAATTGGAACCCAAATATCTTCATTGTCGACCCAAGGCTCTTGCGGGCGAGGCTTCTGCTGCCAGAAGACGTTATTCTTATATGCGTAACCGGATTCTACACAGCGTAACCTTGTTTGTCCGCCTTCTCTATAAAATCCCCCTTTTTGACGCCGGTGCAAGGGGTTTATTGCACAGGTAAATGCCCAGCAGAATCGCCCCGCCTCCCAGGTACATCGCCCCACTCGACTGCTCGCCCAGCAACAGCGCGCCAAGTATCACTGCCGTCAGCGGATTCAGGGCGATGAACACCCCCGAACGGGTAGCGCCGATTTTACGAATACCGTCGTAGTACCAAATGTAGGCCAGTGCCGAACCGAGTACCCCCAGGTACAACAGACTCAACAGCTGCGTCACCTGCAAATCGCCCAACACCTCAAGACTCACCTCGCCGCGTGCGGCGCTGGTCGTCCACAACATCAATGTGCCCAGCACAATCGAGTAGGTCACGGTGTGCAGCGGGCCCAACGCTTGGTTCAGGCCTTTGGAAAACAACGAATAGATGCCCCAACCCAACACGCAACCGAAAATCAGCAGATCACCGATCCAGCTGTTCGCGGCGCCGCCATCAAACACCGGCTGGTTGCGACTGAAAATGACCACCCCTGCCCCAGCGATGCAGATCGCGATGCCGCCAATTTTGACCCGACTCAAGCGCTCCTTGAACAGCAGCCACGACGCCAACCCGATGACCGCCGGATTCAGCGCCACGATCAGCGATGCCCGAGAGGCGTTGATGTAGTGCAAGCCGTAAAAGAAACACAGGTTGTAAAAGAAGATCCCGAAAAAACCCAGCACGCCCAACTGCAACCACTGCCTGAAGGTCGGACGCATCAAAGGGATGCGCGCCAGAGCCATAAACAGCAGCAAGGCCAGGCTCGCCAACAGAAAGCGCAGGCTCGCCGCGAATAACGGGCTGAGAGCGTCGGCGAGAAACCGGCCAGCCACGAAGGTCCCACCCCAGATCATCGTGACCGTGGCGAGTTTCAGGTAAACCGGAACATCTGAATCACGGGAGCCACTTTGGACAAGGCTTTTCATAAATTTCCACGCCGAGAAGGAAGTCGGATGACGTATTCTTTGCGTAATGCCTGATCATCGTAAAATGAGTAAATACTCATGACCCTGACCCAACTCGAGATTTTTTCGCTGGTGGCCGAGCTGCACGGTTTCACCAGTGCGGCCAACCGCCTGGGCATCACCCAGTCGGCGGTGTCCCATGCCATCAAGTCGCTGGAGCAGGAACTCGGTGTAGAGTTGCTCAGACGGCATCAGTCCCACATCGAGCTAAGCGATATCGGACAACAACTGCTGTTACGCGCCCGCGCCATGCTCGGGCTGGCCAGCACCTTGCGCCAGGAAGCAGCGGATGCTCGCGGAATGAAACGTGGCACGCTGCGTATCGGCTCATTCGGACCGACCTCGTCGATCAAACTGCTGCCGAAGATTTTGCAGCACTACCGTGCGGCGTATCCCGGAATCGAGATCCACGTTGACGAAGGCCCGGATCGGCAAGTGCTGCAATGGCTTGACGAGCGGCGTATCGATATCGGTTTTGTGGTGTTGCCCGAGGAACGCTTTGATACGTTTGCCCTGGTGGAAGACCAGATGGTCGCGCTGATACCGGCCACTCATGAACTCGCCCGACGCGACAGCCTGAGCTTGAGTGATCTGTGTCACGACCCGTTCATTCTCACTGAAGCCGGCTCTTCGGAGCTGGTTTCGCACCTGTTCAGCGCCGCCCGGCTGACTCCGGACATTCGCTATCGCAGCTCGCAGTTGCTCAGCACACTGGAAACCGTCAGCCGTGGCGACGCCTTGACACTGGTCGCCGAACTTTCGCTGCCGAACGCGGAACATGCGCGCTACGTGAAAAAGCCACTTTCACCGCCGGTCAAACGTCAGGTCGGCCTGGCAGTACTCGACCAGCGCCAGTCATCACCGGCGACCCTGGCGTTTATCAAGTTGGCCGCAAGCCTGGACTACCGTTGAAAAGCGCAAAGCCTTTACGCCATCTATCATGGCCCTTGTCTGTACTCTTTTTGAGAGGCAAGCCTGTGCCCTGCCTGCACTTGAGCTCCCTACTCCATCGTCGCAGGTTCCACACATGCCCTTGACCATCAAAGCCCGCCGCACGCCACGGACTCGCAACCTCATCACGCTGTTGATCGGCTTGGTGCCGGTGGTGCTGGGCTTCGTCATTCTGCATATGCAGGCCGGACGGGCGCTGGAGCAAAGCACCCACCAAACGGCCGAAGAAGCGGTGCGGCAATTCGATTTGATGCTCGATGACACCGCGCTGGCGGCACAAGAACTGCTGCCGCTGGCCGGACAGCCTTGCGCCGATGTCAAACTGGCCCTGCGCGAACAAGTCACGCGCCGGCCCTTCGTGCGTTCGACCAATCTTGTGTGGGACAACAACATATATTGCAGTTCACTATTTGGCGACTATCAGGCAGCGGTTGATCCTGGCGAGTACACACAAGGCAAGTTGTGGTTGATGAACGGCAACCCGGTCACACCCAATACCGCGGTGCTGGTGTATCGCCTCAGCGAAGGCAAGCAAGGCGCCCTGACCGCCCTTGACGGCTATCACCTGAGCAACGTCCTGCGGCTGATTGGTCGCCAGACTCTACTGTTACTGCAAGTCGGCCCCCACTGGTTATCTACCGATGGCCAGGTCCACGAGGGCACCTTGTCCGTATTGCCGGTAGCCCGAAGCAACCTTGCGTCTTCGCGGTATGCCTTTGAAGTAGAGGCCGGTTTTCCCGAGGGCGAAGTCTGGCGCTACATGAAAAGCGAATACCCGCCGTTGTTCAGCCTGCTGATCTTCTTTGGGGTGATCGCCGGGGCCGTTGGTCATTGGCTGCAGAAACGCTCGTCGTCACAGACTCATGAACTGCAACGGGCACTGGAAGCCAATGAGTTCATTCCTTACTTCCAGCCTGTGGTTCACGGTGATAGCAAAGAGTGGGCAGGCGTCGAGGTCCTGATGCGCTGGCAGCACCCAAAAGAAGGCCTGGTGCGTCCGGACCTGTTCATTCCATTCGCCGAGCATTCCGGATTGATCGTGCCGATGACCCGCTCGTTGATGCGCCAGACTGCCGCGTTGCTCGCCCCGCATGCGCCTATGTTCCATGAGCGCTTTCACATCGGCATCAACATCACCGCCAGCCACTGCCGTGACCTTGCGCTGGTAGACGATTGCCGCGAGTTTCTCGCCGCCTTCCCGCCCGGCAAGGTTGCGCTGGTTCTGGAGCTGACCGAGCGCGAGCTGATCGAACCCAACGCCATCACCCTTCAATTGTTCGAACAGTTACATGCGTTGGGGGTGATGATTGCGATCGATGATTTTGGCACCGGGCATTCAAGCCTGGGCTATTTGCGCCAGTTCAATGTGGACTTTCTGAAAATAGATCAGAGCTTTGTGGCGATGATCGGTGTTGATGCCTTGTCCCGCCACATACTCGACAGCATCATCGAACTCTCGGCCAAGCTGGACCTTGGTATCGTTGCCGAAGGTGTCGAAACCCTCGAACAGAGTGATTATCTTGCCCGTCACGGGGTGAACTTCCTGCAAGGCTACCTATTTGGGCGACCCATGCCGGCTACCGATTTCATTATTGCGTTGAACAGCCATTAATTAGCCACTTTGCGCGTTCCATGGACATCCTCAACAAAAGGATCCACGCCGCAAATTGCATCAAACAGCAACGCGCGTTACATCATGAAAAAGACGTGATTTACTCTGAGCAAATTAACTACTACAATTTTTCTTGCCTGCGCAAGATTGACAGGTGAGCCATTAACACCGAGTCGCTACAAGGCTCTTGGCTTATAGCTTTGTTGGCGGTTGGTATCAGCCAAACACACTATTGGAGTAAAGATATTGTCCAGACTCGCTGAATTTCGTGCCGCTGAAAAGGCCCTTCAAGAACAGCTCGCGCAGCTGGAATCGCTGAAGAACGACGCCGGGCTCAAGAAAGAAATCGAATTCGAAGAAAAGCTCCAGGGGCTGATGAAAACCTACGGCAAGAGCTTGCGCGACATCATCGCCATTCTCAACCCGAACCCAAAATCCGGCCTGCTGCAGGCCGCCGCACCGAAAACCCGCCGCGCCCGTGTGGTCAAGGTTTATCAAAACCCGCACACTGGTGAACTGATTGAAACCAAGGGCGGCAATCACCGTGGCCTGAAAGCCTGGAAGGAACAATATGGTGCAAGCACCGTTGACTCCTGGCTGCGCACTTAAGCTTTCCTGCGCCCCTCCAAAAGCCCTGCCTGTGCAGGGCTTTTTTATGCTCGCCTATACTTAATGCAACGATGATCGTCGATCTAGTTGGAAACGCCGGCCAAATACCACAGGCATCCGGTACAACTTTCTGCTTAATCCCTTTGGGTATTAAACAATATCCCTCGGCACGGCTAGCATGCAGACATCGCGCACTACTTAAGTCTCAAACTGTTTCGCGCATCGCGTATTTCATCCTGACTTGCGGCATAAGCCTCGGCTTGGCCTGCGTAGGAAAAAACATAGGCCTTATCGGCATCTAGCGCCGCGACTAATGTTTGCGACAACACATGTCGTCCATTCTGGGTGACCGTGCAGGTGGTTTCCAGCGCTTGCAGCCTGCTCAATGTAGCGGGATGAATTTTGTTGCAAACACTTTGATAACCGCCCCGAAAAAAATCCTTTTGCACGGACTTGCGCATTTCCAGCAGCACGCCTTGCAAATTGACTTCATGCCCCGGCTCAACCTGGCTCATGGTCAACTCCATGACCAGCACCGGATCACCGTTTTCATCGTTTTTCACCGCCCGCTGCCTTGTAACCTTCGCCGCCGTCTGAACGGCCACACCCTCTTGCGGCAATACCTGCACCTCCCAGCCACTGGGCCAGGTAATTTCAGGAAGCACAGTCTCGGCGCGGGCAACAGCCGACAACAGGCAGGTCAAAACAATCAAATAGCGATACGGTCGAAACATTGCACTCAACACTGACGGGGCGAGCGTTAAAGTCTGAGCCCCGCCACGCCGCCAGGCAATAGCTGAAGGTTTTGCTTTGGTGCAATACACAGCCTTGCGTATTATTGGCGTACTGCAAGCAAGTCCCATCAACGGCAAGCCAAGGGACAGCTCTTGTCTTGAGCGCCGTTTGCCCCACTTTTTTCCGGAGGGCCCATGAGCCTGCACGAACTGAACACCTTCCCCGGCGTTACCGCCCAACCTGACACTGCCACGCAGCAATTCGTCTTCAACCACACCATGTTGCGGGTCAAGGACATCACCAAATCGCTGGATTTCTACACGCGCATCCTCGGCTTTACACTGGTGGAAAAGCGCGATTTCCCGGAAGCCGAGTTCAGCCTGTATTTCCTGGCGCTGGTCGATAAGAACCTGATACCGGCCGACGCCGCTGCACGTACCCAGTGGATGAAATCGATTCCCGGCATTCTTGAGCTGACTCACAACCACGGCACCGAGAACAATGCGGATTTCGCCTACCACAATGGCAACACCGACCCTCGCGGTTTCGGCCACATCTGCATTTCGGTGCCAGACATTCGCGCGGCTTGCGAGCGCTTCGAAGCACTGGGCTGTGATTTCCAGAAACGCCTGAATGACGGCCGCATGAAGAGCCTGGCGTTCATCAAGGACCCGGACGCGTACTGGGTTGAGATCATTCAGCCGGCGCCGCTGTAAAACTCACTGAAAATCCAATGTGGGAACGTCGCACGGCCCTTCCCACACTTGAAATGCGCAAGACACAAAAAAACCCCATGATCACTCATGGGGTTTTGTGTTTTCAGCGTTGGCGTTTATGCCGGGGCAGACGTGCGGATCAGGTGATCGAAGGCACTCAGCGATGCCTTGGCACCCTCGCCGACCGCAATCACGATCTGCTTGTACGGCACGGTTGTTACATCGCCTGCAGCGAACACACCCGGTATCGAGGTCTCGCCACGGTTATCGACGATGATCTCGCCGCGCGGCGACAGCTCGACGGTGCCCTTGAGCCAATCGGTGTTCGGCAACAAACCGATCTGCACGAAGATCCCTTCCAACTCGACGCTCAATACTTCGCCTGACTGACGATCCTTGTAACGCAAGCCATTGACCTTCTGCCCGTCGCCGGTCACTTCAGTGGTTTGCGCACTGGTGATCACGGTCACGTTCGGCAGGCTGTGCAACTTGCGCTGCAACACCGCATCGGCACGCAACTGCACGTCGAACTCCAGCAGCGTGACATGAGCAACGATACCGGCCAGGTCGATAGCCGCCTCAACACCCGAGTTACCGCCACCAATCACCGCAACGCGCTTGCCTTTGAACAGCGGGCCGTCGCAGTGCGGGCAGTACGCCACGCCTTTGTTGCGATATTGCTGCTCGCCCGGAACGTTCATTTCACGCCAGCGCGCACCGGTCGCGAGGATGACGGTCCTGGCTTTCAGTGAAGCACCGCTGGCGAACTGGATCTGGTGCAGCTCGCCGTTTTTGCCCGGCAGCAGCTTGTCGGCGCGTTGCAGGTTCATGATGTCGACGTCGTATTGCTTGACGTGTTCTTCCAGCGCAACGGCAAGCTTCGGCCCTTCCGTCTCCTGTACCGAGATGAAGTTTTCGATTGCCATGGTGTCCAGCACCTGACCACCAAAACGCTCGGCTGCAACGCCGGTACGAATGCCTTTACGGGCGGCGTAGATTGCTGCCGAAGCACCGGCCGGCCCACCGCCGACGACCAGTACGTCGAAGGCGTCTTTGGCGCTGATCTTCTCGGCCTGACGCTCGATGGCGCTGGTGTCGATCTTGGCGATGATTTCTTCCAGGCCCATGCGACCTTGACCGAAATTCACGCCGTTCAGATAAATGCTGGGCACGGCCATGATCTGCCGTTCAGTGACTTCGTCCTGGAACAGCGCGCCGTCGATGGCGACGTGACGGATGTTCGGGTTCAGCACCGCCATCAGGTTCAGCGCCTGGACCACGTCCGGGCAGTTCTGGCACGACAGCGAGAAATAGGTCTCGAAGTTGAACTCGCCTTTGAGCGAGCGGATCTGTTCGATCACCTCGATACTGGCCTTCGAAGGGTGACCGCCGACTTGCAGCAAGGCCAGCACCAGCGAAGTGAATTCGTGGCCCATGGGGATACCGGCGAAACGCAGGTTGATATCGCTTCCTGGGCGGTTCAACGAGAACGATGGCTTGCGCGCATCGGTACCGTTGTCGAGCAGGGTAATTTGCTGGGAAAGACTGGCTACGTCTTTGAGTAAGGCGAGCATTTCCTGGGATTTCGCACCGTCGTCGAGGGAGGCGACGATCTCGATCGGCTGGGTGACCCGTTCCAGGTATGACTTCAACTGAGCTTTAAGATTGGCGTCCAACATACGGGCGATTTCCATTTTGTATACGGTAGAAAAAACAACGCCCGGGCAGATTCGCCCAGGCGTTTTTTGGGGCGATGCGGTTTACGTGTTTAAGAGCTCATCGCCCTCAATCGACTCACAGACTCAGATCTTGCCGACCAGGTCCAGGGACGGAGCCAGGGTGGCCTCGCCTTCTTTCCACTTGGCTGGGCAGACTTCGCCCGGGTGAGCGGCAACGTACTGGGCAGCCTTGATTTTGCGCAGCAGCTCGGAAGCATCACGGCCAACGCCGCCGTCGTTCAGTTCGACGATTTTGATCTGGCCTTCAGGGTTGATCACGAAGGTGCCACGGTCGGCCAGGCCGACTTCTTCGATCAGCACGTCGAAGTTGCGGGAGATCACGTGGGTCGGGTCGCCAATCATGGTGTACTTGATTTTTTCGATCGCAGGCGAAGTGTTGTGCCAGGCGGCGTGGGCAAAGTGGGTGTCGGTCGACACGCTGTAGATTTCTACGCCAAGCTTCTGGAATGCATCGTAGTTGTCAGCCAGGTCTTCCAGCTCGGTTGGGCAAACGAAGGTGAAGTCGGCCGGGTAGAAGAACACGACGGACCATTTGCCTTTCAGATCGGCGTCCGACACTTCGACGAATGCGCCGTTTTTGAATGCGGTAGCGTTGAACGGTTTTACGTGGCTGTTGATGATAGGCATCGTTGACTCTCCGTCAGGGTTGAGAAGTTGATGGAGTGAATCCTACGCACTCAACCGACGGATGGCTCATTGGCAAACCTGATGCTGGTAATTGGTTTTCGCTATTAGTCTGCACTATCAATAGAAGAAAACCATATCCATTCGCCAACAGCCTTTTCAGCGATCCGGAGCCCAAGTCGCATTGTGGGAGCGAGCCTGCTCCGGGCGGCGCTCCGACGATAGCGGTGTAACAGTCACCCACAATGGTGAATGTTATGGCCTCATCGCGAGCAGACGGAACGCCGCCCGGCTGCTCCCACATTTGATCTGAGACGATTAGCCGGCTACCGGTGTGCGCATGGTGACGAACTCTTCGGCAGCGGTAGGATGCACGCCGATGGTTTCGTCGAAATCGCGTTTGGTGGCGCCAGCCTTCAAGGCAATCGCCAGGCCCTGAACGATCTCGCCCGCTTCCGGGCCGACCATGTGGCAACCCAGAACCTTATCGGTCTTGGCGTCCACCACCAATTTCATCAACGTGCGCTCCTGGCACTCGGTCATGGTCAGTTTCATCGGCCGGAAACGGCTTTCGAAAATCTGCACCTCATAACCCTCATCCCTCGCCTGCTCTTCACTCAGGCCAACGGTGCCAATGTTCGGCAAGCTGAATACGGCCGTGGGAATCATCTTGTAGTCGACCAGACGATACTGCTCAGGCTTGAACAGCCGACGAGCCACCGCCATGCCTTCCGCCAGTGCTACCGGCGTCAGTTGCACGCGACCGATCACATCGCCAATCGCCAGAATGGAGGGCTCAGCGGTTTGATACTGCTCGTCGACTTCGACAAAGCCCTTCTTGTCGAGCGTGACCTTGGTGTTCTCCAACCCCAGGTTGTCGACCATCGGACGACGCCCCGTGGCGTAGAACACGCAGTCCGCCTGCAACTCGCGACCATCCTTGAGGGTTACGTTCAAACTGCCGTCGGCCTGTTTTTCGATGCGCTCGATGTCGGCATTGAATTGCAGGTTCATCCCGCGCTTGGTCAGTTCCTCCTGCAAATGCTTACGCACCGAGCCGTCGAAGCCACGCAGGAACAGTTCACCGCGATACAGCAAGGTGGTTTCGGCGCCCAGCCCGTGAAAAATCCCGGCGAACTCTACGGCAATATAGCCGCCACCGACCACCAGAACGCGCTTGGGCAGCGCTTTGAGGAAAAACGCCTGGTTGGAACTGATAGCGTGCTCATGCCCCGGAATCTCGGGGATCTGCGGCCAACCACCGGTGGCAATCAGAATATGCTTGGCGGTATGCCGCTCGCCGTTAATCTCGACCTCATGCGGGCCAACGATTTTGGCGTGGCCTTCATGCAAGGTTACGCCGCTGCCGACCAGCAGATTGCGGTAGATACCGTTCAGCCGATTGATTTCGCGATCCTTGTTGGCGATCAGCGTTGCCCAATCGAAATTCGCCTCGCCCAACGACCAGCCAAAGCCCTGCGACTGCTCGAAGTCTTCGGCAATATGCGCCCCGTAAACCAACAACTTCTTCGGCACGCAGCCAACGTTGACGCAGGTTCCGCCTAGATAGCGGCTCTCGGCCACAGCGACTTTCGCGCCAAAACCTGCAGCGAAGCGCGCTGCTCGTACACCGCCGGAACCGGCGCCAATCACATAAAGGTCAAAATCGTAGGCCATTTTCAATCTCCTCGGCAGGCCACAAGCATACCCGCTGCAGCTTTCTCGGTCAGCGCTGCGATTGACATGGGGCCGAAAAACGAAAAAGCCACCCGAAGGTGGCTTTTCAGAACAAAACAGCGAAGCGCTTTTAGTAAGCCTTACCCGTCTTGTAGAAGTGTTCGAAGCAGAAGTTGGTCGCTTCGATGTAGCCTTCAGCGCCACCGCAGTCGAAACGCGTGCCTTTGAACTTGTAGGCAATCACGCAACCGTCTTGCGCCTGTTTCATCAGCGCGTCGGTGATCTGGATCTCGCCGCCTTTGCCTGGCTCGGTTTCTTCGATCAATTTGAAGATGTCCGGAGTCAGGATGTAACGACCGATGATTGCCAGGTTGGATGGAGCATCTTCCGGCTTTGGCTTCTCGACCATGTTGCGGACGCGGTACAGGTCATCGCCGATCAAGTCGCCAGCGATCACGCCGTATTTGTGGGTTTCCTGAGGGTCGACTTCCTGGATCGCAACGATGGTGCAACGGTACTGTTTGTACAGTTTGACCATCTGGGTCAGTACGCCGTCGCCGTCCAGGTTGACGCACAAGTCGTCCGCCAGCACGACCGCGAACGGTTCGTCGCCGATCAATGGACGGCCGGTCAGAATCGCGTGACCCAGACCTTTCATTTCGGTTTGACGGGTGTAGGAGAACGAGCACTCGTCGAGCAGTTTGCGGATGCCGACCAGGTACTTCTCTTTATCAGTACCTTTGATCTGGTTTTCCAGCTCGTAGCTGATGTCGAAGTGGTCTTCCAGGGCGCGTTTGCCACGACCGGTCACGATGGAGATTTCTGTCAAACCAGCGTCCAGCGCTTCTTCAACGCCGTACTGGATCAGTGGCTTGTTCACCACCGGCAGCATTTCTTTAGGCATGGCTTTAGTCGCTGGCAGGAAGCGAGTACCGTAACCGGCTGCTGGGAACAAGCATTTCTTGATCATAAAAGTCCTTAAAAGGGCTGTGTGTACGAGTTTCGGCGCAGTCTAATCAGCCGGCGAGCACCTTACAATGCCCCACACTGGCTAACCGATGCCATCATAGAGAAATATTCCGGCGGATAGTTCCGCAACAACGCAGATTAGCCTCCAGGCCAAGACGGACGGAACAACGCAAAGACTTCACTTTAGACCAGTGAACGCACCGGGGGGCTTTTCCAGTTATCATTGCGCGATTGAACCAGCCAACGAGGCAGATAGATGTCGGCAGCAAAAAGCGTAAACGGTTACCTGATCAATCAAGCCAAAGATGGCCAGTGGTGGGTCGACAGCGTCAGCGGCGAAAACATCGCTGGGCCTTTCCCCACAGAGGCATTGGCGATTGAAGTGGCCTCGGTGCTGCAAGACACCCCGCCTGCCCCCAAGCGGCGCGGCGCCAAGTCTGAGTAACACCGCCGCTCGAAAGAGCCCTGCAAACGCGCAGGGCTTTTTTGTGTTTGTCTGTACCGCAATGGTTGTTCGCTATAGCATCTCGCTGCAGGGCGACTCACGCCCTTACACACTGTTCACTCGATGACGACCCTCACATGAAAAAATATCTGGCTCTGATTGCGGTGTTGGCCTTGAGCGGTTGCGCCACTGCGTCCAAAACCTATCTGAATAACGGCGAGCAAGGCCTGTCGATCGACTGCTCGGGTGAAGCCAACTCCTGGGCCAAATGTTATCAAATGGCTGAAGATTCCTGCGCTGGAACCGGCTATCGGATCATTGGCACCGGTGGCACGCCAGCCACCAAGGAAAGCGACAAGACCCTGGGCGTCGACGTTGGCAACTACAAGAGCCGCAGCGTTGTAGTGGTGTGCAAGTAACCGGCAAGACGCTATGGCCGTTACATGTGAATTTCGGCGAATTTGATCCCGAGCCCGCGTACGGTCTCGATCAGATCATCCAGCCGAGCGAATGATTCGACCTCATCATTTTCATCCACCAGGAAATAGCTGCGCCCTGCACTTTTCTTGAAGAACACAATCCATTCCCCGGAGTTTGCCGGGTTTTGAATCACATGCGTCGCAGAAATGAGCCCCTCTGCATGCCGCTCTCTTACTTGCTCTCGCTTCATTGACCACTCCAGAAATGACAGTGCCGTCCAAGCCCGAGGCTGGACGGCACTCCTGCTGATTGGCGACAGTTTATCGGACGATACGGTCAATCAGCCAATTTCAAATTCAGCGAGCGAGAGGGAATCGCCAAAAAACTATGAGCCAGAAATGCATTTGTTGGCCGCATCCTGCACATCTCCGGGCCGAATTGGCACATTGGACATGCTTTCGTGGAGCTTGATGCTACTCCCGCTGGATCGTTCTTCGATGTCAAACACCGCAGACGGACTCGCAGACAGTTTTCCTGGAACAATGACCCGGACGCCGTCCTTGTTGTAGGGCTCCATTTGCACAGCCCCTCGGGTACTGGCCAAATGCTTGGCCACGCAGTCGGCGTACGCTTGAGGTTTTTTCCCCGAGATCACATTCATGGTCGGCAGCGTCTGACTAATGTCCGAGACAGTCGCGCAACCACTCATCGCCAACACCAGTACCAAAACACCCCGCTTCATACGAATCCTCCCTTAAAGACCCTCCGACAGCGCAAATACTGTTTTTCTCCGGAGACCGCTGCTTTATCACCCATAAAAACCTGAATAGCTGTTTTTAATTGTCAAAGCACCTCGCGGTAGCCCGATAATAAACCGTTCGGGCTGATAAACTGCGCCATCGCCCATGCTATCGTTTTGATTTTGTAGAAAAAGCCCTTCTGGAGGCGCCCCCATGAAATTTATCCACCAGCGCGAGCACCTCAATGAAGATGACATCGTCGTCATTCAATGCTCCCAAATGTGCAACATCCGCCTGATGAACGACGCCAATTTTCGCAGCTTCAAGAATGGCGGCCGCCACACCTACCACGGCGGCGCGTTCGACACCTTCCCGGCGAAAATCACCGCGCCAAGCACCGGTTTCTGGAACATCACCATCGACACCGTCAACCGCCGGCCGATCAGCGTGACCCGCAAACCGACCCTGACCCACTCGATCAAAATCATCCGCCGGTCCAGCTCGAAACTCAGCTGAGACCTCGGCCCGCACTGCGACAGACAGGTACGACCGTGGCCCAAACGACTAAATACGTCATCAAATACAAGCTTAACGAAGAACGCCGCTTCGAGTTCGCCCAGCTTGAAACCGGCACCGAAGAAGAAGCCAGAGCGGCACTTCAAGCGATTCACGGCGACTTGTCCGGGATCAGCGATATAAAGGTCAGCAAAGCGCTGTAACCCCTGGCACAACCACTCCGGAGTTAGACCGCAAGCACCGGAGTGTCGCCCGCCTTCGTACTCCCCAGACTGGCACACCTCAACCTTGAGTTCAGGAGCCGGACATGTCCATTTCTTTGCCGCACAACACCTCAGTAGCGCGTTATATCGACGGTGTCCGTGCAATGGGCGAACAGCCTCTGGCCTCGCGCATCAATGCACTGGATTGGCCTTCCCTGGAGCAAGACCTCGACCGGGACGGCTGCGCGACAATCAAAGGACTGCTCAACCCCGAGCAATGCGCAGACCTCAGCGCGCTCTACGCTCAGCCTGCGCTTTTCCGCTCGCACGTGATAATGGCCCGGCATGGTTTCGGGCGCGGCGAGTACCGGTATTTCAGGTACCCGCTGCCGGATATCGTTGCTTGCCTGCGCGGCACGCTCTACTCAAGGCTTGTCCCGCTGGCCAATCGCTGGAATGAACGGATGGGCTTGCCCGGCCGCTTTCCCACGGAACACGCAGCCTTCCTGCAACGTTGTCATGACGCGGGACAGGAGCGCCCTACGCCGCTGTTGCTGCAATATGGTCCGCAGGACTACAACTGTTTGCATCAGGATCTGTATGGCGAGCATGTGTTCCCGCTGCAAGTGGCGATTCTGCTGTCCGCTCCCGGCGAAGACTTTACCGGCGGCGAGTTCGTGCTCACCGAGCAGCGCCCACGGATGCAATCACGGCCCATGGTGATGAGCCTCGATAAAGGCGATGCGCTGATTTTTGCCGTGCATCAGCGCCCGGTCAAAGGTGTTCGCGGCGATTACCGGGTGAACCTGCGCCACGGTGTCAGTCGCCTGCACAGCGGCAAACGGCATACCCTTGGAGTGATCTTTCACGATGCGCAGTAAAGCGATGCCTCCAACCACCTTCGAGCTGTTTGCCGATGAAGACCGGCAACCGGCCAGGACCGAGCAAATCGGCGAACAGTCTTTCGTACTCCGGGGTTTTGCCCTGCCCTGGGTGGAGCAATTGTTGCCGCTGCTGGAGAAGATTCTACGGGCCGCACCGTTTCGGCAGATGGTCACCCCCGGCGGTTTCACCATGTCGGTCGGCTTGAGCAGTTGTGGCACGCTGGGCTGGACCACCGATCGCAGTGGCTATCGCTACACTCGCATCGATCCCGTCAGCGGCCAGCCCTGGCCGGAGATGCCCGAGATCTTTCGGGAAATGGCACAGGTTGCCGCACGAGCAGCCGGTTTCCATCACTTTGAGCCCGATGCCTGCCTGATCAACCGATACCTGCCGGGCGCCAAGATGTCGCTGCATCAGGACAAGGATGAACGGTCCTACGATCCGCCGATTGTTTCGGTGTCCCTCGGTCTGCCGGCGATGTTCCTGTTCGGCGGCTTCAAGCGCGGCGACACACACCTGCGAGTGCCGCTGTTTCACGGTGACATCGTGGTCTGGGGCGGCGTGGATCGCTTGCGTTATCACGGCGTGCTGCCGCTCAAGGACGGTCATCACCCACGACTGGGCGGACAGCGGATCAACTTCACGTTCCGCACGGCGGGATAAAACCCGGAATTTGACCGCAAGCGCCGGAGTGTCCTCACCGCCCACACTCGCTAGGCTCCGTATGAATAAACCTTCTACCGGTATCCCCCATGACCACTGCCAAACCCACCACAGAACAAGATCCCCGTTGGTCCGCGGTGCTGGCGCGCGACCCGCGCGCTGACGGTCAGTTTGTCTACGCGGTGAAAACCACCGGGATCTACTGCCGCCCCAGCAGCCTGGCGCGATTGCCGAAACCGGAAAACGTCGAGTTTTTCGACAACGAGGAACAGGCTCAGGCGGCCGGTTATCGCCCGAGCAAACGCGCGGCAACAGACCAGACTCATCTCGCCGAGCAACACGCCGCACTGGTCGCCGCAGCCTGTCGGCAAATCGAGGCTGCCGAGACATTGCCCAGCCTGAACGAACTGGCAGAGACCGCGCGAATGAGCGCTTTCCACTTTCACCGGGTGTTCAAGGCTGTCACTGGCCTGACGCCCAAGGGATATGCCACTGCACAACGTTCACGCAGGGTTCGTGAACGCCTGGAGGTCGCCGGTTCGGTGACCGACGCGCTGTATGAGGCAGGTTTCAATTCCAACAGTCGCTTTTACGAGTCCGCCGATCACCTGCTCGGCATGAAGCCCAGCGACTATCGCGCCGCGGGCCAGAACACCGACATCAGGTTTGCCGTTGGCCAATGTTCATTAGGGGCGATTCTGGTGGCGCAGAGTCAACGCGGGGTGTGCGCGATCCTCTTGGGGGATGATCCCCATGCGCTGGTCTGCGACCTGCAAGACCGGTTCCGTCAGGCCAACCTGATTGGCGCCGACCATGAGTTCGAGCAGTTGATTGCCAAGGTGGTGGGTTTCATCGAAGCCCCGGCGCTTGGCCTGGACCTGCCGCTGGATGTGCGCGGCACGGCGTTTCAGGAGCGGGTGTGGATGGCGCTACGCGATATTCCGGCGGGCAGCACCGCCAGCTACGCCGAAATTGCCCAGCGCATCGGCGCGCCAAAAGCCTTCCGTGCCGTGGCCCAGGCTTGCGGTGCCAACAACCTCGCGGTGGCCATTCCCTGCCATCGGGTGGTACGCAGCGATGGCGATGTCTCGGGCTACCGCTGGGGGGTGGAACGCAAGCGTCAACTGCTTGCGCGTGAAACCCAATCTCAGAAAATGCCGATATACACGGCCACTGACTCAGGGCCGGTATAGGCCTCGAAGTCGGTGGCAAATCGGCGTTTGACCTGCGGGTTGGCCTCAAAGTACGCCCAGACCCTGCCCCACGCCTCGATGACACTGCCGGGCATCGCCCCCTTCGCTTCGAAAACCAGGTACTGGCCGCCCTGCACCTCAATGGTTTCATAACCGGGAGCAGCTTCATTGACCGCCACCCCGGCTGTCACGTCGAAAGCCCCCGAGGCATCGGACTCATAGTGGGAGTACACCCCGTAAGCCGGTGAGTCCGGCTTCTTATTGGCAATCTTGTCAAACAGCCCTTCGGCAAAAAATCGCTGCCACATCGGACCGATTCTGGCGGTAGCTGCCTGCTGCTCGGCGCTGTTAAACGTACGTACACGCAATCCTGATACGCGGAATGGTGAAACCTCAAGTTGCTTCAAATCCATGGAACAGTTCCTCCGTCGTTAACGATTAACATCCACTACAAGCGGCCACAATGCATTGGCCCGAGCGCCGGCACAACCGGAGGCTACGCTTTATTGCACTCGGCATCTGCGCCTAATGGCCACTGGTCTTTTGACGCTGACTCCTGCTACATAACCGACTCTTGTCATGAGGAAGACGTTGCGATGAACCAGTGGCCTGACACCCGTATTCTTGATCTGCTCGGCATCGAATTACCGATTATCCAGGCTCCCATGGCCGGCGCTACCGGATCGGCCATGGTCATTGCGGCCAGCAACGCCGGCGCCCTGGGCTCAATGCCCGCGGCCATGCTCAGCGTCCAACAGTTGCGCGAAGAACTGAAGGCGATCCGGCAACACAGCGAGCGCCCATTCAACGTGAATTTTTTCTGTCATCAACCACCGGTGGCCGACGAGCAACGCGCTCAGCAATGGAAAAACCTGCTGGAGCCCTATTACCGCGAGTTGGGCGCTGACTTCGACGCACCGACACCGGTTTCCAATCGTGCACCGTTCGATGCCGCCGCCTGCGCGGTGGTCGAAGAGTTCCGTCCGCAGGTGGTGAGTTTTCACTTCGGCCTACCGGAAAAGTCCCTGCTCGATCGGGTCAAAGCCACTGGCGCGAAGGTCCTGTCCTCGGCGACCACCGTCGATGAGGCGATCTGGCTGGAACAGCATGGCTGCGATGCGATTATCGCCATGGGTTACGAGGCCGGAGGCCATCGCGGGATGTTTCTCAGTGATGACCTGAACAGTCAGGTCGGCACCTTTGCGCTGGTGCCACAGATCGTCGATGCCGTCAGCGTACCGGTGATCGCCGCAGGCGGGATCGGCGATGCGCGCGGAATCGTCGCCGCCTTCGCCTTGGGTGCCTCGGCGGTGCAACTGGGCACTGCCTACCTGTTTACTCCAGAAGCCAAGGTCAGCGCCTCCCATCACAGGGCCTTGCGCAGCGCCAAGGAAAGCGAGACGGCGCTGACCAATATTTTCACCGGGCGGGCTGCACGGGGGATTCTCAATCGGGTCATGCGCGAACTCGGCCCGATCAGCCCGCAAGCTCCGGCCTTCCCGCTGGCGGGCGGTGCACTGATGCCGCTACGCGCCAAGGATGAGGCGGACTTCAGCAACCTCTGGGCCGGACAAGCGCTGCGGCTTGGGATTGAATTACCGACCGCTGAGTTGACCCGGCGTCTGGCGGACGAGGCGCTGGCCTTGATGGCGCGTCGCTAAACACCATTTGATCGTTCCCATGCTTTGCGTGGTAACGATCAAAAAGCCCGTAGCTGCCGAGCCCGCGAGGCTGCGTTCGGCCCCGTAGCAGCTGTCGAGCCTGCGAGGCTGCGTTCGGCTGCGCAGCAGTCGCTGAATCAGGCCATGCGTTCTTTCAGGCAAACCGCGTTTGCAGGATTTGCGAGGACTTCGTCCGAACGCGGCCCGCCTCGAACGTAGCCTCGCAGGCTCGGCAGCTGCTACGAGGTACGGGGTACGAGGTAACGGGGGTAACGGGGGTAACGGGGGTAACGGGGGTAACGGGGGTAACGGGGGGCCGAGTGCGTATCGGCTCATTGCGTGGTATTTGATACGTTCCGTTTGTCGGCAATTCGCTATATATTCACCTATATAGCGTTTCATCCTTTCGCACCGGTGCAGTCCACTCCCCAATAAAAACTGCCCACTGCACCTGCCAACCCCGGAGCCGCTTCATGTCTATTCGTGCCTCACGTTTTGCCCCCACTTGCCTGGCATCCTTGCTCGCCGTGTTCGTGCTTGGCTCAGCCCACGCCGATGAAGTCCAGGTTGCGGTCGCGGCCAATTTCACCGCACCGATCCAGGCGATTGCCGCCGACTTCGAAAAAGACACCGGGCACAAACTGGTCGCCGCCTATGGCGCCACGGGCCAGTTCTACACCCAGATCAAAAACGGTGCGCCGTTCGAAGTGCTCCTGTCGGCTGACGACAGCACCCCGCAAAAACTCGAGAGCGAAGGCGACACGGTCAAAGGTTCGCGTTTCACCTACGCCATCGGCACCCTGGCACTGTGGTCGGCCAAGGACGGTTACGTTGACGCCAAAGGCAAAGTGCTCAGCGACAACACCTATCAGCACCTGTCGATCGCCAACCCGAAAGCCGCCCCTTACGGTCTCGCGGCCACCCAGGTATTGGCTAAACTGGGCCTGACCGACAAGGTCAAGGGCAAGATCGTCGAAGGCCAGAACATCACGCAGGCCTACCAGTTCGTCTCCACCGGCAATGCGGAAATAGGTTTCGTCGCCTTGTCGCAGATCTATAAAGACGGCAAAGTCACCGGCGGTTCGGCGTGGATCGTTCCAGCCGACATGCACGACCCGATCAAACAAGACGCAGTGATCCTCAACAGAGGCAAAGACAACCCTGCCGCCAAGGCACTGGTTGCTTACCTCAAAGGGCCTAAAGCCGCTGCCGTCATCAAGTCCTACGGTTACCAACTCTAAATGACGCTATCGAGTGCCGACCTTTCCGCCATCTGGCTGACCCTCAAGCTGGCGTCCCTGACGACGGCCATCCTGCTGGTTATCGGCACTCCGATTGCGTTGTGGCTGTCGCGTACCCGCTCCTGGCTGCGCGGGCCCATCGGCGCTATCGTCGCCCTGCCCCTGGTGCTGCCGCCGACGGTGATCGGCTTCTATTTACTGATGACCCTCGGCCCTAACGGGGTCATCGGCCAGTTCACCCAAGCACTGGGGCTGGGCACGCTGACGTTCAGTTTTGCAGGGCTGGTGATCGGTTCGGTTATCTACTCGATGCCCTTTGTCGTCCAGCCACTGCAGAACGCCTTCTCGGCGATTGGCCCGCGTCCGCTGGAGGTGGCCGCCACCTTGCGCGCCAACCCCTGGGACACTTTTTTCAACGTGATCTTGCCGCTGGCCAGGCCAGGCTTTATCACTGCGGCCATTCTCGGCTTCGCCCACACTGTGGGTGAGTTCGGCGTGGTGCTGATGATCGGTGGCAATATCCCGGACAGAACCCGCGTGGTGTCGGTGCAGATCTACGATCATGTCGAAGCCATGGAATATGCCCAGGCCCATTGGCTGGCCGGGGCGATGCTGGTGTTCTCGTTTTTGGTATTGCTGGCGCTGTACTCCAGCCGCAAAACCAAAGCCGGCTGGAGCTGATCGATGACCTCAACGATTCACGCTCGGCTGAAACTGAGCTACCCGGATTTTTCCCTGGACGTCGACCTGCACCTGCCCGGTCGCGGCGTGACGGCGCTGTACGGTCATTCCGGCTCGGGTAAAACCACCTGCCTGCGCTGCATCGCCGGCCTGGAAAAGGCCGAGCAAGGCTTTATCCAGATCAATGACGAAGTCTGGCAGGACAGCAGCAAAAAGCTCTTTGTCGCCCCGCACAAACGGGCACTGGGTTATGTTTTTCAGGAGGCCAGCCTGTTTCCCCATCTGTCGGTGCTGGCCAACCTGGAGTTTGGCCTGCGGCGCATTCCACACAAGCAACGCCGGGTCGACATGGCCCACGCCACCGAACTGCTGGGAATCAGCCACTTGCTCGACCGTCATCCACAACACCTCTCGGGCGGCGAGCGCCAACGGGTCGGCATCGCCCGGGCGTTGCTCACCAGCCCGAAACTGCTGTTGATGGACGAACCACTGGCAGCGCTGGACTCACAGCGCAAAAGCGAAATCCTGCCGTACCTCGAACGGCTGCACGACGAACTGGAAATCCCGGTGTTGTACGTCAGTCATTCGCAGGATGAAGTCGCTCGGCTGGCTGACCACATTGTCCTGCTGAGCTACGGCAAAGCCCTGGCGAGCGGGCCCATCGGCGAAACGCTGGCGCGGCTCGACCTGCCGCTGGCCTTGGGCGACGATGCCGGCGTGGTGATCGAGGGTCAGGTGACAGACTACGACGCCCATTATCAACTGCTGACCCTGCAACTGCCCCACAGCCAATTGAATGTGCGGGTCGCGCATTCACCTATGGCCGTTGGCAAGTTGTTGCGCGTCAAAGTCCAGGCTCGCGATGTCAGCCTGAGTCTTCAGGGCGGTGAACTCAGCAGCATCCTCAACCGCTTGCCAGTGACGGTGACCAGCGAAATTTCCGCGGACAACGCCGCCCATGTGCTGGTACGCCTGGACGCTGCCGGAACACCGTTACTCGCGCGCATCACCCGCTATTCCCGCGATCACTTGCAACTGCACCCCGGCCAGCAGTTGTGGGCGCAAATCAAGGCGGTGGCGGTCCTCGCGTAAGGCGACGAACAGCACAGACCGCTTTTGCACCTTTTCAACTTGCTTCTATAGTTGATGTGTACACAACTGGAGCGTCGGTGACGCCATGGAAGACATATTCGTTGTGAAACGTTGCAACAAGACCACCGCTCAGGGTCGCCGTGCGGGTGAAGTGTCTCATCAGCAGACGATAGCGGCGGTCTGGTACCGGATCGCCGATACGCGCACCGGCGGTGGTTTTATCGGTGACGGTTATGAGCGTATGGAAGATGCCATGAAGGAGTGCCGACGGCTCAATGCCGCCAGCTCGCGGGTCTCGCGCAAAGTCTGAAACCCAGGCTGCACGCGGCTCCGCTGCCATTGGCATTGCGGGTCTATACTGATTCCAGCTGAAGGATCGGCACCCCCATCGGCAAACGCTCGCGCCCGGCGAGCGTTTTGTTGCTCGATCAAAAGCTTCTCTGATACGGAGGTGTTTCTCATGTCCGAAAAAGAGTCCATCACTACCTTGCTGACCCTGCTCGACTCACGTCAGGCGCGTCTGGCGGCTGCCTGCAAGGAAATCGCCGACTGGGTCGACATCCATGGCGGCCACCCCACCGCGATGAAAATTCGCGACCGTCTGCAAGACATCGAGAAAGATGCCCCGCTGATTCAGAACGCGCTGACATCACTCAAACCTGTCGACCGGCCACTGCCTCGATTCCGCTAAGCAAGTCCCGGCTCATACGCTGAAGCCGGGACTCGCCAGGGATCGGCAGCACGCCGACACGCTGTTTTTCAGAGTTGATCCCGAGCGATACCGCTGCGAATACGCAGGATATCGGCGAGCACTGCCAAGGCGATTTCCGCGGGTGTCTTGCTGCCCAGATTGAGCCCGATCGGCGCGTGAATACGCGCCAGTTCAGCCTCTCCCAAACCACCGATACGCCGTAAACGCTCAAAGCGCTTTTGCGAGGTTTGCATCGAGCCCATCACACCGATGTAAAACGCCTCGGTGCGCACCGCTTCCATCATGGCCAGGTCGTCGATGCGCGGATCGTGGGTCAGCGCCACCACGGCGGTATCGCTGTGGCAACCACCCTTGGCGATGAACATCGACGGCAACTCGCGACGAATTTCGACGTTCTCAAGGACCACCCCTTCGAGGACCTCATCACGCGGATCACACAGAATCACTTCGAAACCCAGCCCCACCGCAAACTCGGCACACGCTTGGGACACGCTGGAATAACCGGCGAGCAACAAGCGTTGGGCCGCACCGACACGCACACGCACCCGGTCGATTTCCCGTTCGATACGCGGCCCGTGTTCACGGTCAACCAGTAGACTGCGTGCACCGCTGGCMAGATTCACTTCGCGAATCAAACGGCGCTGCCCCAGCAACGCGGACTCCAGTTCGCGCAGATGGGCTTGCACCTCGCACTCGGGCTCAAGCTTTTCCACCAGCACGTCGAGTAACCCGCCGCAGGGCAGTTTTATCGTGGAACGCGGATCATCGCCCTCGCCGTAACGCACCACCGAAACGGCGTCGAGAAACGCCCCTTCGGCCATGCGCGCCAGAAAGTCGTCCTCGACGCAGCCGCCCGACAACGAGCCAATCCATTGCCCGCTGGCGTTGACCGCCAACATCGAGCCTGGCGCACGAGGCGCCGAGCCGTAGGTGCCGAGCACGCTGCAGAGCCATACACGCTGGCCAGCGCTGGACCAGGCCAACGCTCGCCGAACCACTTGCAGGTCAAGATGCTGCATATCAGTGTGCCTTGTGCTCAATGGGAGCATCTGCCTTCAATTGCTCGATCTGGCCGATCAGCAGATCAGCCGGTTGACCGCCCCAAGCCTGACGCAAATAGCTGATCAGGTCCGTCATTTGTTGATTGCTCAACTTGTCGGCAAAACCCGGCATCGGTTGCATGCGCTCGAAGCCGGCAAATTTTTGCTCGCCAATTCCGTCTTCAATCACCCGCAACAGGTTGCGCGGATCTTCCAGGCGCAACGTGGTGTTGCCTTGCATCGCCACCGCGATGTGCGGCTTGCCCTCGCCGTTGACGCCATGGCAACCGGCGCAAACGTTCAGGTAATCCTGACGGCCGCGCCGGGCGCTTTCGGTCATTTTGTCCAACGGCACTTCGCTCAACACCCGCACTTGCGGTGGCGGGTCGCCGAGCAGGAAAGTCGCCATGGACGCCAGGTCCGGGTCATTGAGGTTCTGGGTGCTGTTATGGAACACCGGGAACATCTCGTTGAACATCGTACCCTGAGCGCTCATGCCGTGCTTGAGGAAAGAACTCAGGTCCTGATGCGTCCAGCCGCGTGCCGCCAGATCGTTGGCGAGCAAGCTGGGCGCCAGGTAGCCATTGAGCAGGCCACCCGTCATGCGCTTGTCCTGTTGCATCGCGCCGGGCAAACCACGCGGCGTATGGCATTCGCCACAGTGGCCGAGCACGTCGACCAGGTACTGGCCGCGTTTCCACTCCTCACTTTTGCCGTCAGCCGGCGCCAGCTTCACGTCCTTGCCGTAGAGCATGTTCCAGCCCATCAACCCCAAACGTACGTTGAACGGAAAGCTCAGGCGGGTGACCGGTGCAGCACGGTTGATCGGCGCGACCGTCTGCAGGTACGCGTGAATGGCGTCGGAGTCTTCACGCGGCATCAGGTGATACGAGGTGTACGGCATCGCCGGGTACAGGTTGGCGCCATCACGACGCTTGCCTTCGGTCAGCGCAGCGAAGAATTCGTCGTCGCTGTACAGACCGATCCCGTGGTCCTTGTCCGGGGTGATATTGGTGCCATATATGGTGCCGAACGGTGACACGATCGGCAGGCCGCCCGCATAAGGCGCGCCACCGGGCGCGGTGTGGCAAGCCATGCAGTCCGCCGCCCGCGCCAGGTATTCACCGCGCTTGATCTGCTGCTGATCGGCCGCCTGGGCCTGCTGGATCGCCATCAGCGAAACAGCCAGGCCAACCGCCGTGCCAAGGCTGGAAAGTAGTCGCTTCATGCTCAACCCTCCTTGACCAGGCCGAGATCGGTCAGCACGTTGCGCGTGGCGCTGTAATAGCGCACGTAGCCGGTGCAGCGACAAATGTGGTGGCCGAGGCTGTCTTCGATGACCGCTTCCAGTTGGCTTTTGCTGATCGGCTGACGCTGGAGTTTTTCCACCAGTACGGTCGCAGCGTTGACGAAGCCCGGGGCGCAATAGCTGCACTGGAAGGCGAACTCGTCGACGAAGCGTTGCTGAATCGGGGTCAGCTCGGTGACCTTGCCGCTTTCATCGCGGCTCGCATGGCCTTCGATGGTGCGGACTTTCTTGCCCTCGAAGTAATGCGCGCCGGTAATGCAGGTGCGTACTTCCTCGCTAGTGCCGTCGGGGTTGTCGACAATCACCACGCAGGCGTGACAAATGCCCTGGCCGCAGCCCAGGCGCGAGCCGGTGAGGTTTCGGTATTCGTGCAGATAATCGATCATCGGCAGATCATCAGGGACCTCGACGGGACCGACGGATTGACCGTTGAGGGTCATTTGAAGCGGACGGTTAGCCATTGAGGGCCTCCTTGATGCGCGCTGGAGTGATAGGCAGGTCACGGACCCGTTTGCCAATTGCATGGGCCACGGCGTTGGCGATGGCGCCCACCACCGGAATCATCACCACTTCGGCAATGCCCTTGGACGGGTCGCTCGGCGACAATGGCGGGAGGATTTCCGCGGTCTGCGTCCAGACCGCGACGTCCTTGGCGCGCGGCAAACGGTAACGGTTGAAGTTCCAGTCACCCTCCCCCGGTCCACCTTCGTACAGCGGCATCTCTTCCAGCAGCGCGTGGCCGATGCCCATGGCGATCCCGCCCTCGATCTGGCCCTTGACCAGTTCTGGCACCAACACCCGGCCACATTCAAGCCAGGAGTGATGGTTGAGGACCTTCACCTCGCCCGAGCCCTTGTTCACTTTCAGTTCAACCAGCGTCGCCACGGGGCTGTAATAGGTCACCGCCGCGTTGTTCAACTGGGTCGCCGGGTAGGCAATGTTCTGCCGATCCAGCAGGTGGAAACCGGCGCTGTTCATCTGCGCCTTGATCGCGTTCGGCGCACCGTCGCCATACTTCACGGCGAGTCCATCGAGCGGCAACCGCTCGCGCACGCCATTGATGCTGTACTCGGCCTCGGCCCAGCTCCAGCGGTTGAAACCGTGCACCGTCGCGCCAGTCACCAGACCACGCTCGTGGGCACGTTTGGCGAGCACCGCAAATGGTAGCGGTTCCATGCCGTTGGCGGTCAGTTTGCCGTCCACCCAATGGGCATCTTCGCGGCGCACTACATACGGGTTGGCCTGACCACCGAACGGCCCCTGACGCCAGATTTCGACGGCGGCCGGCCACAGGCCGTGATTGAACAACACTCGCGCCGCTTCACGGGTCGCATGGCTGAAGTAATAGGCAGAGTTGGTCGCCGATGATGCCGAGGCGATCTTGCCGACCCAGCGCGGGTTGCGCAGCATCGCATCCTGCTCGGCCTGGCTCATGAGGTAGGGGTTGCCGCTGCTGGTCAGCTGCAGCTCTTTCCATTCGGTTTCGCCGGTCTTCACTTCACTGGCCGGGTTGCCGAGGAAATCGGCGACCACCAAGGCCTGGGAAGTGGACATGCCGGTGCCAATCTCGATGCCGATATGGCGCAGCGTGATATGCCCGTCAGCGGTGAATTCGATACTGGCCATTGGTGCTTCGGAACCGGTGCCGAAGTCTTTCTGGCAAATGGCGAAGCCGATCCCGTACCAGTTGTCCGGGTCCTTGGCGTCCTCTTGTTTTTTCAACCCGTGACGGTTTTTCCAGAGCTCGTTGCCAGCCGCTTTTTCGAGAATTTCATGCAGGCGCAACGCACCGGCCGGCACCGCGCCCTGGGTGTTTTTCATCCCGGACAGCAGCACGTTTTTCTTGCGCAGGTCGATGGCATCAATGCCCAGACGATCGGCAATTTCGTCCACCATCATTTCGGTGGCGGCCATGCTTTGCAGGGTGCCGTAACCCCGCATGGAGCCGGCTTCAACACCACGCGAATGGTACGCGGTCACTTGCAGGTCGTTCTGCGGCATGTAGTAAATCGACTGTGCGGCTGTCGCACCGACCGCCGCCACCGAAGGGCTGTAGTTGATCCGCCCACCACCGTCGACGCTCATGTCCGCGCGGAAAATCTTGAAAGTGTGATCCTGCTTATCGACGGCCAACTGGTAGCGAATGTCGAACGGATGACGCTTGATACCACTCTGGAACTGCTCGTAACGGTCGTTGGCCAGACGCACCGGCATACCGCCGCCATACAACGCCGCCAAAGCCGCATAGTAGACAAAGATGTTGTGGTCTTTGGAGCCGTAGCCGACGGTGTAGCCAGGGTGCATGTTCAGCGTGCTCAAGCCAAACCGCGACGGCGCGATCATCTTCGCGGTTTCGGTCGCAGCCTCCAGCGGACACTGGGTCGCGACGACAAAATGCAGGGTCCTGGTCGCCGGGTCGTACCAACCGTTGCCGTTGTCCGGTTCCATTGCAGCCGGTTCAATCGACGGCGTCTTGTAGCGCTCGTCGAAAACCATCCAGCCTTCTGGCGGGTTTTCCAGTTGCTGCTTCATGCGATCGGCGTAAAACAGACCGCGCTCGGTCAGGTTGCCATGCAGGTTCGGCTGGGCGTTCCACACCGGACGCCGTTCGCGAATCATCGGGAACAGGATCGAGTCCTTCAGGCTGGCGAATTCATCTTCATCTGCCGAGGTCGCCCCACCGACCCGCACGTAACGGAAACTGCCATAAGGATCGCGCGTGTAAAACGGCGCCTTGGCGCCATAGCGAATCGCTTTGTCGTTGAACTTGAGCATGTTCTTGGCCTGGCGGAAACGCTCGAAGTCGTTCCAGATCAGGATCGCTACCGGGTGGCCGATGAACATCGGCACCTTGCCGGTTGGCAGCAGCGGATCGGGCGCGTGGTCTTCAGGGAAAACGATGCCGTCCTTGTCCAGGTCTTCAGCGGTGACGATGCGATCAGGCTGCAATTCGGCACCCAGCAACGACAGGTCGAATCCGTCATAAATGCGGTCGGCGCGAATGGTTTTGAGCAGCATCGCGTGGCCTTGTTGCTGCGGCCAGCCCGGCATGTCCTTGGCCCGGATGTCGCGGGCAAATACCTTGCTGCCGCAGACCTTGGACAATGAGTCATTGCGCATGCGTGCCTTGCCGTTGTTGCCGAGCCATTGCTCGGACGGCACGGTCACGCTGTTTTCCATCAAGGCAGCCAGCGCCTGGGAGCTGAGCGGGGTCAGCGTCACACTGACGCCAGCGATCAACCCGCCCTGCAGGAAGGAGCGCCGGGATATATCACGGTTGGACATGGATCATCCTCTGGACGGTTATGAATTCCGCCCATGTCGTTATGGTGTACAGGGAAATCTCTGGTCTCAGGAGCCCTCCTGACGATACGAAGGGCTGAAAAGCCGAAAAGCTGACCTAATGGTTAACTTTATCGAATTTGTCAGGCCTCGGCAAAAGTAATAAATAGAGACTCATTGGAGAGCCTGTCGACGAATGGACAATATTGAGGACGAAAAAAAGCCCGCATGCGGGCGGGCTTGAAGGGGATATCTCAAAGGAGTCAGGTCAATCTAGGCTGGTAAGGGTGAAGACTTCGTGAAAGGGTTGTCATGGTTACGGAAATATCATAGCCCCCACGGAAGCCAGCACCTTATCAACGCCCCCTCATACTCCCGTGCTGTATCTTTTTCCGCTCCCCTCCTTTGCTCCATTTTTTACTGACCGACTTGCGAATGGGTTCAAGAAGAAAGAACAGTACATAGCCCGAGAGGACGAGCGCGAGATCGATCAATGATTCAGCAATGGGGCCTACGAAGTATTCAATGCAGTATTTAGCAACGAACAGCAACGAAATGCCACCAATTGCCATTAACGTGACAACTGCAAGACTTGATAACCTTTCCTTCAACTGGGTATATCTCCCGACTCTGTGCGGCAACCTCATGTGAGACGCCTGGAAATCTCCATTGTTCCGAAAAATCTGCAATGCTGCCGCAGAGCCAAACTGGCAGCCCTGAGCGAGCTGCAATGGCGGCCCAGGCTTATTCAAGGTGTATACGATGAGCCTTCACTTCGCTCGCGTAGAGGGCCAGCCGTTCTTCGGCGGTCTCCAACACCTGACACGTCTTCAGCAGTGACTGGGCATCGACCTCATTACCTGTCTGTCTCAGCCGCTCGGCTATGGCTTTGAGCTCCACTGCCGACCATCGCATATCAGATGCAAGGTTCTGGAAATCGCTGCGCAGTTCGTGCTCGGGTTTGTTGAGTAACATGGCAATTCCCTCCGCGTCATGCATCACTCGATGCGACGCTCTGAAAATCGTTTCCACTGCAAAAGACTTGATAACCCTCTTGTGCACTGGATGCAACTCCCAGATTTGCCACCTCGCTTGCGCGGCGAATCGAACCTGCCGCCAGATCATTCGGCAGAAGTCCAATCATCGGACTGCGACTTGACCTGATCGCGGGATCAGCCTGCGAACGCTCTGCGCCCGGCTTCCAATTCAGTACGCAGCTCACCGATAAAGTTGGCGATCTCCCGGACGCTGGACAGCGTCGATGTCGACACGCCAGCGATCAGTAGTTTAACGCGTCCGGATTCGGGATCGACAATCTTGACCCTCAACGATCCGTCGGGATCCACCGTGCAGGTGCATGAGAGTGGATAGAAACCGGACTCCACAATCTGGCAAAGCTCGAGAAGAGGAAACATGGCATTCCGTCCATGGGGAGATAGTGTGCGGGAGTGTTACCTAACCTTTACAGGTTAGCTGCCCCCTGCAAAAGCGAACGGATTAATCTCAAAGTGCTAGGTGTTTCGCACGTTGTAATCGCGCCCCCCCCTGAAACGGGCTCCGGCAAACCATCTAGACTCCAACGCAGAAGTGCTGAAGGTTCCCGGAAGTATTAGCCCTTGATAGCGAGCCACTCCCACCCAAATACCGAGTACACAAACCATGTGTGAATCCTGTGATTCAAGCTCCGCGCCGGAGGCAGACGGACGGCGTCGTTTTCTCCGGCTTGCAGGACTAGGCGCCAGCGCCCTGCTGCTTGCCGGTGTGCTGCCTGACAGCATCGCCCAGGCCGCCGAGAAAAAGGCCTCGCCTCCAAAACCACAAAATGCGATCAGCCCCGACAAGGCCCTTCAACGACTGATCAACGGTAACAAGCGATATATCAACGGCACCTCAAAGACGCACGACTTCAAGGCCGAGCGTGAAGCCTTGGTCACCGGCCAGAACCCGTTCGTAGCAGTCTTGAGTTGCGCTGATTCACGCATCGCCCCCGAATATGCGTTCGACACGGCCCGCGGCGACCTTTTTGCGGTGCGTGTCGCGGGCAACTTCGTCACAGAGGAAGGCATGGCAAGCCTGGAATATTCGGTCCTGGTGCTCGGCGCACCACTGATTCTGGTGCTGGGGCATGAAGACTGCGGCGCCCTCAATGCGGGCATCAAGGCAGCAAAGGACAACGCGGTTTTCCCCGGCCAAATCCAGAAACTGACTGACGCACTCAGGCCCTCTATCGAGAAGGTACTCAAGGATCCGGGAAATCTTCTCGAGAACGCGACGGTGCAAAACGTCAAAGACGCGGTAAACAACCTCAAGAAAGCCTCACCCGTACTGACTGAAGCGCTGAGCAAGGGCACATTGAAAATCGTCGGGGGCGTCTATCGCCTGGCCAGCGGTAAAGTAGATCTGATTGCCTGATGCACAAGCCATGCATCTCACCCGACGGTGAGATGCATGGCTTGTACTCGCTGGCGAGCCCACTTAGAGGGGCCTGGCTTTATCGTGCAGTGTTTCCAGCTCGCTCTCGACCGCGCTTTGAACATCCTTCCACTTTTTCGGATTATCTGGTTGGGGCTCGTTGCGGTCCTGGCGTGCTTCACTCGAGCGGCTCGGCTCAGCTGGTTTTCTAGTACCTGGTGCTTGCGGATCGGTCTTCATGGCTCACCTCTCGTACGCCCTGCGGTCGATACGTATTAGAAGTTTAGAAACGCTCCATGTTCAAAACCAGTACCCGCCAGCGACAAATTTCAGGCAAAAAAAAGCCCAAGCAGCTGATGGACGCTTGGGGCTTAAAAATGCGTAAACCGTGGTAGGTGAACACGGACGCGATAATAGCCCACCACTGGACATGTAACAAGATATTTACATCTTTTTTTTACACAAATAATCCCCTAAGCCCTTAAATAACCACACTTTTTTAAAGGTCGCATCTTGTATTCCACTACTTCAGCGAGAGCTTGGCGCTATTGAAATGCCCTCGCTCGCATCACCGTAAATTCGAAAATGCCTGACCTCTCCGGCATCCATGGTCGTTACCACCTCGCGTAAGGAAATGCCTAACGAACACAGGCCGTTACCCTTCAGGTCTTCTCCTGCGCCGACAAAGACTTCCCCGGGCTTGGTGAAAAATCTTGCTCCTTCGCCGGGCCCCACTCTCGCAACAAAATCACCGTTCACGTAAACACCGATGTAGCAGGCCGAACCTAGCAAGCCACCATCACGCGTCACAAAAATAGTCCCGCTATCTCCCCCGATGGGTTGCTGAAATGCAAAAACCCGATCACCTGGAACCTGAGCGGCTTTTTCCGCTGGAACTGGAGAAGTCATGCACCCTGAAATGAATAAAAAGGCTGCAACCCCTATCAAAATCCGCATGTTGAGCCCTCGTAAATCCAGGCCAAGGCTTTATCACCAGCGAGTGAACAGAACAGGTCCCGGGATCGGGATCCCATGGCTGAATGCATGACAAAGAGTATAGATGTCAGGGATGAGGACCTGACCGACTGCCGTGGCTGGCCAGGAATATTTCTACGCCGTTTATCGCCCGCTCGAGCCGCTCAACATCCATTGCATGAACGCCCCGGAAGACAATGGAACAGAGAAGAAATATCCCTGTCCGACCTCATAACCTTGCGATCTGAGAATGTCACGCTGGGCAGCGTGCTCAATGCCTTCCGCGACAACATGCAAGGAAAGCCCCTTACCAATACCGATGACAGACTCGCTTAATGCGCGGCAGGAGGCATCGTGCTCCAGGTCATCAACAAAACTCTTGTCCAGTTTCAGTTCGCTGATCGGCAACCGCCGCAAGTACCCCAGGCTGGAATAACCCGTGCCAAAGTCATCGATCGCCAGACGTACACCCAAGGCATGCAGATCCTGGATGGCTTGCTCTGAACCAGGGCTGTTGCAAAGCAATACACCTTCCGTCACCTCCACGCACAAATCGGCGGGCTGCAATTTACATCGACGCAATTGCTCGTCGATCAGCCCCACCAGATTCAGATTGTGAAAGTTGATCGGTGACAGATTGATCGACATGGATGGGACCACGAATCCTTGTCGGCGCCACTGCGCCAATTGCCCGCAGGCCTCTTGCAACACCCATTGGCTCAACTCATTGATTAACCCGCACTCCTCGGCCAAGGGTATGAATCGCATTGGCGAGATACTGCCCAGTGTTGGGTGTTCCCAGCGTGCCAGCGCCTCTACGCCGACAAGACGCCCGTTCCTCAAATCGACTTGCGGCTGATAAACCAGGTGAAGAGCGTTGTCAGCCAGGGTCACACGCAACGCCGTCTCAAGTATCAAACGTTCCTGAGCGATCTTGTTCATCTCTTCGAGAAAAAAACTGAAGCTGCCACGGCCGGTACGTTTAGCCTGGTACATCGCAATATCGGCACAATGCAGCAGGCTTTCCATATCCTGCCCGTCAACTGGAAACATGCTTATACCGATACTGGCCGACAGGACCACGGAGGTGCCGGCTATATTGGCCGCAGTACTCAGGGTCATCTTCAGCCGCTCGAGAAAGGTCGTGACCTGCGTGGCATTCATCCTTGGAAGTACCAGAACGAACTCATCGCCGGATAACCGCCCGACAATGTCCGACTCCCGGAGCACACTGCGTAACCGTTGCGCCATGACTTGCAACAACTCGTCGCCCGAAGCATGCCCCAGCGCATCATTGACCTGCTTGAAGCGGTCCAGGTCGACAAACAGCACCGCCAACCCGGCCTGCTCTTGAGCAACTTCGGCTATGGCCCGGTCCGCCTGTGCAAGCAAAAAACTGCGATTGGGCAAGCCGGTCAATGCATCATAAAACGCCATTTTTCGAATGGACTCACGCGCCTCTTCCCGCTCGAGCGCCAACATGCACAGGTGCGTTCCCGCCGTCACCAGGTGAGCATGCAAGGTATCGGGACCGCGACATTCCCTGAAATAGAGTGCAAAGGTGGCAGCGATCCGCCCTGCGCCGTTGCGCACAGGAATAGACCAGCACGCTCGCAAACCCGACTTTTCGGCCAGAGACTTGTAATCCGCCCAGAGCGGATCGTGGATGATATCCGTCACCAGAACCGGTTCGCCCCTGTAGGCCGCTGTCCCGCAAGACCCGGCAACAGGACCTATCGGTAATCCCTCGATCGCTCTGGAGTAATCGGTCGGCAAACCAGGACTGGCCAACGGGTGCAGAAAACCCTCCGGGTCCACGCTCAGGATCGAAACAATGACTTCGGGTGCGATGCGTTCGATCTCCTGACACATCAGGGTCAATACGCTTTCCAAAGACTGCTCTTTCAAAAGAGCCCCTATCACCTTGTCCTGTAACACCTCGTGCAGCTTGGACCGGGTTATGTCGGTCAGCACGATGACGATGTTATCGACCTTCCCTTGAGCATCGAACACGGGGGTCGACGAGATATGCACCCACAACCGTTGACCATTACGCTTGCTGATCAGTGCGCTGGCCTCACTGGGCTCACCACGCAGGACTCTTTCGAGCACCGCTTGCGCACGCGTTTCGGCCTGAATATCGGAGACAAAGAACATCAGGGGCGACCGTCCGATGACCTCCTCACGGGAATACCCAAGCAATCGAATAAGCCCGTCATTGACATAGATAAGGCGTGCATCGGCGTCGACAATACAAGTGGCAGAGCTGGTGATATTGACCGACATCGACAGCAACCGGTGTTCGATATCTTTCAAGCGCGTCGGTGTCACATCCTTGACGAAGGCCGCATACAGGATTCGGCCCTGCAAGGTAATTTTCGAGATTGACATCGCGCCCCAGCGCTCCTCACCATCCTTGCGCGCGATATGGACATCCCGGCTAGCGCCTACGATCTTGTTGACCCCGGTCTCCCGGTTTGCGCCGACATAACCGTCATGGTGGGGGCGTATGGCGTGAGGAACCAATGTATTGACGTTGCTTCCCAGTATTTCTACACGGGAACACCCCCAAAACTGTTCGGCAGCCGCATTGAAAAACACCACGTTGTTCTGGTCATCAATGACCACCACGGCATCGACAGCCTGCTCCAGTGTTTGCACGAAAAAGTCTTCTGCCTCTTCGCCGCTCGCCAGTCTGACTCTCGTGTCCATAATCGCCACTTTTCCAATGCCACCACGACCCACCCTCCCTGGCTGCGTGTGGGGCGTCATAAGAACCTTCAGACCAGGAAGGGACCTCTCATCGGAGCAACGCGCACTACTGTTTCTACATCGAAAGTCGGGATTTATTCACTCTGGTCGCCCCATGCGTCACTGTGCCCTTGGCTTGAAATCACAGAATAGCCTCGAAGTGACAGATCGACCGATCCAATCCACCCGTACGACGCCCGGATACGAGAAAGCCCAGCATCATACTGGGCTTTCTCGATTTCAAACCGACTCAATGAACTTGGCGCAGCCTCTGTAGCTCGGTCTTCAGCCAGAGGCTTGCAGGTTGTACACCTGATGGACATCGCACTTCATAGAGGATGCCACTCATGCTGCTTTTAGTGGCTGCCAGATCGATGAAGTCTTCTGTACTGCCGATCATGTTCTTGCCTTCGAGATAGTTCAGCTTTTTCTCCAGATGCGCCCGAGCCTGGGAGCCCGGATATTCGCTTCCGTTACGCACGAACCGACACTCACTGTGCTCGACAAAATCCAGCAGGCTCTTTATTTCTTGAGTGGCTTGAGGTGAGGTTTGAGCCTGCACATTGGTCATCATCGCGATCAGGCCGATACCCGCCGCCATCAGCCATTGGCTGACGGGCCGTACCATCCTTGCTGTCAGAATCTGCATGACCTTTCCTCGTTTCGACCAGGCCTCAAGCGTCAGTCGTCTCTGTCGTCATGATCACGTTTGTGGTAACGACCTTCGCCCTGATCATTGTCACGACGCTCGTATCCGCGGTCATCGTGGCGATCATAACGACGGTGATACTCTCGACCACGGTCGTGATCTCGACCGTACCCGTCTCCATCTTCCCAGTAAGGCCAGCAGCCTCCCAGCAGGAGAGAGCTTGAAATGGCCAGGATCATTATCGCTGTGCGCTTCATATGAACATCCTAAAAGCAAGGGTCAGTACTACGGAGAAGGAGTGTCGCTACCCGCCAGTTTAGTTCGCAGAGCGTTCACCCATAGATACGACCATCAAGCAGATTAATGATTCATTAGTGAGCGGTGGTACAGCAAAAAACAGGTCCGGTGATTATCAAGCCTGACTGGCTTCAGGGGCGTTACCCGTGCGTCGCGCGATTTCGATCCCCCAGTCCAGAGCGTCTTCCATGTCCAGCAGATGCGGTTTTGGGTCGTGGTCCTCAAAAAGGACCGTACCGTCAGGCTGGTAAACACCGATGAACATCTGCAACGAGCCGTCCCTGAGAATCTTGGCCTTGACCTCGATCTTGCGTCCGTTCGAAAGCGTTTCCGAGTGGATCATATGGCGCTCAGTCATTGCGGCATCCCTCTGTTGGTTGTTAGTCGAGTAACCCGCACTAAAGAGCTCACCGCGTACGGGCTGTTTTTTTGCTCCTGTGTAAACTCTCGACAACGTGCCACTATCGCAGTCGAACTTTGGCTTTACCGCGCCCTCTACAGTTCTAGTGCTCTCTCTATCATCAATGCACTGACGAGAGCAGCTTGGCGACCGGAAGCAACAACGCACGTTTCGAAATGCTCAATAGTCAAAATAGCAGTCTGAACACAAAAACTACTTATTGAGGTGCACAGCATGCGAATCACACTGCTTACCCTTGCTCTTGGTGCCCTGATCACACAAGGAGCAATGGCCGCTGGAGATGGCACCGCAGCCGTTGGCGGAGGCCTTGGCGGCGCACTGGGCAACATAGTTGGTCAGCAAATGGGCGGAAGCACCGGTGCAGCGATCGGCGCGGGTGTAGGAGGAGCTGCAGGCAGCGCTGTCGCTGCGCCGAGGGGCAACAAAACCAACGCAGCGATCGGCGGTGGGCTCGGGTCGGCGGGTGGTTCGGTCGTTGGTCATCAGTTGGGTGGCTCAACCGGCTCCACCATTGGCGCAGGCCTCGGCGGCGCCGCGGGCGGCGCACTCGGCAATAACCTGTCCGACGATAACCGCAATCGTGGCTCAGAGGGCAGAGGTTACAACGGTAAACACCATCATAAATACAAGAATAAGTACAAACACGATTAAACGGTTGAGTTGACGTGCACGTTCAAGCCCGATCTCGTGTCGGGCTTTTCCTTTCGACGTACCCCCGGTAGAGACTGCTTTCTTCTCCGGATTCACTCCACCCGCTGTTATTTGCTATACGACGCCCTCCTGCCGGCAGTCAGTTGAACTGCCGGGCTCGACACGAATCTATCCTGGCTCTGCTACATCGAACTCATGCAGGGCGATACTCTTGTGCCTGATAATTGTCACCGTAGTAACGCCCACGATCATGTCCGCGACCGTCACGGTCATGCCAATACGGCCAGCAACCGCCAAGTAACAACGCTGCCGCCACCACAAAAATCAAAGCCGTTGTACGTTTCATTTGATCATCTCCGGGCAGGCCCATGCCTGACGTTATAGTCGTTTGATGCCCTCACATTGAGGAGGTTCAAAACGCCCGGTTACTGAAGCCCCCACTCCACTGAATCGAAACCTGTCAGTCAGCACCACGGGTGCGCCAATCAACAAGGAGGCGTACAGCGAATGTGTTTGTCGGCCCCACGAGCGACGAGAAGGTTTGTTTGGGCGAAAGGGTCAAGCGGCCGAAAAGAAGAGGGATCAATGAGCCCAATGCACGGGTGCGCGAGCAGTTGGCCAAAGTCGCAGCTACTTTTCCCTGTATCGGCAATCAGACTCATTGATCATTGCCCAACTCAATGTTGGGCGATTTCCATTTAGCCAAATGGAGATGCATGGGCACGCCGACAGCGTGCCATGCACTATTTTTTTAACAAAGTGGCTTCGGCACGTCTAATAACCTTTTGCCCTGCCCTTATAGGCTCAGGAAATATCCCCACGCCCTTTCACTTGTGCGCCTGGCTCATACGACTGTTGTCATGACGGGGCAGTAGAATCGAAACTGAGTAGGCAAGAAGCTCTCACCCACCAAGTGAATTGCGGACCAGAAACGAACAAGGGCTTGCTTAGCTTTCGCTAGCAAACCCTTGATATATATGGTGCCCGAAGCCGGAATCGAACCGGCACGCCCTTACGAGCGGGGGATTTTAAGTCCCATGCGTCTACCAGTTTCGCCATTCGGGCGGTAGCGCGGTGAAGCGTTCAAGAACGATCGAATTAACGATCAATCCTTTTTGGTGCGGTGCAGCAGGGGAAGAAATATATACACCCCTTCCCCTCTAAGCAAGTTCGCTGACGTCAAATCCAAGACAAAATCTTGCCGTCTACTGCAAATAAAAAAGCTCCGTAAATCAGTGATCTACGGAGCTATTTATAGTGGAGGCCGAGGTCGGAATCGAACCGGCGTAGGCGGATTTGCAATCCACCCACAAAGCTAAGTAGATCAACAGGTTAGCATGGCATGCGTTCCGCAAGCTACTGATTTTTAACGGCCTGTAGACCACGTCCTTCAAGGGTCCAGTTTTGGGTTGCGGAACGGTTTTTTGCTACATTCTCGGCCTCTCTCCTCTCTCCCCTCAACCGTTAGTATTCTGCTCATCGCCTGCCCCTCCTGCCCCTTTCAAGAAGTGCAGGCCCGATGAAAAGACCATCATCGCCCGAAGTAAAAATGCCAAGACTTTCTACCGCGAACGCACCGTCGACGTGCTTCAACGCATCGATCAGGAGCGGCCCAATACGCACTCGAACGCAGCAATGCTAAAGTGCCATCTCTTTTGGCCGATGTTGCCCGTTCACCTTCCTACACAATCGAGATGCATCAATGCAGGTACTGCTCTTATACACCGCAATCGCTTTCCTTATTGCAGGTTCCTCGGGTCTCTGGCGCCACAAAGCAAACCTATGGGCATGGGTCGATTGCCTGTATTACCCATTCGCAGCGATAGGAATCATCCTGCTGTTTCACAACAGCAACGGTCAGCGGCAAGCAATCGAGGCGATACAAAATAAGGAGCTGCTGCAAAAGGAACTGACACTGACCCTCGCCAATCAACCCCGCGTCCACGTCGATATCGATGCAGAGCTGTACAAAAGCTATATCGCCCTGATGGAGACCATCCCGCAGCTCGCCGCCGTCTGCGCCAAGGTCAGTCCAACACCCGCCTGTGAGGCGGCGAAAAGACTTTCACCAATGATCGAGACCTTTATCAAGACCGCTAGTACTGGCGCTGACCGGCCAATGGAAAAGCGTCTGTTAAGCACCTGCAATGCTGCGGAGTCCATGCTGCTGGAGATTGAAAAATCACGCGTATTGCCTTCGACTACCACTCGCGAACTGATCGGGAGCTACAAGGCACTCTCTCAACAAAATCTGGGCCTTGGCGCAACCTATGAAGTCAATCGTGCCAATGAGGCCATCAAAAGCAAAAGCCTGGCCGAGTTGCAGATGCTCGATCAGGCGGTGTACAGCCATTACGACACGGGAGCCTTCGTCAAAGAGATGGAGAGCGTGCAAGTCAATAATGCGACGCTCATACTCACTGGACTGACCCCCTGCCTAGCAACTCCTAATAGTGAGCTCAAGCAGCTGAACGAGTGGACGGATAAAAAACTCACTACACAGCAACGCATCCAAAACTTCAATCAAACCATAGAAAAAGCCAAGACCTCCGTTGATCCGAGATTCTATAGTTTCCAATTGAATCTCTGGCCGTTTGTGTTGGTGCTGGCCTTGGCACTGAAGTTTGGTAAAGGCGTTGCCGCGGTGAAGCCGCAATGCAGTATCGCACTTGGAAAGTTCAAAGCTTTTTGGGGTCGCCGTTTACGCACCAAGCAGTCAGCGCAGGATCAAGATCAGGCCTGATCAGTTTCGTTTCCGTGGCGTAGCTTTGAACAGCGCGTAGCGCGATTGCGCCCCGAATCTGCCCTAATTTTGCCCTAAACCTTTTCTAACTAAGCAGAGCTATACAGGCCGGGACTGAAAAATATCGGTCCTTCTCACTCAGTCGGAAATGGCCCACACGGCTCAATGCTGCGGCTATCGGTGAAGCTATCAAGCTCACCGTCTGGCCCGATGTAGATGTCTGTATCAGGCCATTTCGGTTTGACGCGGATACAGTGCGACTTGCCAGCGTTGTTCCAGTCGAACTCCATGAAAAACTTCTTGCTCGGGAAAATGTGACCGGGGCCACCGGTTACTTCGCCGGGGTAAATCTCGCCTTTGGATATGTCGTGTTGGACATTCAGTATGTAGCCAAGACGTCCTTGGCCGTCCTTCGAGAAATGAAAACTCACCTGTGGCGTAGCGAAGTACCAGAAGGCAATGGGCGCGAGTGCCAACACAATCAGACCACGCCAGACGTACCTAGATTTGGGTTTACTTACAAGCGTGGTCACGGATGCCATCCCCCCAGCCTGCTGGCTTCACTGCTAACACTTCGTCCATGACCATCTTCGCGGTAATACCTCCGTTTGGGTGCAGCCTGTACAGCTTCACACCGATGCTGATTGATGTCCTATCCGCGACATCATCCCACGCTCGCATCCCTTCAATGTCTGCCGAGCGGTGCGGACCAGGTCTTTCTTTCCACTTCTGAACTTTGCGGATTGAGTCTGAAGCAATCTGTTCAACCCCTGCCCCATCCAGCAAGATGCCTTCGGAAAGACCACCTGCCATCCCCACATACCCGTAGTGGACGTTCGACCAAATGTCGTAGAAGTAATCAAACTTACCCTGTTTCTGCCATGCTCCGCCGAACTGTTCGCCTATCTTGGGCTTGTGATCCCATGGCCTGTTCTGGCCAACACGCTCTGTCCACAGTGCCAGTGCTGCACCTTTGTTCCCAAGCGCCATGGCTTCAAAGTTGGGGGGTGATAGACGGGCGTACCAAGGTAGCTTTTGAAACTTGCCGTATTCGGCTGCGGCATCGAAGCTGTTGAGCTTTTTCATCTTCACGACTGACGGGTGCTTGATGTTGCGGTTCATTTCACCTGCGATGTAAGCCGCTAGCTCTGCCATCCGGTCAGGATGTAGGCAGGCAACTGCAGTCGGTGTTTTAGCCTCAGCTTCTTTCGGATCAACCTTTTTCGGTACAGTCTTCTTCGGTGCGTTGGGGTCTATCAACGCATGCGCAGCAGTGGCTTTCTCTGTGAGCTTCGGATCAGCCAACAGCGTGGCCATCTTTTCATCATCCACTGTCCCGTTCGGGCGTATTGCTCCGAGCTTGGCGAAGTTGATGATTGCAGCTCCGACACTACCACCAAAGACGAACCCACCACCTACATCGCCTGACCCGGTGATGATGGTTCCGCCGTGACTGGTTGGGCTTCCCAAGTGAGCCATGGGACGGCCGTTCACCACAATGGATGGGAATCCTGTCGTAATCACTGCGCCACAACCACAGGTGTCACCAACACGGGCAGCCCCCATGAAGTTGATGTTGGTATCAGCGCTGGCAGAAGCAATAGGGGTGGTACCGTGCCCAGGCAATGGGCAGGTGTGTTTATCGCCCAGTCGGGCAGAAGAAATCATGCATCGTCCTTGATTCGTCCTTGGGAATTCCGGCCTGAGGCCGGGCAGAATGACGTTAGCGGGATATGCGGGTGCTTATACTCCGAATTCCCTGCGTTCCATGTCCATGCTGGTAGCGAAGGATACCCGCTCTGGCATATGGGCTTGAATGGTAGCCATGAGCCATGCATGGTCATTCGATTGCTGAGGCGTCAGCGAAGAGCCCCCCCTTTTCGCTGCGTACTACCGACCGTACACCACCCAAAACCCTACAGCTCGTCGCCCCACCCTCGCCCGACCGTCACGCCCCGATTACTGTATATCCAAACAGCACGCAGTAAAGGCACCTACCGTGAATCCCCCCGACATCGAAGACACCACCGACTGGCTTGGATGCCCGATCGAACTGGAAACTATCTCCCACTACAACCGCATGCTGGAAAACGAGATCCAGGAGCTGACCCTGCAACTGCGCAAAGCCCGCGAGGACATCTTCGGCCTGGTGCAGATGCACACGGACGTGTCCAACGAGCGCGACCACCTCAGGGCAGAGCTGAGTCGCACACAAGCAGAACTGTCAAACACCAAGCGTGATAAGACCTCAATCGAGACAAAGAGTAATTGGCAGCTGGCCGCGAAGGACAGGCTGATCAGCGATCTCTACGCTAAAATTTTCGAACTCACAGGAATCGACCCGTATACCCGCCTCCCAGACAACTAAACTTGCTGGTTCTACTGGAGGGCTCGCCAATGTGCGGAAGACTTTCACAGTACCGGGGAATCCACGACTTCGTTGCCGCGCTGAGCATGCCCAATGCTCTGGTCAACACCGTCGGCGGTCAGCCGCTCGAGCGGTACAACGTGGCGCCGTCGACTCAGGTGGCCCTGCTTCACCTCGAAGGTAACACCCTGCACGCTGACCGGGTGCGCTGGGGATGGCGACCGCATTGGGCGAAGGATCGCGCCGCGCCGATCAACGCCAGGGCTGAGAAAGTCGCGCAAGGAGCATTCTTCCGGGCGATCTGGCCACACCGAGCCATAGCCCCCATCGACAACTGGTTTGAATGGGTCGATGAAGGCGGACCGAAGAAGCGGCCTTACCTCATCCGTCGCCGGGATGGTGCGCCGATCATATGTGCGGCCATCGGCCAATTTCCCGACAGCGACGAAGGGCATGGCGAGCATGACGGGTTTGTAATCATTACCGCCGATAGTGCCGGCGGCATGGTGGACATTCACGACCGGCGACCAGTCGTGCTTTCACCGGAGTTAGCCCGTGAATGGCTGGACCCAGACACACCCAAGGAGCGAGCCGAGCAAATGGCACTGCATCAAGGCGAACCGTCGGAAACATTCGAGTGGTTTAGGGTCAGTCAGGCGGTGGGTAACGTAAGGAACCAGGGTGTTGAATCAATACTGCTCACAAAAAATTTGCATCCCGTAATTTGAGCTGATTCGTCAGCATTGGCAAACCAGCCCTGCTTCGTGACAAAAAAACACGGAACTACTTTATAAACAAGTCCAATGATCTGATCTGACTTGAATCCCTCAAGTTACCTTGCAACTGCCGAACCATAGCATTATCGCTAGCGCGGACGTCAGAGCCTTTCAAATTTGGATAAGCTAGCCCCATGATAGCCTTATCCTTATCTGAAAGCCCATGATTCTGTGCTATATAACAACTTCCCGGCGGTGCCTTGAACACACTGGAGGGCAAACTGTAATGCATTATGCTTTTATTATCATAAGCTGTAAAATCCAGCTCTCCGAACTGAGGATTTTGTCCCGTAAAAAAATTATTCCCCAGATTACTCACACGAGAAACTTTCAAACCAGCAAAATTTGTTACAATTTCCGCATCACTCCAACCATACATCGCCTTTATTGCCTCTTTATCGAACTGAGGCTCACATATTGCAAATGGCTGCTGATGTTCATGGTGGAACCCTAGAGCATGCCCAAACTCGTGCAGCACGGTATCTTTAAACTCATCACTTGCAAAATCAAGCTCATCTAATTTCTCTAAACTCATCGTAACTTCATTATTTTTTGCATGCACTATAGATTGCGTTCCAATCAATGACCAATATCCTGACGCATTAAAGGAAACGCGCATGGATACATTATCGCCAGATTGACATGTTCTATAGCCTGGACCTACTCCAAAATCAAAGTTTACGTTTCCATAGTGTGTCCATTCCCTCGCAACAGCAGCGACCGCTGCACGCGCTGCGGCAGCACCATCATAAAAACAAACGCGCAATGTCGAATTTGTCGGCCACGCCAATTGGCGTATTACTAAACCATGAAGTCGAATCGGCGAGATTGCACTTTTCGATTGACTTACAGAGGACTGTAACGCAGCGAAAGCGCTGGAAGGGAGGGTGCTCACTCGATCCCCAAGTGATGCGGCGCCAGGAACGGCTTGCTCAGTTGTCAATCGTTGATCGTCGTGAGCTAGCCCCTTTATATCGTGGGCAACTGCACTACAAGATAGAATTAATAATGCTACTGCGGAAAGTATTACTCTGGTCATACATCACCCGCCCCTTAATCGATTACTCACATGAAAGCCACCCTACTCAGACTTTATTTTTTTATTTCTTAGCATCTTTAATTGCTTTTGCTTGTTTAAAAATCTCCTGCATAGCCTGAAATGCAACAAAATCGTTGGAAGAATCCGACTCCGAAGACACGTCCGCGCCGCATATCGAATGCAATGTTATAGCCCCTTTTTCCGGCATAACATACGTATACAGCCAATTGGGGTCGGCTATTACGAGTGGATAATTGGCAGTTACTTTTTTATCAGGGGAAAAAATTTCCAGGATTACATCCCGGCAACTTGATGTCACAAAAGTATGTTTGCTCGACAAAGCTCCAAAGTAGTCACCTCTTGCTACCGTTCCGCGCGACCTGATAATCGCCTTGCCATCTTTAATCTTTCCGCTATCACATTCATTACCCACAGGTACAACTTGATATTGCCATTTCGCTCCGCCTCCCTGATTAGGAATATCGTTCAACTTGCACCATACCGGTTCTGTCACATCCAGAATCACGGGCAAGGACAGCTTCCCATTTGATGGAGGAGAAGCTAAGGGCGCAGCAAGCACTGCTGAAGCGGCGGTCACCACTCCGCCAACAGCCTGAATCGCCTGTACTGTTTTATTTTTGTACTCAATCCCTACTTTTTTTAAAAGCAACGAGTTATCAAAATAGGTGACCGTAAGCGAGGTTGTACGAAAAAGGTTATTTTCTGGCTGAACGGCATACAAAACATCAGTCACAGGAGCTGGAAGTACAACTGCACTGACACTCGAGAGATCGCTGGGGGCCACAATAGACGCCGTTCGTAAGCCCAACGTATGTGCTGATGAATTATCGCCCCCTGAAACTGCAGCAGCTTTTATGGGGGCCTTAGTTAAGGAAATCCACGAGCCTTGCAGATAAAATTTTGTCGTATCAACTAAAGAAGACTCATTGCCATCATCAATCGCAGAGTAGCGAACGGTCGGTGCCCCACAAGCCGAGAGTAAAAATCCTGCACTGATCAGCGTTACTAGATATAAATCTTTCGTGCTCATGATTTCCGTATCCTTTCAACAAAAAACTTAACACCCGGCTATAGAGCACTCAACAGTAACACCAATGCAGCGAACGCAAGAATGTTGATATGCACCTACATCAAATATTACTTACAAGAAAAGTAGTCCTCCACCACCACTCTGTCTACCCGACTGGAGTAATATCCGCTACTAATTCGCAATAAAACGCGGCCCGTTATTACGAATTCTGCTTCTTACATACAATTAGCCCACATTATCAGAACAACCTTCCCAATGCCTCTGACTCCCAATTCATGATCACCAACTCACCACTCACCTCGGCCTTTCCTTGCCGCTGGTTCGTGGTGGTGTATCGAATATCCAAGGTTTCAAAGTGAATGCCCTCAAACACACGCCGGATGTCGGGGTGGTCGTTGATGCTGACCATCACCTTGCCTTTGCAGCGACGCATACGCCCAGCGCGTTAGGCGCCGCACGCCTGATGTTGAACGACTTCGGTTGCGCAGCCGGGTGAACGAGTTGTTCACGCAAAGTCGTAGCGCTGCGGGCAGCCGCAGTATCTTGTCGCTGATGCTTGAAGACGGTGAACAACTTGGTCGATTCAAAGTGCGCAGCTTGATGCGCGAGCTTGATTTAGTCAGTAAACAACCCGGCTCACATGCCTACAAACGAGCGACAGTAGAAAGACTCGATATCCCGAATACCTTGAACCGTGAGTTTGATGTGCCAGCCCCGAATCAAGTCTGGTGCGGCGACATCACCTACATTTGGGCCCAGGGGAAATGGCATTACTTGGCGGTCGTACTGGATCTTTGCACGCGCCGGGTGGTGGGCTGGGCGTTGTCGGAAAAGCCGGACGCCGATCTGGTTATCAAGGCCCTGGATATGGCCTACGAGCAGCGTGGCAGGCCTTCGGGTCTGCTGTTTCACTCGGATCAGGGGTCGCAATACGCAAGCCGGCTATTTCGTCAGCGATTGTGGCGTTATCGCATGCGCCAGAGCATGAGTCGCCGGGGAAATTGCTGGGACAACGCGCCAATGGAGCGCGTGTTCCGTAGCCTAAAAACGGAATGGATACCGACCACGGGCTACAGAACGACTCAAGAAGCCAAGCGCGATATCAGCCACTTCTTGATGCATCGGTACAACTGGATTCGGCCTCACCAATTCAATGGTGGGTTGGCACCAGCTCGGGCCGAGGAAAAACTTAACGTCGTGTCCGGGATTAGTTGACCACTACAGACAGATATGAAAAGGAAATCATCCCCAGCAAGAAACCCCGTACCCAATCGGACAATCGCAAGGAACTGAAGCAGCTCAGAAAGTCATTTGAGAAAGCGCCCATTGACTCGATAACGCCCCAAGTGGTGGCCCAGTATCGAGATGCCAGGACCGCAAAAGTCAGGGCCAATAGGGAAATCGCCCTGCTCTCCCACATGTTCACCATCGCCCGCGAATGGGGCCTGACGGCCAACGCCAACCCCTGCTTTGGTGTTCGACGTAATAAAGAAACGCCCCGCGACTATTACGCAGGGGAAACGGTGTGGGATGCGGTCTACGCCCAGGCCGTACAGGAACTCAAGGACGCGATGGACCTGGCCTATTTGACCGGGCAGCGCCCAGCAGATGTACTGAAGATTGCGGCCACTGATTTGAACAGCGGCTTCCTGATGATCGGGCAAGGCAAAACCGAGAAGCGCCTGCGTATTCGTCTGGAAGACGCCGGCGCCCAATCTGGACTCAGCACTTTTATTGACGACTTGCAGGAGCGCAGAGCGCTAAACGGTATCAAAACCTCAACCCTAATCACCAACACGTCCGGACTCAGGATGAGCCAGCAGATGTTGCGCAACCGTTGGGATGAAGCTCGGGAAAAAGCCGCAGTCAAGGCTGGCGCCGACGGTGACACAGCGTTGGCCATCAGCATTCGCCAGTTTCAGTTCAAGGACATTCGCCCGAAAGCCGCAAGTGAAATCGAACTGACACACGCCAGCCGACTACTGGGGCACTCCACAGAAGAGATGACCAAGAAGGTTTATCGACGAGTGGGCGAGATCGTAAAACCCACGAAGTAACCCCCCTTCAACTAGCGTCAACCTGGTGCAAGGTTGGCGCTCCCCCACGAAAAATGCGAAATTGCCCCTCCCCAGCTGACCACCTGATTACATGGGTACCGACCACTCGCGTGCATCAAATTAGACCAGCACGCTTAACAACCATGGTCAGGAGAGGGCTGCCCACTGCTACCGGTGGTGACAGGCAGCAATCGACCCAAAGCGGCCCATTGCGAAAGGCAGCTATCGGCCAGAAGCGGTCAGTCATACCCTGACACTTCCCGCCGAAGTGCTCGGTCGAATGTATCTTTAGAACCAGAACCTATTCATTACTCTCCGCGCTGCGATTCCGGCCTGGCCAATGCATCCCGCCGGCTTCGTGTACGCCCGCACGCTTGAGCCAAGATTTGTACTACGCTCCACAAGCGCCTCCTTAATAGTCAGGCAATGAACACAACGTATGTTTTGTATGACATGAAATAATCGCCATATTATTTGTGGTGATTTCCTTTGATGGGAAGCTTCGATCAGGAACGAATGAAACTATGATAACTGTCATTACAGCACCCGTTATCTCTCATATAAATGACCGGCATGGCCCAAATGGCGAAAGCGGCTCGAATTTCACCTCTGCCTTTCTGGACAATAGTAGCGGCTTAGGTGGCGTAGCGAAATATGTCGTAGATCATGGTGCTTGCGCATTCAGCTGGAGCCACGACGGTGCCCCCGTCTATACCTATTACCACAACTTCAGAACTGCGATAGGTACAGGAATAGATGAATACGGAAGAACTATAAATTTCCAGGCGGTTGAAGTTATCGGAACTCCCAGTGGAGAGATATTATGGGTAAGCACCATGTTTCCGAAGTATAAGATGACATAGCTAATTTTATTGAATTGTCGCTATTCTATTTCTGAAATACCGACAGGTGAAAGGCCGCTACTGGCCGATTAGCGCCTTTATCAGCGGTGAGATTCGGAACCTGCGATCTGTGAAGCGTTGAGATTCTCGGGTCCAAGTTCTCGCGTGACCAGTTCCACAACGCTACGCAGCTTAGTCGCAGTCGCCTGTCGGTATGGAACAGGAGATGCATCGGGCGCGACGGGGTATCAAAGGATGCGCGCGAGCTTCCCGCTGGCGATGGACGAACGCGCCAGATCTTCAGCGATGAAGGCGGCGGCGTTGTTTACCCCCAACTGACTATGGACCCGGACCTCGATTTTTCGACCATCGCGCACGAATTGCCAGTTGGTGAACAGTCCTCGTGTGCTGGGATAGACAAGGCATTCGTGCCCCTGGAGGTCCGTCGGATGGCAGAGGGTTCCCCGTTCCTGCAGATAAGCTGGTGATGATTAGGTAAATTTATATCCGAGGATAATATTGAGCCAATGTCCCTGCATGCTCTCAACATAGTGGTGATGATGGAGGCATTTCGCCATGCTCAAAAAATGCTCAATTCACCATGGGTACGGTTCGGTAGAAATGAGGAAACCCCGGATATTTTTGGCCTCTTCAGTTGAAGGCCTTGGTGTAGCCTTTGATCTTGCTTAATTTTTTTCGCGCATCAGCCGATTAAACCCACACGATTCCACGGATGCATCACATGAAAAAGGCAATTGTTGTACTGGCAATCACGTGGCTCATCGCAGGGTGTCAAACCTCCAGGCCACCAAGCCCCTTGGAAGAGAGTATGGCCAACGTCCAATGTATGCTGTTTGAGGGAGCTAAAGGCCCCACTGCAGACGAGGTCCAATACATTCGTAAAGCCAGCGATAACGGCAACGTGCGCTGTAAGACTACGCTCGGTGGTTTGTACGAATTCGGTCGTGGCGGCCTGCCACAAGATTTTGGCAAGGCCAGATCGCTCTATGAGTCCGTCGCCGCCGTGGATGGCGTCGGTAACGAGAGACTGGCGCGCATGGCCGAGAATGGCCACGGGCAAGCGCGTAACGACGTCGAAGCGCGACGGCTTTATCAGTTGGCACTGACCAACAGCGACAGCGATAAAAGTAAACTCGCATTGGCCAGATTGATGGAGGAGGGCCGCGGTGGCTCGCAGGATTTGTTCGGGGCAATGATGTATTACGTGGAGGCCAGCCAGCATGCCGGCGATGTCTCGTGGAAGGGCATTCAGCGGATCCGCGCTCAAGGACTGGTGCTGACGACTGAACAGACCCAGCGCTACAACGAGGTCTGGAGTGATACCAGTCGCAAGAGTCTCAATCGCACGACAGTGGACATCGAGATTGCCTTAAATAAGCAAATCAAACACGGCAGCGCCAGTAAACCGGTGACTCTGCAAGTGCAAGGCAAACCTAGTTCGAATGTGCCGCAAATCGCATTGGTCGAAAGTTCGGGCAACGCTGACGTAGACCAGGCCGTAGTCAACGCATTCGGTAAATACCGAATTCCTGCCGAGYCGATATTGCAGTCAGGCCAAGATTCCTGGTCGTCCGAGCGTTCCGTCAAAGTCGGTTTGAATTGAAGCGCTAGAGCCATTTGCCGGGACCGAAAAGGGACGGATTTATTTGATTTTTTAAGTCCGCTGTCGCTTAAATGAATCCGCCTTCTTTTGTCTTTGGGTTGATGTTGTGAATCGCCCCTAGTTTTGTAGACACCTCCAAGCCTCATAATTAGGCCCATCGGGAGGTGCCATCAGAAACCAGCGTTACCCCGAAGAATTCAAGATCGAAGCAGTCAAGCAAGTCACCGAACGCGGTTTGCGTGTTGCTGATGTGGCGTAGCGTCTAGTCTGGAAAGCTTGCTGAGACACTGAGTGACTGCTTCTGGCCGTTCTCTGCCGGCCATGGTTACGAAGCCTGCTGGTCAAGTCCGATGCAAATGACTGGTCAGATCGAATGCAAACGGGCGGTCAAGTCAGTGCAATTACCCACGAAAAAAGCCGGCAGGTTGCGGAACACATCCAAAAAGTTGCGGAACACTTACCAAATCGCAGGCAATAAAAAACCCCGTAGACCTTTGATCTACGGGGTTTTAATAGTGGAGGCCGAGGTCGGAATCGAACCGGCGTAGGCGGATTTGCAATCCGCTGCATAACCATTTTGCTACTCGGCCCCAAACGTCCGATGCCTTAAAAACAACATCAAACGCATAAAAACTGGAGAGGGAAACTGGATTGCTATCTGTTTCCAACCCTTTGATATCTAAAGGGTTTTTCTCGTTCCTGAATCAGGAATGGACGCAATTCTGTACGTGTTCGCCGGGCATGTCAAGAACAGGAAGAAAAAAATTCTATAACTCCCTACCGGGTGCACTCCACAGCCGGGCAGACGATATCACGGGGCAATGCGTCCACGAGCATGACAACTGGATATTTCGCCATTCGTACCTACGCTGGTTCGCGAAGTATCCAGATTTCTGGCGGGTTGTGGTTGAGTAAGGCACAAAGTCGACACGGATGATGCCGGCCTCACCACTAAGGCGACCTGAATAAAACGTTTCAACCCATGGAGTAAAAATATGCACCTATCCAGAAACTTGCTTATCGGTGTTGCCTTGACCGGCCTGCTGCTCGGCGGTTGCACCTCAAAAGTGACACAGAAGGAACAATACTCAGGGTTTCTTCCCAACTACAGCAACCTGCAAGAAGTCACCACCCCCAGCGGCGAGAAAGCCATGCGTTGGGTGACGCCTTCCTGGAACCCGAACGCTTACAACACGGTGGCCTTCAAGCAACTGGAACTGTACCCGGCCCCCAAGCCCAATGAGCGAGTCAACCGCCAGACGCTGGATCAGCTGCAAACCTACATGACGGACAGTGCCAAGAGCACACTGAGCCAGAAGTACCGTGTGGTGCCAAACGTTCAGTCGGCCCCTGCCGGTTCGCGAGTCCTGATCGTACGCGCCGCGATTACCGGGGTCACAGCCTCTAACGAGGGCATGAAATGGTATGAAGTGGTTCCGGTCGCAGCTGCGATAGGTGCGACTCAGGCGGCCACCGGTCACCGCGACCAAGACACCGAGTTGTACATCGAAGCTGAGATGGTTGACGCGAGCAACGGCCAAACCGTGGCTAAAGTCGCTCGCAAGGTCTTCGGTGAACAGTTGGAGAATACAAGCCAGCAGGTGACAGCCAACGACTTCAAGGCGGCACTGAAGAAGCTGACCAGCGACATGCAGGCATTCCTTCGCTAACAACCGGGGTAAAACGCCGACTCAGTTCGCGGGACTGAGTCGGCGGTTATTACAGATACCAGCGGTACTCGCGCGCGCTGATCTCCTGCAGGAAGGCCAGGTGGTCCTGGCGCTTGTTCTCGCAGTACACATCAACAAACTCCGCCCCCAAACCCTCGCGCAGTTGTGGCTGATGCTGCATGGCGCGCACGGCTTCGAGCATTTCCAGCGGGAAATCGATCCCGCTGTTGCGGTCTTCATTGAGTGCTGCGATCGGCTCGCGACCGGCTTCCAGCCCCTGCTCCAATCCCACCAGAATCGCTGCCAGCACCAGATAAGGGTTGGCATCCGCGCCTGCCAGGCGATGCTCGATACGCAGATTTTTCGAATCCGAATCGGGAATCCGCACACACGCATCACGATCCTCGAAACCCCAGCTGGCACGTGTCGCCGCGTTCACCGTACCGCCCAAACGCCGGAAGGCGTTCTGGTTCGGCGCGAATATCGGCATGCAATGCGGCAGCAGCTCCAGGCAGCCGGCCACCGCATGCCGCAGTGCTTGCTGCTGGTTGGCGGCCAGCAGGTTTTTACCCTCGGCATCATAGAGGCTGACATGCACATGCATGCCGCTGCCCGGATGCTGCAAGTAAGGCTTGGCCATGAAGCTGGCGCGGTAACCGTGCTTGAGCGCGACGCCACGGGTGCTACGGCAAAATAGCGCCGCCCAGTCGGCAGCGCGCAGGCCGTCATCGAGGTGGCCGAAGTTGATCTCGAACTGGCCCGGCCCAAGTTCGGCAGTGATCACCGTGGTATCGATGCCTTGCGCCCTCGCCGCTTCGACCATTTCATCGAGCACCGGCGAAAAGCGCGACAGCCGCTCGATGTGCATGTTCGGTTGATCATCGGCATCGTCCGACAGCTGATCGCGGGGGAACTGCGGCTGCCCGTCGCGCAGCTGTTTATCGAACAGATAAAACTCCAGCTCGAACGCCACTACCGGATGAATACCTTTGCCACGCAACCGTTCCAACACCTGCGCGAGGACCTCGCGGGGCTCGAAGACGATCGGCTTCTCGGTGCCGTCCGAGGTGATCAGCATCTGACCCAATGGCTTGGATTCCCAGCTCACCGGCTTGAGCGTGCCTGGCACCAGGCGCCGCAGAGCATCCGGGTCGCCGTCGTTAAAACAGTAGTCGCCGATTTTGAACAGCCCACCCTGCACGCCCAGTAACACGCAGTTCTGCGGCAGCTTGAGGGCGCTGCCGGCAGCCACTTTTTCGAGCATCTCTATCGGATAGCGCTTGCCGTAGAAATGCCCGGGAATGTCCAGGGAGATCAGGTCGACATAGCGCACCTCGGGGTAGCGTTGGCGAAAAGCACGAACCTCAGCCAGCAGATCAGAGCAGGCAGCATCCATCGTCGTTGTTCCTTTTATTGTTATCAGGTGTAAACCCAAAGCACTCGCGTGAGCTGGTCAGTGAGGTTGCCGTAGCGACAGCGCGTGTGACTGTCGAGCTGAAAACTGTCGCCGGCCTGCAAGGTGACCGGCTCATCGTCATCGCCCAACCACAGCGTCAATGCGCCTTCCAGGACGTAGCCGCCCTGCTCGGAGCTGTCGCTCAAGTGCCGCTCGCCACTGCTGGCGCCGGCCTCCAGTTGGCTTTCGAGCATCGAGAACGAGGCCCTGATCTTCGGCGAGACCAGAATGTCGGTAATTCCGTTGGCGTAGTACAACGTGCGGCGCTCATCCGGGCGGGTCACCCAAGGCAACACCTTGGGTTTTGGCAGGCTGTAAAAATAGGTGGTTGGCACGCCGAGGGTTTCGCTGATCGCGGTCAGGTCCGCCACGGTCGGTCGTGACAAGCCCCGTTCGACTTGCGAAAGAAAGCCCACGGAACGGTCGATTTTGTCGGCCAATTCCTTGAGGGTGTATTTCTTGTGCTTGCGCAGATCGTGGATCAGGATCGCCAGCGCGGCGATTTCTTCTTGCTTGTTCATGCCAGTAATTCCGGAAGATGACTCATCAAATGCTGTCGCGCAGTCGGTACCAGGCCTTGCCGATCGCTTCCAATGGCGCTGCCAGGTATTTACCGCCGGGAAAGCTGTCATTACGTAACCCCTGGTACAACGCCAGCTCGTCCGGCTGACCGAGAATCGCATCGGACACGGCGCGAGCCCCAGCCAATGTCGGGAGCACGCCATGCCCGGAATAACCCTGTAGCCAGTAGAGGTCGCCACACCGGCCAATGTCAGGGGTGCGCTTGAGGGTCAGATCGATATGCCCGCCCCAGGCAAACTCCAGCTCGACACCTTTGAGCTGCGGGAAGACCCGTTCCAGATAGGGCCGTGTCGCGGCGGCGATGTCTTTGGGCATCCCGCCCAGATAGGTGCAGCCGCCACCGAACAGCAGGCGGTTATCCGGTGTACGACGGAAATAATCGAGGACGAACTGGTTGTCGGTGACGCAGACATTATTCGGCAGCAGCGCGCTGGCTTGCTCGGCGGTCAGGGGCGCGGTGGCCACCTGATAAGTGCCCACCGGCAGCACACAACTGGCCAATTCAGGATCGAGTTGATCGAGATAGGCGTTGCACGCCAGCACCAGGACATTTGCCCGAATGCTCCCGCGCTCGGTAGTCACCCGGTACTGATCGCCGTCTTCGCGATAGCTCAGCGCTTTGCTTTGCTCAAAGATGCAGCCGCCAGCATGTTCGATGGCTGCGGCCAGCCCCAGCGCCAGCTTCAATGGATTCAGATGCCCGCCTTCGGGGTCATAGAGCCCCGCCTGATAACGCTCGCTGGCGACCCACTGCGGTAACTGCTCACGCGTTATGAATTGCAGGCCATCGTGGCCCCACTTATGGCTGGCCTCGCGTTGCCACTCGGTCAGGAGACTGACCCGACGCGGCATGACCGACGTCCACAAGTGGCCGGGGCGATAATCGCAGTCGAAACCATGGCGCGCCGGCAACTCGCGCAACTCCTGCGCCGCCCAGCGCATGCCGTCCCACAAGCGCCGCGCGCGTTCATAACCCAGCGCAGCCTCCAGAGGCGGCATGTCACACGACCAGCCGAGAATCGCCTGCCCACCATTACGCCCCGAGGCCGCCCAGGCAACACGACTGGCTTCCAGCAACGTCACGCGCTTGCCCGCCAAGGCCAGGCGCAAGGCGGTATGCAAGCCACTGAAACCGGCACCGATGATCAGCACCTCGGCTGTGTGTTCACCTTCCAGAGCGGCTCGGTTCAACAGGCGATCAGCGCAACTGTGGGCGTAATAGCTGGCGACATGCTGCGAGGACTGCTGAAACATTCGGGCACCCATGAAATTATGTTTTTATAATTTCATGAAAAACTACAGAATAATTTTCACGAGCGCAACACCCTGCTCACCCCTCGCAGACCGGATGACCCGTAGCAGCTGCCGAGCCTGCGTTCGAGTCCGTAGCAGCTGTCGAGCCTGCGAGGCTGCGTTCGAGTGCGCAGCACTCGTAAATTCATGCAGCGCGGTCGACCAGATCAACCGTATAGGCGGGTTTTACGACTGCTACGCAGCCGAACGCAGCCTCGCAGGCTCGACAGCTGCTACGGAGTAGGTGCTGGTCTTACTGTTTTATTCTCGCGCCAGCCGCTCAAACAGCGCCGAATGCTCTGGAAACAGCTCGTTGAGCCGGTGCCGACTGCCCAATTGCATATCCGCAAAATCAAACCCCGGCGAAACGGCTTCGCTGATCAAGCCGTAAGCAGCTGGTCCATCCATCAGCTGCGAAGCCTTCCAGACACCGCCCGGCACATGCAATTGCAGGCACTGCCCGGCAGTGACGTCATTGCCCATCTCCACGGTTTTCAATGTGCCGTCCGGGTAAATGAGGAAGTATCGAATCGCATCGCCCAGGTGGTGGTAGTGAACGATGTCGGATCGGTTCAAATGAAAGTGGCCAACGGGAGACGTGTCCGTCAGCAGGTAATAGATCGAGGTCATCGCATAACGCCGACCACCTGCGGTCTCGACCATGGGCTGCTGATCAGACTGAAAGGTCCGGCGGTAATAACCGCCTTCCACATGGGGTTCCAGGTCGAGTGCAGCGACGATGTCCTGGGCGCTTGGAGTGTGTCTGTCGGGTTTGCTATCCGTCATGTTAAAGGCCATCAGTCAGGTGGAGTCGCGACAGTTTGCATGGCGTGTAACGCAGCGCAAGCATTCCTTGGAGCGTCGATGGACAGGTGCCGATGGGCAATCGATTTCACTGCTTTACTGTAAGGGTCGAGCCTGCCAGACGGGGCCGCAGTTTCACTGACGCTCTCCCGCCGCTGTCGACGCCAACGGAAAACCCCGCCCCGGAGAGTGCTCATGTCCCTGCACAACGTCGCCCGTTTTACCGACCTTCGTGAAGACCGCGGTACTCGCGTTGAAATTGGCTCACTGAAGATCGTGCTGTTGCGGGCCGGCGAACGGGTCTATGCCTATCAGGGCGAATGTCCGCACGCGCAGGCTCCGTTGGACGAAGGCATTGTCTGCAATGGTCGGCTGATTTGCCCGTGGCACAAGGCGATGTTCACGGTCGAGGACGGTCAAGTGTGCGAACCGCCAGCGCTGAATGGGCTGACCCGCTATCCGGTCAAAATCGTCGATGGCGATGTACATGTGGACGACCAGCCCCTTGCCCCCATCGAAGTGAATCGTGCCCCTGATTCACGCTGCTTCGTGATCGTCGGTGCAGGCGCTGCGGGCACAGCGGCAACAGCCGCCCTGCGTGAACACGGCTTTGCCGGTCGCCTGGTGTTGATCGATCGCGAAACGGACCCCGGCTATGACCGCACGGTGCTGAGCAAATATGTCCTTGCCGGGGAAATGTCCGTCGAAGAAACCCCGCCGCTGCTGGATGAACGCTTTTACAACGAACAGCACATCGAGCGGGTTCAAGGTGAGGTCATCCGTCTCGACGTAGCCGCCAAAAGGGTTTCCCTGGGTGACGGGCGTACCTTCGACTATGACGCCGCGCTCCTGGCCAGTGGCGGCGAACCCAGGCCGCTTTCGGTAGACGGGGCGCATCTGCACAACATCCTGGCGCTGCGTTCACGAGCGGACGCCGAGCGCATTCTGCACATCGCAAAACCCGGTACCCGTGTGGTCATCATCGGTGCCAGCTTCATCGGCCTGGAGTCGGCTTCGGCCTTGCGCCGCCATGGCCTGGAAGTCAGCGTGGTCGCGCACCATGAAACACCGTTCAGCACGCTGTTCGGTGAGCGCATCGGCATGGCGATTTTGTCTCTGCACGAAGACAACGGCGTGGTCTTTCATGCCAATACCCAGCCGAAGGCGTTCGAGGGCCAGGACAACGTCGAGGCCGTTCTGCTCGAGAATGGCCAACGACTTCCCGCCGACCTGGTGCTGATCGGCATCGGCGTCAACCCGGTCACCGACCTGCTCGAAGGTGTTGAGCTGGACGATGACGGCGGGCTGCCGGTAAACGAAGGCATGCGCGCTGCGCCTGGATTGTGGGCTGCCGGCGACATCGCCTCCTTTGCATGGCAAGGTTTCCCCACACGCATCGAGCACTGGCGCCTGGCGCAGCAGCAGGCGCGGATCGCCGCGCAAAACATGCTGGGCGTTGAAACACGCTACGTGGATGTGCCGTTCTTCTGGACGTATCACTTCGACAAGACCTTCGAGATGCTCGGTCACGCCGACCAGTGGGACCGGATCGTCTTCGAAGGCAACCCCGAGCAATACGCGTTCATCGCGCTGTTGTGCAAGGGCGAGCGGGTCGAGGCGGTGGTCGCCTGCGAGTACTCTCGGCAAATGGCGTTGCTGGCCGAGCGGATGAAACAGCCGTTGCTGCGCGAAGAAGCCTTGCAGATCATTCGGCGAATCGCCGCTCAGGAAGGTTGAAAACTCGCAATAAAACGATGTTCCTATTGGAACTATCGTACTTAATTACCCATAAATTAAACAACCACACATATTCATTATCAATGGCGATAAGAACTCGCACTGCTTATGAGAAAAGAACCCGACACACTTCCCCTCATCGCCAATCCTGATAACAAACAGCCAGTTTCCTAACGCGTCGCTATTAATAAAATAATATTAACAATTTATCAGCCGTACTAGCCCATTGCCCATTGCATATTTATCAACGCCTGCTTAACTGCAGAAACTGCTGAAGACAGCAGTATTCGCACAACCACGGAAGGAATCGTTATGAGCAATTCAACTGGCCATAGCATGCCCCCTTATGGGGTGGCCATCCAAAGCGCGATCAAGGCAGGCAACCTGCCGCAAATGAAAACGTTGTTGAAACAACGCGATGCATCCAAGCCAGAACCCAAAGAACTCAGTAGCGCGTACGAGCAGTTGGCTAAGGAAGTCGCACGCCTGGAACAGCACTAACTGCTGTTTCCGCTCCCCTATTGCAATGGAGGCAATAATTATGTCTGGTTCTTCTCAACAGTCTGTCGGTTTATTCCCACTCTGCTATCAAATTGGTACTCAACAACCGGGCGCACAAAACCTGGCGCTCAATCTGCTGGTGTTTACACCTGAGCAAACGGTAAGCGGTACTGTCGCAATCACTCAGGCAACCAACCCGCCGCTGGATGTGCATTCCGATGTCTGGGGTGCGTACACCTACATGACGGTGATGAAACCCGGCGTCAGCAAAATCCTGATCACCGTTCAAGGCAACCAGGGTGGCCCGAGCTCGAACTCCATCGTGAATTTCAAGCTGCATCTGGTGGTCGGTGACGACTGGAAAGCAGGCGTCGCCAACTACGAGTACTTCAATGGTCAGCGCTGGGTMAAGGTCAATGCGCCCGCCCATCTCGTCGAGTCGGTGCCTTCCAGGGCCTATCCGCTGCCGCTGGAACCCGGCCCGGTCATCCTGCCGTATCCGCCGATCATGCCGCTGTACGCCGCGCCGATTCAGGGCGCTATTGCCAGCGGTGACCTGGCCCAGATGAAAAATCTGGCGAGCCTTGCCAAACAACAACTGGACCAGCAACCCCAGTTGCAGAGTGCGCTTGAGGCCGCCAAGGGTGAAATCAGCCGGCTGGAACGCCGCTGACCGGCAACTGAATGTGCCTGGCTTGTCCTGAATACAAATTAAGGGAGTTGCACCATGTCAATTGGACTTTTTCACACGCGCCTCAACGTTTCCAGCTCGCTAATCGGCGCACCGGTTTTAACCCTGGATCTGCTGGTGGATACCGTCAACAAGAAAGTCAGCGGTATTGCGAGCATTTTTCAAAGCACCTACCCCCCTGTCAATTTCCGTGCCCAGGTTTGGGGTGAGTATTCCGAGGCCAAACTGACTGCCGATGCGGAAAACCACATCATCCTCACTCTGGATGGCAGCCCGAGCGGCCCTAACAGCAATATCGCCCAGACCTTCGACCTGCGCGGCATTCTAGGCGCCGATTGGGCCAGCGGTTTTGCCGACTACAAGTACTACGATCAAGACCACTGGACGACAGTCAGACATGCGGCTGTCAGCCAGGCCCCGGCTCAGCGCCAGGAGTTCGCGCAACCTCACAAATTACCGCTCTACGCGGTTGCCGTGCAGCAAGCGCAAGCCAGCGGTGACCTGGCGCAACTGAAGGCCGTGGTGAGCCAGGGTGAACAGCAACTCGCCAGCAGCGGCGCCTTGCGCAGTGCGCTTGAGCAGTTGCAAGCAGAAATCGCCCGACTGGAAGCACGCTAACCGGCAATACCCGGGCTGGGTCAGACCACCAGTGACCGAGCCCGGGACCTTCCAACCCCGAGGTAAATCCGCTCGCGCCGTTGATGCTAAGGAAGGCGCGAACACTTCGATGGATTCGTGCCGCGTACGTGTCTGTGCGCAAGGATTTCCCATGTCAGACAATCGCCCCGCCCGCTACCTCAGTGAAACCGACCTCAAACGTTATGTGCCGGTCCATGTGGTCTGGGAAATCACCCTGGCCTGCGATCTGAAATGCCTGCATTGCGGCTCACGCGCAGGCCATCGACGCCCCGATGAACTGAACACCCGGGAATGCCTGGATGTCATCGATTCCCTGGCGGCACTCGGCACCCGCGAGATCACCTTGATCGGCGGTGAAGCCTATTTGCGCAAGGACTGGACTCAGCTGATCCAGGCGATCCACGATCACGGCATGTATTGCGCGATACAAACCGGTGGCCGCAACCTGACGCCGGCAAAAATGCAGGCCGCGGTGGATGCCGGGCTCAATGGCGTCGGTGTTTCGCTGGATGGACTGGCCCCATTGCATGACGCCGTGCGCAATGTTCCGGGCTCGTTCGACAAGGCTATCGATACCCTGCGACGCGCCAAACAGTCGGGGCTTGCCGTGAGCGTCAACACCCAGATCGGCGCGGCCACCCTGCCCGATCTGCCCGAACTGATGGACTTGATCATCGAACTCGGCGCCACCCACTGGCAGATCCAGCTGACGGTCGCCATGGGCAATGCCGTCGACCATCCAGAGCTGCTGTTACAGCCCTATCAACTGCTTGAAGTGATGCCGTTGCTGGCACGCCTTTACCGCGAGGGCGTCGATCGCGGTCTGCTGATGAACGTGGGTAACAATATTGGTTACTACGGCCCTTACGAGCATATGTGGCGTGGTTTTGGCGACGAGCGCGTGCACTGGAGCGGCTGCGCGGCCGGGCAAACCGTGCTGGCACTCGAAGCCGACGGCACCGTCAAAGGCTGCCCTTCTTTGGCAACGGTGGGTTTTTCCGGCGGTAATGTGCGCAACATGAGCCTGCACGATATCTGGCACTACAGCGAAGGCATGCACTTTGGCCGTCTGCGCGGTGTCGAGGATCTGTGGGGCTACTGCCGAAGCTGCTACTACAACGATGTCTGCCGTGGCGGCTGTACCTGGACGTCGCACTCCTTGCTCGGCAAACCCGGCAACAACCCCTACTGTCACTACCGCGCACTGGACCTGCAAAAAAAGGGACTGCGCGAACGAATCGTCAAACTCGAGGACGCCGCGAAGACCTCCTTCGCCGTCGGACGTTTTGACCTGATTACCGAACGCATCGACACCGGCGAGAAGGTCAACAGTGTCAGCGACAGCGGCCAGGTGATCAAACTGGCCTGGGCGAACCAGGGCCAGAAATCGCCTGACGAAGGACGTATTCCGCCGCAACTGGCGCTGTGTCGTGGCTGCTTGCAGTACATCCACGCACACGAAGTGATCTGCCCACATTGCGCCGCCGATGTCGCCGCCGCAGAAGCCGAGCACCAGGTCAACCGCGCCCGGCAACAAACCATCCTCAATACGCTGACCGGCCTGCTGGGGTTGCCGCAAAGCAACTTGATGTAGCGAGACCTCGATACCAGGGGGCGAGTTGCCCCCTGCGATCTTTTTACCGCCGGTAATAACGCTCCCTCGCAGCAAACAAAATCATCTAAAAAAACCACACCTGTCAGCCATAATTAGCACCCTGCTACTCGATAGCTGAACGTCTTTCCCATGGTTTTACCCACGCGGGCACGCTGGAACAAACAGTGCCCTCTCCCTCTGCGTTCCTGGAGCTGACGATGAAAATCAATCCCTACCTGATCTTCAACGGTGATTGCAAAGCAGCCTTCACGTTCTACGCGCAATGCCTGCAAGGCACACTTGAAATGATGATGACCTTCGGTGAGTCGCCGGCTCGCGATCAAATTCCGGCGAGTAGCCATGACCTGATCATGCATACCCGGCTGGTGGTCGGCGACCAGGTCCTCATGGGGTCCGACACCACACCTGAGCGGCCCTACCACGGCATCAACGGTTGCTTTGTTTCGCTGAATGTCACCGCGATGACGGCATAACATTCAACATCAATGTTGAATGGCCCACCGCTATCGCGAGCAGGCTCGCTCCCACAGGTTTGAGCCTTAACTGACAGGCATTATGGCGTTTTTTTGAAGTACCGATCAGGCATCGACGCGCTTGCCCTGGAACCTCGCCCGGTAACGCCCCGGACTCTCACCGGTCCACTTCTTGAACGCCCGATGGAACGCGCTGGGCTCCTGAAAACCGATCTGCTCGGCAATCGCGGTGATGCTCGATTGGCTCTGGCGCAGCTGTTCAAAAGCAACACCGCGGCGTACTTCGTCCTTGATCTCCTGAAATGAACAGCCTTCACGCTCCAGTTTTCGGCGAACGGTGCTGGGGCTCAAATGCTGTTCGAGCGCAAACGCCTCCAGGGTCGGCCATTGGCTGTAATGGCTGTTGCGCAAACGCTGATGAACCTGCGATGCCAGGCCATGCTGGTTACGGAAACGAATCACCAGCCACTGCGGCGCACTGCGCAAAAATGCCTTGAGCGAAGCCAGGTCCTGAACCACCGGCAATTGCAGATAACGGCTGTCGAACTCGATCTCGGTGCGCTCGGCGCCGAAGGTCAGGTTGGCGCCCCAGAGCAATGAATCATCATTGAGCGACAAACGCTTATGACGAAAGTCCGCACGATCGATAGGAATGCGTCGCCCGCCCAGCCAGCACAGCAGGCTGATCATCAACACCAGAAATGTCTCTTCACCGAAATGCGCGACGTCGCTGTTTTGCGCCTGAGTCTGCAAGCTGATGACTGCACGCTTGCCACGCACCGTTAACGTGCCGCGAAAATCCCGCAGGAACAGGCCGAAATTGGCCAGGCACTGACGCATGGCTTTTTCCAGCGTCGGTTCCTGGATCAGTGCCCGACAGATCAAGGCGAAACTGCCTGGCGGCATGCCGTGGGAGTCCAGCTGAAAGAACTCGTCGTTCAGCTCACGAATCTGCACCAGCCATAACGCCGCAAAAGCAGTGGCCGGCACCCGTGCCGTAGGCTGATCCATCAGTGCCGGATCGATTCCCACCTGTTCGAGCACCGACCGCAGACGCTGCGGATTTTCTCGCAGGGCATGGATCATTGGATACATGAAATAGACCGCCACCGAATCCGTTTCCCGCATGTGATCGTCTCTCTCCTCGGCATCTGAAAGTGGCAAAAAACGCCATCACCGTTGAACAGTTCCGGCATAGGCCAGCGGCGTTGCTGATTCTAGACTCGTGCCCAACAAAAAAGACCTTTTTCAGGAAAACCACATGAACCCTTCCGATATTTTTGTTGTGAGCGCGGTCCGTTCTGCCATCGGCAGCTTTGGCGGTTCACTCAAGGATGTGCCGCCTATCCAGTTGGCAACCGACGTGTGCCGCGCAGCCATTGAACGATCAGGCCTGGCGCCCGAGCACATCGGTCATGCGGTGATGGGGCATGTGATCCCGACGGAGGCGCGCGACGCCTACATTTCACGGGCCGTGGCGATGAATGCCGGCCTGCCGAAAGAGACCCCGGCCTTCAACGTCAACCGCCTCTGCGGTTCGGGTCTGCAGGCGATTGTCAGTGCCGCGCAAAGTCTGATGCTCGGGGATGCCTCTGCCGTGCTGGCAGGCGGTGTCGAATCCATGAGCCGTGGTGCCTACTTGTTGCCACAGGCGCGCTGGGGTGCACGAATGGGTGACATTCAGGGCATCGACTACATGCTCGGCGTGCTGCAAGACCCGTTTGCCGGTTTCCACATGGGCATCACCGCAGAAAACATCGCCGAGCACTACGGCATCTCCCGTCAGACCCAGGATCAACTGGCGCTGCTCAGCCAGCAGCGGGCCGCCCGGGCGATTGCCGAAGGGCGTTTTGCCGGGCAGATCGTGCCGATCGAAGTGGCGAGCCGCAAAGGGACGGTTTCGTTTGCCACGGATGAGCATGTACGGGCAGAAGTCAGCTTCGAGCAATTGAGCGGCATGAAACCCGCGTTCAAAAAAGACGGCAGCGTCACCGCCGGCAACGCCTCTGGCCTCAATGATGGCGCTGGCGCGCTGATCATGGCCACCGGGCAACTCGTTCAGGAACAAGGCCTCAAGCCGATGGCCCGGCTGGTGGGTTATGCCCATGCCGGCGTTGAGCCTTCAATGATGGGCCTGGGGCCGATTCCTGCCACCCGCCTGGTGCTCAAGCGCGCGGGCCTGACGGTGGCCGACCTTGATGTGATCGAGTCCAACGAAGCCTTCGCGGCCCAGGCCTGTGCCGTGGCGCAAGAGCTGGGCTTCGATCCCGAGAAGGTCAACCCCAACGGTTCGGGCATCTCGCTGGGCCATCCAGTCGGCGCCACTGGCGCAATCATCGCGACCAAGGCCATCCACGAACTGCATCGGATTCAGGGACGTTATGCCCTGGCGACCATGTGCATTGGCGGCGGCCAAGGCATTGCCGTGTTGTTCGAACGGGTTTGACGGAAAGGACATGACGATGAATCTGCAGAACATTGGCGTCATCGGCGCCGGCACCATGGGCAACGGTATTGCGCAAATCTGCGCACTGGCCGGTTTCAACGTGACCTTGCTGGACATCTCCGACAGCGCCCTGCAAAAAGCGCTGGCGACCGTGGGCAAGAACCTTGACCGGCAGGTCGCCAAGGCGTCGCTGACCGAGGAGCAAAAGCTCGCGGCATTGGACAAGATCCGCACCAGCACCGACTACAGCACCCTGCACAACGCGCAGTTGGTGATCGAGGCCGCGACAGAAAACCTCGAGCTGAAACTGCGGGTGTTGCAACAGATCGCCGCTCAGGCCAGCGTCGACTGCGTGATTGCCTCCAACACCTCATCGTTGTCGATCACCGAGCTTGCCGCCAGCGTCAGTTCGCCGGCGCGTTTCATCGGCCTGCACTTCTTCAACCCGGTGCCGGTCATGGGGTTGATCGAAGTGATTCGCGGCCTGCAAACCAGCGACGCCACGCACACCCTGGCCCTGGAACTGGCGCAACGCCTGGGCAAGACCGCGATCACCGCCGGTAACCGTCCGGGCTTTGTGGTGAACCGGATTCTGGTGCCGATGATCAATGAAGCGATCCTGGTGTTCCAGGAAGGCCTGGCCAGCGCCGAAGACATCGATGCAGGTATGCGCCTGGGCTGCAACCAGCCGATAGGTCCGCTGGCGCTAGCCGACCTGATTGGCCTGGATACCTTGCTGGCGATCATGCAGGCCTTCTACGACGGCTTCAACGACAGCAAGTACCGCCCCGCTCCGCTGCTCAAGGAAATGGTCGCGGCCGGTTATCTGGGGCGCAAGACTGGCCGTGGTTTCCATACCTATGGCTGAGCGTTGCTCACGCTTTGCCGAGAGCCGGGACAAGGCCCTGGAGCTGTTCGCCAGCAAGGGTTTTGGCCAGGTCGGCATGCGCGAGCTGGCAGCGTTCCTGGGGCTTGCCCCAGGCTCGCTGTATCACCATTACCCGAGCAAGCAGCACTTGCTGCTCGACCTCATCGAAGAATTTTATGAGGAACTGCTGGCAACCCTCGGACGCCTCGAGCGACAGCCGCGAGACCTGCGTGACAGCCTGCACGACGTCATCCATGCACACCTGAACCTGCATCGGGAAATGCCCTGGCATTTTCGCCTGGTGGAGCGCGACTGCGGTTGCCTGAACGAGGATCAGCAAGTGCATGTTCGGCAGTTGCAGGAGCATTACGAACGGCAATTGCTGATGATCCTCTGTCCCTCGCGCCGATTCAGTGAACAAGGATTACTGGCTGCCGGGCACACCATTGCCAGCATGCTCAACAGCGCACCCAGCTGGCTGGCGCTGCACCCGCTGGAGGATCGGGAACGCAACGAACTGCTGGAGAACCTGCTGACCGGGGCCATTGCAGGTTTGCTGGCCCATACCTCCGGCGATCTGCCAGTCCTTCAGACAATAGATCCACTCGCGGCGCCTCCGCCCTGGGCACGACTCGGCTAAGCTGAAAGCTCCACCGGAGGATTTTCCAATGTGTGGAAGACTTTCGCAGTACCGAGGCATCCACGACTTCGTCGCGGCGCTGAGCATGCCCAATCCCCTGGTCAATACTGTGGGCGACCAGCCTCTGGGTCTGTACAACGTCGCGCCATCGACCCAGGTCGCACTCTTCCACCTCGAAGGCGAAACCCTGCATGCTGACCGGGTACGCTGGGGATGGCGACCGGCCTGGTCGAAAGACCACTCCGTGCCCATCAACACCCGGGTCGAGAAAGTCGCACACGGTGCGTTCTTCCGAGCGATCTGGCCGCACCGCGCCATCGTGCCCATCGATAACTGGTTCGAATGGGTTTATGAAGGCGGCCCGAATAAACAGCCTTACCTGATCCGGCGCCGGGATCGCGCTCCCATACTCTGCGCAGCCATTGGTCAGTACCCCGCGGGTGGTCGGGAACCGAAGAAGGACGATGGGTTTGTGATTTTCACTGCAGACAGTGGGGGTGGCCTGGTCGATCTGCATGATCGGCGACCGGTGGTGCTGTCGCCGGAGTTGGCCCGGGAATGGCTCAATCTGGCAATGCCCAAGGAGAGCGCCGAGCAGATGGTGTTGCACGAGGGCGAGCCTGCCGAAACCTTCGAGTGGTTCAAGGTGGATATGGCGATCGGCAACGTTAAGAACCAGAGACCTGATCTCATCACGCCGATCGGCAAGATCATCAGTGGCGATCACAAAAGCAATGGCTGATCGGGTGGCGACACCCGGATTTCTCGACTAGGATTTTCGCGGTATGGAAACGCGTCGCGCCGTTAGCGAGCACTTGGTCTGGGAGACGAAAATGAACCCGATTCGAATGGCCGAGCGGACCTATCGCACTTGGTCCAGCCCGATCCTGCTTGAGCTCAAAGAGAGGGAACATCAGCTGCAACCTTCAGACCGCCAGGCACTTGAAAATGTGATGGTGGAGAGAAGACTTCTGGACACCGGCAATCCTGCCGGCAAGGATCGACGCAAACCTCAGTCGACCGATAACACCTGACAAAAGAGCCCGCTGAATGCGGGCTCTTTTTGTTTTGCGGCGGATGGAAGAACGGCCGAAACACTCATCCAGACGATCGCCTCACTGTGTATTGGAAACGGGTTTCGTTCTGGATGCACGGGCGGGCAATGACGCGGCGTAGGCCAGCGCTTCTTCTCGGCTGCCAAAGGACCCGAGCCGGTCGCTCCGGGTACAGACCTTCCAGAGACCGCTGTTGACGCTGACCACTTGATAACCGTTCATCTGCATTTTGCTAAGCATCGGAGCACTCATAGTCACCTCCATTCGAGTACAGACAGGTCCGAACCTAACTTACACCCGGTTTGGCGTTCTGTGGACTCAACAGGTTGAACGGTCGAATGGCCCGAGACGTACATATGAAACATCTTTCACTGTGTTTTCGACGCTCAGCGCTTATATTTCCCACCGCTCATTCAAGAAACATTCAGCCCGCCTCCTCCCGCGGGCTTTTTTTTGCTTTTTTTTGGGGCCCCAGGGTTCCGTGAAAAACCCAAAAAAAGCCCGGCATCGCTGCCGGGCTTTCGGTTCCAATCCTTTAGAACCTGTCAGGCATCACACTACAAACGTGGCCTCACTTAAAGTCCACGTCGAAGGCTTGATAGAACGCATTGCCGGTGTTGGCGACAATCCACAGCAGCACAATGACGTGATGGCCTTTCTTGCCTGCCGGCAACTTCACTTCATGTTCGACTTTGGCTTTGAGTTCGCTGCTGTGCGCGTAATAAGGCACCTGGGTGTAGAAGTCTTCCGCGAACGGTCTGGCCTCAAGTTGCGCGCGGCTGATGCGCTGTTTCGGGTCCCAGCCATCCTTGGTGATGAACCAGCTGTAGCCGCGGGTGGTATGAGGCGCGGTGTACTGCCAGGTGACATGAAAGGTCTGGCCCGGGTTCACGTTCAGCAGTGGCCAGGTGAATGGACGATTGAGCTTTTTGCTCATTTCCTCGTCGGTGAAGTTGATGCAGTCGCGAGCATCAGTCTTGCCGCCGCTGAGGATAAAACCATCAGCCGGTGGTGCAACGCTGTCGCTGTCCGTCTGATACGGTGCAGGGAAAGGCCCGGCAGTCAGTGACGGGAAGTTCTTGCCGCCTTCCATTTCGTTGACCTGCCACCCTTCCAGGAGACCGACCTCCATGGCGACAGAGCCGCGGCTGGCAGGGGTAGTGACACGACCATGTTTGAGTTGCGCTTGGGTTTGTGGCTTGTTCATTTTTTCACTCCGTTGATTAAGAACGTTCCTTCCTGAGGAACGCTTTCAACCTAACCGAATGACAGGTGAAGTCCACGGCCGCTTTTTTCGCGTTTCGGCCGCATTTTTGAGCAGGACTCAATAGATACTGGCTATCCATACAGTTAAATGTATGAATTCCTACGTCTAGACTGGCAAAAGTACTACAACACAACCCCGCAATCGGAACGATTCACATCAAGACGGTTGCGCGCCACAGGCATTCACTTCGTTAACAACACGCGGTAGTCTCGGTATCGGTTGCCCCAAAACCGTTACAAGGACGTCACGAATGAAACTGCGCATCGAGTTATCGCAAAACCCGCTACCCGAAGAACGCCAGGCGATTATCAACCCCCTGCGCGCCTACAACATCGCCCATGCCGGCGAAGGTCACTACCAGGAAATCGCCCTGTTGGTTCGTGATGAGCAAACCGACGAAATCCTCGGCGGGCTCTACGCAAAACTGTTTTATCAGTGGATGTTCATCGACCTGTTGTCGGTGCCCGAACAGGCACGCGGACAGGGCACCGGCTCACGGCTGATGCACATGGCCGAAGAGCTGGCACGGGAAAAGAGCTGCATTGGGATCTACCTCGACACCTTCGAATTCCAGGCACCGAAGTTTTACAAGAAGCTGGGGTTTACCGAGATTGGGCAGATTGCCGATTACCCGCCGGGCAGCAAGCGCTTCTTTTTTCAGAAACGCCTGACGGCCGCCGAGCCAAACACTGACGCTCACTGACTCACAGACAGGTTGCCAGTGCTGCCAGTCGGCGCTTGGCAACCCAGTTGTCCTGAGTGGCGTAGTACTTCAATGCGCCGCCTTGCACGTCGATGAAGGCCTCGGCCGAACGGGTGTAAACGGTGAAGCCACCGGTTTCGCCGGGTTGCAGGTAACCGCTGGCGTCGACACCGAACACCGCCTCGTCCTGCCAGGCAAACTGCACGCACTGGGCGACGACCAGATCAGGCTTGCTCGAAGCGAGCGTCTTGTAGGGGCTCTGGGAGCGCGCTTCTTTCATCGTCGATCCCGCGCAACCCGCCAGCAAAACGCCAGCCAGCGCCACCATCAAAATACGCATTGTGTTTCCTTATTTGCAAAACGCTGACTGTATCACCGCAAGCAGCTACCCCGAAGCGCCAGGCAAGGTTCTTCCTCATGGCGCCGCTCTGCTTTACTTGATGCTTTACTTGATATAGTTCGCGACAGCCCACGCCGATTCGCGCACCCTGTCGCGCCATAATTGGCGCGTCGCGCCGAGCAACTTCCTCCGGAAAGCCCATGACCCCCAATGCCGAGTTCTACAAACCTTCCACCGACTACGCCGACAAGCTGATCAGCCAGATCGGTCAGACTCCGTCGTGGATCGCCAAACGCATTGGCGTGACCGACAAGCGCATTCGCTACATCCTCGATGGCGAAAGAACCGTCAAAGGTGAAACCACGCCGATCCAGATGACCTACACCGAGCAGTTTGCACTTGAGTGCCTGGCCGCCGAGGCCAAAGCCAACAAGAAAAAGACCTCCTGACCCGCGTCAAGGCAAACGCCCTCAAGACGCGCATACTTTCCTTTTGACTAGGACGGTCCATGGCCCCCATCGACTCGCCGCACGAACTGGCGCTGCAACGATTTCTCAATGCACGATCGGCGTTACGCGAAGAACTCGATCACCTGAACCCTCTGGCCGCCCAGGCCAAAGGCGAAACCATGGCGCAGTATCGCAACGAACGACTGCATGAGGCCTACGAGGCAGAAGCCGAGCGTCTGGGCCTGTTTGCCTGGGAGTTGACGTTGCAATTGACCGTGGCCACTGTTGAGGACTATGAAGCCCAGCGGCTGGAGGTGCACAAGGAAGTGGCGCAAATGGCAGGCATGGACTGGAAGGAATATCGCAAGCTGCATGGTCTCGAGAGCTGATAAATGCTGCCGTCTTCACCTAATCGCGCCCATACACCCGGCCTGTTGCATGTGCAGAAATGGCGCGGCCGGATCGGTATGTTGCTGGTGGCGAGCCTGTCTGTGCTGGCCGGCATGACCGACGCTATTGGCTTCATGGCCACCGGCGACTTCGTCTCCTTCATGAGCGGCAACACCACCCGCCTGGCGGTGGCGATCAGCGACGGTGATCTGGGCATGACCTTGCGGTTGCTGGTGTTGGTCGCCATGTTTGTCGTCGGCAACGCCTTGGGCATTGTGGTCAGCCGATTCAGCGGCCGGCGCGCCCTGCCCTTGATGCTGTGCGTCGCTACCCTGTTGTGCGGCGCCGCTGCATGGCCATTAGAGGCTAAATACCCGGCGTTGCTGGCAGCGATCATCGCCATGGGGATGCTCAACGCCGCTGTCGAACAGGTCAATGGCTTTCCGGTCGGGCTGACGTACGTTACCGGCGCCCTGTCACGCTTTGGGCGCGGCCTGGGACGCTGGTTGCTTGGCGAACGCCGCAATGGCTGGCGGGTGCAACTGATCCCCTGGACCGGCATGTTTGCCGGCGCCGTCCTGGGCGCGGTGTTCGAACACCATCTTGGCTTGCAAGCCCTGTATGCCAGCGGCCTGCTGGCCGGCGTGCTCGGCGTTGTTTCACTGAAGATTCCAAGGCGCTGGCAGATGGGCTATATGCCGCGCTGAATCGCCCTTCGCCGCACCGGCGATAAAGCTTTATCATGGCCGCAGATTTGTTGTCAGAGTTCACCATGAAGTTCGCCATTGCGCTGTTTTCCGCCGCACACGCGCCCTCCTCGCGCCGCGCCCTGCTGTTTGCCCAGGCAGCGCTGGCCGGTGGGCACGAGATCGTGCGGCTGTTTTTCTATCAGGACGGCGTTTACAACGCCTCGAGCAACGTCGTTACGCCACAGGACGAGCAGGACCTGGCGCTGCAATGGCGCACCTTCGTCAGCGAGCACCAGCTCGACGGCGTGGTCTGTATTGCTGCAGCGTTGCGCCGTGGCGTGCTGGATGAGGCAGAAGCCAGGCGTTATCAGCGCACGGCAATCAATGTCAGCGCACCGTGGGAATTGTCCGGGCTCGGGCAGTTGCACGATGCGGTGCAAGACGCCGATCGCCTGATCTGTTTTGGAGGGCCATGAAACATGCCTAAATCCTTGCTGATTATCAGCCGGCAGGCACCCTGGTCTGGCCCAAGCGCCCGTGAAGCGCTGGATATCGTACTCGCTGGTGGCGCCTTCGATTTGCCGATCGGCCTGCTGTTTCTCGATGACGGCGTGTTCCAGCTCGCCAGCGGGCAGGACGCCAAGGCCGTGCAACAAAAAGACCTCAGCGCCAACCTGCAGGCGCTTGGGTTGTTTGGTATAGAAGACCTGTACGTGTGTGGCGAGAGTGCAACCGCACGCGGATTGATGCCGACAGCCCTGAGCCTCGAACCGTTGCACGTACTGGCCGCCGAACAGATCTCGGCCGTTATCGACCGTTATGACCAAGTGATCACCCTCTGATGTCGACTTTGCATGTGTTGTCTCACTCGCCGTTTACCGATAACCGGCTGACCAGTTGCCTGCGCGTGCTGGGCGCCAGCGATGCCTTGCTGCTCAGTGGCGATGCGGTCTACGCCTTGCAGCCCGGCACCGCGCCACTCAGCGCACTGCAAGCACACAGCGAAACCTTGCGCCTGTTTGTCCTCGACGAAGATGTTCAGGCTCGCGGCCTGCAAGTGCCCGACTGGGTCAAAAGCGTCGACTATCCGGCCTTTGTCGAACTGTCGATTCACTACGACAAGGTCAACAGCTGGCTATGAATTCGCTCACCGTAGGCGCTCGTCGCATCGATCTGGACAAGGACGGTTACCTGGTTGATCTGGGCGACTGGTCCGCCGAAGTCGCCACGGCGCTGGCTGCCGCCGAAGAACTTGAGCTGAGCCCCGAACACTGGGAAATCCTTGAGCTGCTGCGCGGCTTCTATCAGGAGTTCCAGCTGTCGCCGGCCACTCGCCCGTTGATCAAATACACCGCGCTGAAGCTGGGCCCGGACAAGGGCAACAGCCTGCACCTGAACCGATTGTTCAAAGGCACTCCCGCCAAACTTGCCGCCAAGCTGGCGGGCCTGCCCAAACCGACGAATTGTCTATGACCGATTTCGCCCCACTGATCACTGAAACACCTGCCGAACACCCTTTCGCGCAGTTCGTGCGGATCCTCGGCAAAGGCAAACGCGGCGCCCGCAGCCTGACCCGCGAAGAGGCCCGCGAGGCCATGGGCATGCTGCTCGACGACAAGGTCGAGGACACTCAACTCGGCGCCTTCCTGATGCTGTTGCGGCACAAGGAAGAAAGCCCGGAAGAGCTGGCAGGTTTCACCGAAGCCTTGCGCGAGCGGTTGAACGCGCCAGCGCTGGGTGTCGACCTGGACTGGCCGACCTACGCCGGCAAGAAACGCCACCTGCCGTGGTACCTGCTGGCGGCCAAGTGCCTGGCGCAAAACGGCGTGCGGATCCTGATGCATGGCGGTGGCGCACATACCGCCGGGCGGCTGTACAGCGAGCAACTGCTCGAACACTTGCAGATTCCGTTGTGCCGTAATTGGCAGCAAGTGGGTGAGGCTCTGGAACAAGGCAATCTGGCGTTCATCCCGCTGGGCGACTGGGCGCCGCAACTGCAACGGATGATCGACCTGCGCAACACCCTCGGCCTGCGTTCACCAATCCACTCGCTGGCGCGGATTCTCAATCCACTGGGCGCGCGCTGTGGCTTGCAAAGCATCTTTCACCCCGGCTATCAGGGCGTGCACCGCGACGCCAGCGGCTTGCTGGGCGATAACGCGATCGTGATCAAGGGCGATGGCGGTGAGATCGAGATCAACCCGGATGCCGACAGTCACTTGTACGGCACCACTGGCGGTCAGAGCTGGGACGAGGAATGGCCGCAACTGTCGGCGCAACGCCACGTCAAACCGGCGAGCCTTGATCCTGAACACTTGAAAGCCGTATGGCGCGGCGACGTGGTCGACAGCTATCCGCAAATGGCGCTGATATCGACCATGGCCCTGGCCTTGCGCGGTCTCGGTACACCGCGTGATGAAGCCTTCGTCAAGGCTCAGCAGTTCTGGGATGCTCGCGACAAATCTATTTAATCGATCATTAACGCCCAACCTTTGCGCTTTTTGTTCGAAGGGATCGGATTAGACTCAACTCCAACGTTTAACGACTTTGGAGTTCAAGATGGGTTTGCTGATCGAAGGGCAATGGCGTGATCAGTGGTACGAAAGCAGCAAGGACGGCGCGTTCCAGCGCGAACAAGCGCAGCGCCGTAACTGGCTGACCGCCGACGGTAAACCCGGCCCCAGCGGCGAGGGCGGCTTCCCTGCACAAGCGGGTCGCTATCACCTCTACGTGTCGCTCGCCTGTCCCTGGGCGCATCGCACACTGATTCTGCGTAAGCTCAAAGGCCTGGAAAGCCTGGTCGATGTGTCGGTGGTCAGCTGGCTGATGCTGGAAAACGGCTGGACCTTCGACAAGGCCTTCGGCTCCACGGGCGACAAGCTCGACCACCTCACGTTCATGCACCAGCGCTACACCGCCGATACCGTCGACTACACCGGCCGCGTAACGGTGCCGGTGCTGTGGGACAACCAGCAAAAACGCATTGTCAGCAACGAATCGGCGGAAATCATCCGCATGTTCAACAGTGCGTTCGACGGTCTGACCGGCAATGGCCTGGACTTCTACCCGCAACCATTGCGCGCTGAAATCGATGAGCTGAATGCGCGGATTTATCCGGCGGTGAACAACGGCGTGTATCGCGCCGGGTTTGCCACCTCGCAAACGGCCTATGAAGAAGCCTTTGATGAGCTGTTCAGCGAACTCGACTGGCTGGAAAACCGGCTGGGCGAGAAGCGCTACCTGGCCGGCGAATACCTGACCGAGGCGGACATTCGCCTGTTCACCACGCTGATTCGCTTCGACGCGGTGTATTACAGCCACTTCAAGTGCAACCTGCGGCGGATCGCCGATTACCCGAACCTGTCGAACTGGCTACGCGAGTTGTATCAGTGGCCGGGGATCAGCGACACTGTGGACTTTGCCCACATCAAGGGGCACTACTACGCGAGCCATCGCACGATCAATCCGACCGGCATCGTGCCGAAGGGACCGGCGCAGGATTTCACCGCTACGCATGATCGGGAGCGGTTGAGCGGGAAAGGGGTTTGGCGCAGGACTTGAATTCAATCTGATTTTTCAAGGGACCCATCGCGAGCAGGCTCGCTCCCACAGGAGATTTGTGAACGACACAAATTAAATGTGGGAGCGAGCCTGCTCGCGATGAGGGCGACGCGGTGTTCAGACTTGCGACTGGGCGCCTTCAAACCACGCGAGTTTCTCGCGAAGTTGCACCACCTCTCCCACGATCACCAGTGTCGGCGCATGCACTTCATGCTCCGCCACCAGCTGTGGAAGGTTGGCCAGCGTGCCGGTGAAAACCCGCTGATTAGGCGTCGTGCCCTGCTGGATCAACGCTGCCGGCGTGTCCGCTGAACGACCATGCCTGATCAATTCTTCACAGATGATCGGCAGCCCCACCAGCCCCATGTAAAACACCAGGGTTTGCGCGGGCGCGACCAGATCGCCCCACGGCAGATCCGAGGTGCCATCCTTAAGGTGACCGGTGATAAAGCGCACCGACTGCGCGTAATCACGGTGGGTCAGTGGAATCCCGGCGTAGGCCGCGCAACCGCTGGCGGCGGTAATACCCGGCACGACCTGGAACGGAATGCCGTGGGCCGCCAGTTCTTCGATCTCTTCGCCACCACGGCCAAAGATGAACGGATCACCGCCCTTCAGCCGCACCACACGCTTGCCCTGCTTGGCCAGGTCGACCAATTGCTGGTTGATCTGGTCCTGAGGCACCGCGTGATCGGCACGTCGTTTACCGACATAGATCCGCTCGGCATCACGACGGCACAGCTCGAGAATCGCCGGTGCCACCAGACGGTCATACAGCACCACATCGGCTTGCTGCATCAGCCGCAAGGCGCGGAATGTCAGTAGATCCGGATCACCCGGCCCGGCGCCGACCAGATACACCTCACCTGGAGCGTTGGGGGACTCGCCGTTGATTTTCGCCAGCAGCAAACGCTCGGCTTCAGCGCCCTGCCCGGCCAGTTGACGATCCGCGATCGGCCCCTGGAACACCTCTTCCCAGAATGCCCGACGCTGCTGCACATCCGGGAACAGACCTTTGACCTGATTGCGAAAACGCGCCGCCAACCCGGCCAGTTGGCCATAGGTCGAAGGAATCCAGGTTTCCAGTTTGGCGCGGATCAACCGCGCCAGCACCGGCGCATCGCCGCCGCTGGACACCGCAATCACCAACGGCGAACGGTCGACGATCGCCGGGAAGATCACGCTGCACAGGGCCGGCGCGTCCACCACGTTGACCGGCACGCAGCGCCGATGAGCGTCTTTGGAAACTTGCGCATTCAGCGGTTCGTCGTCGGTAGCGGCAATGATCAGCCCGCAACCGTCGAGGTCCGACTCACGATAGCCGCGCAACACCAACTCGCCGCCACTGTTCTGCACCAGCTCACGCAGCTGGGCTTCGATCTCAGGTGCAACGACCCGCAGCAACGCGCCGGCGTCGGCCAGCAGACGGGATTTGCGCAAGGCAATCTCCCCTCCACCGACGACCAACACACGACTGCCGCGCAGGTTGTGAAACAGCGGCAGAAATTCCATTTAGCCGATGACCTCAAGGCCGCCCATGTACGGCTTGAGCACGGCTGGCACGCGGATCGAACCGTCGGCCTGCTGATAGTTCTCCAGCACCGCCACCAGGGTACGACCGACCGCCAGGCCGGAACCGTTCAGGGTGTGGACCAGCTCAGGCTTGCCGGTTTCCGGGTTACGGAAACGTGCTTGCATGCGCCGGGCCTGGAAATCGCCGCAGTTGGAGCACGACGAAATTTCACGGTATTTGCCCTGGCTCGGGACCCACACTTCCAGATCGTAGGTCTTGACCGCGCTGAAGCCCATGTCGCCGGTGCACAGCGCCAGAGTACGATATGGCAGTTCCAGCAATTGCAGGACTTTCTCGGCGTTGGCGGTCAGGCTTTCCAGCGCTTCCATCGAAGTCGACGGCTCAACGATCTGGACCATTTCGACTTTGTCGAACTGGTGCTGACGAATCATCCCGCGGGTGTCACGGCCCGATGCACCGGCTTCGCTGCGGAAGCACGGGGTGTGAGCGACGAATTTGATCGGCAGCAGTTTGGCGTCGATGATTTCGCCAGCCACGATGTTGGTCAGCGACACTTCAGCCGTCGGGATCAGGTACAGATCGGCTTCGCCTTCGCGGCTGATCTTGAACAGGTCTTCCTCGAACTTCGGCAGTTGACCGGTGCCCTGCAAGGCCGGCGCCTGAACCAGATAAGGCGTGTAGGCCTCTTCATAGCCATGCTCGGTGGTGTGCAGGTTGATCATGAACTGCGCCAGTGCGCGGTGCAGGCGGGCAATCGGCCCACGCAGCAGGGAGAAACGGGCACCGGAAAGTTTGGCTGCGGTTTCAAAGTCCAGCCAGCCGAACTTCTCGCCCAGCGCGACGTGATCCTTGACCTCGAAGTCGAAGGTGGTCGGCGTGCCCCAACGGCGCACTTCGACGTTGCCGTCTTCGTCGTCACCAATCGGCACCGACTCGTGCGGCAGGTTCGGAATATTCAGCAGGATCGAGTCCAGCTCGGTCTGGATCTCGTCCAGTTCGACTTTGCCGATACCGAGCTCGTTCGCCATGCGCTCGACGTCGGCCATCAACGGCGCGATGTCTTCGCCGCGCTGCTTGGCCTGACCGATGGATTTGGAGCGCGCGTTACGTTCAGCCTGCAGTGCTTCGGTGCGGGTCTGGACGGTCTTGCGCTGTTCTTCCAGCGCTTCGATGCGCGCAACATCCAGGCTGAAGCCACGGGATGCCAGGCGGTCCGCTACGTCCTGAAGGTTGCTACGTAACAGTTTGGAATCGAGCATGTCGGTCTCTCGTTTATCAAAGTTTGGTCAGGGACAGGCCAGCCCAGGTCGCGAGCAGCCCGCCGAATACGCTGATCGCCGCATAGCCCAGGGCCAGCGGCACTTGCCCGCTTTCGAGCAAGCGCACCGTATCCAGTGAAAAGGATGAAAAAGTCGTCAGGCCGCCAAGGAAGCCCACCATCAACCCGGCACGCACCTCAATCGGCACTTCCGGGCGCAACATAAACAGGCCGTACAAAAAGCCGATCAACAGGCAGCCAATGATATTAACGGTCAGCGTAGCGGTATAGAAGTGCCGCGGCCAATTCGCGTTGATCCAATTGCCGGTAGCGAAACGTAATAAGGTGCCGGCAATACCGCCGACGGAGACCGCAACGATCAAGGGAATCAAGGTTTTCTCCGCTGTTTGGGGCTCAGACGGTCCAGCTGCGCAAGGTGGTTGAGCTTCTCGCCGATCTTCAATTCGAGGCCACGTGGTACCGGACGATAGAACGACTGCGGCTCCAGTTCCTCCGGGAAATAATCTTCGCCGGCCGCGTAAGCGTCCGGTTCGTCGTGGGCATAACGGTATTCGTCGCCGTAACCGAGTTGTTTCATCAACTTGGTCGGGGCATTGCGCAAATGCAGCGGGACTTCCAGCGAGCCATGCTCGGCAGCGCTACGCATGGCAGCTTTGAAGCCCATATAAACCGCGTTGCTTTTCGGCGCACAGGCCAGATAGGTAATCGCCTGCGCGACCGCCAACTCGCCTTCGGGGCTGCCCAGTCGCTCCTGCACATCCCACGCCGCCAGGCACAGGCTCAAGGCACGCGGGTCGGCATTGCCGATGTCTTCGCTGGCCATGCGCACCACGCGCCGGGCCAGGTACAACGGATCGCAGCCACCGTCGAGCATCCGTGCGAACCAGTACAGCGCGCCGTCCGGGTTGGAGCCGCGCACCGATTTGTGCAGCGCAGAGATCTGGTCGTAAAACGCTTCGCCGCCTTTGTCGAAACGTCGCCGGGTGTCGCCAAGCAGGCTTTGCAGCAGCTCGACGCCGATTTCCGTGCCGTCTTCGGCCAGGTCGGAGGCGTTTTCCAGCAAGTTCAGCAAACGCCGGCCGTCACCGTCAGCGGCGCTGAGCAGCATCTTGAAGCCATCATCGCCGAGGCTCAGCTGACGCTTGCCCAGGCCGCGCTCTTCGGTCAACGCCCGCTGCACCAGTTTGTGCAGCGCGGTTTCGTCGAGGCTCTTGAGCACGTAGACGCGCGCACGGGACAGCAGTGCGTTGTTCAGTTCAAAGGATGGGTTTTCGGTGGTCGCGCCAATGAAAATCAGCGTGCCGTCCTCGACGTACGGCAGAAAGGCATCTTGCTGCGACTTGTTGAAGCGATGCACTTCGTCGACGAACAGAATGGTTCGACGGCCATATTGCCCGGCCTGCTGCTTGGCGACTTCCACCGCCTGGCGAATCTCCTTGACCCCGGCCAGCACCGCCGAGACCGTTTCGAAGTGCGCATCCGAGACTTCCGCGAGCAGCCGCGCCAGAGTGGTTTTACCCACGCCCGGCGGCCCCCAGAAAATCATCGAGTGCAAGGCACCCTGCTCCAGCGCCTCGCGCAACGGCTTGCCGCGGGCCAACAGGTGTTCCTGACCGACATACTCGTCCAGATTGGCCGCACGTAAACGGGCAGCCAAGGGCTGAGCTATCGGGGCACTGCGAAACAGGTCCATCACTACTTATGAAACCTCTACTGGGTCCTCAACCGCCACAATCCTTGTGGGAGCAAGCCTGCTCGCGAATGCGGTGTGTCAGACAACATTGATGGTGACTGACACTCCCTCTTCGCGAGCAAGCCCGCTCCCACAGGTTCTGCGTCTTACTCCTGGATCACATCGGCACCCTTGGGGATGTCGAACTTGAACTTGGAGGCCGGAATCGGCTCGTTGGCCTTGACTCCGGTGAACAGGATATTGGTGCGCTGGCCGACGCTGTCGATCATCTGCATGTCATTGACCATGCCGTTGCGGAACGACAGGCGCAGGCTGTCGAACAGCGTGTCCTTGGTCTTGGGCTTGAGCGTGAAGTCGATCACGCCGCCAGCTTCCTTGGAGGTGATGGCGAAGCTCTGGCTGATTTTCGACACGTCACCGGACAGCAACAGGGCTGGAGTCTGGGTCAGGCGCTGATCGAGCTTCTTGATGGTGACTTGTTGCAGATCAGGGTCCCACAGGGAAACCTTCTTGCCATCCGACACCATCAGCTGTTCTTGCGGTGCATCGGTGTGCCAGTAGAACAGGCCCGGACGCTGCAACGACATCTCGCCAGAGGTTTCCTGCAACTGAGTACCGCTGCCATCGAGGGTCAGCTGAGAGAAACGTGCGGTCAGGGTCTGCGACTTTTCGAGCAGTTGAGTCAGACGCGCCACATCCTTGTCATCGGCGTGGGCCGAGAGTGTGGTTAAAGCCAGTACCGGCAGCAGCAACATGCGGATAAGACGCATGGGAGTCCTCTTTGATATTCGTTTGAATGGCATGCCGCGTGATCTCACGCGGCACCGGTCAGTCGCGCATAGGGCCTGGTGCAAGCACTTCGCGCGAGCCGTTGGTATTCATGGAGGTCACGACCCCGGCCATTTCCATGGCTTCGATCATGCGCGCAGCGCGGTTGTAGCCGATCTTCAGTTTGCGCTGAACCGCAGAGATCGAGGCGCGGCGGCTTTCCAGCACGAACTGCACCGCTTCGTCATAGAGCGCGTCGGTTTCAGCATCATCGTCGCCACCGCCACTGCCGCCTTCAAAACCACTGCCCGCCTCTTCGACACCGTTGAGGATGTCATCGTTGTACTCCGGTGCACCGCGCAGTTTCCAGGCTTCAACCACCCGGTGAACTTCATCGTCGGAAACGAACGCGCCGTGAACCCGAATCGGCAGACTGGTGCCCGGCGGCATATAGAGCATGTCACCGTGACCCAGCAACTGCTCGGCGCCACCCTGGTCGATGATGGTTCGCGAGTCGATCTTGCTCGATACCTGGAACGCCATACGGGTCGGAATGTTGGCCTTGATCAGACCGGTGATCACATCCACCGACGGACGCTGGGTCGCAAGGATCAAGTGAATACCGGCCGCACGGGCTTTCTGGGCGATCCGCGCAATCAGCTCTTCAACCTTCTTGCCGACGATCATCATCATGTCGGCAAATTCGTCGACCACCACCACGATGGTTGGCAGCTTGGTCAGCAGCGGCGCTTCGTCGTGGATGCTTTCGCGGTTGTACAATGGATCTGTCAGCGGTGTACCGGCTTCCTGCGCCTCTCTGACCTTCTGGTTGAAGCCCGACAGGTTACGCACGCCCATCTTCGCCATCAGCTTGTAGCGGCGCTCCATCTCGGCCACGCTCCAGCGCAACGCGTTGGCGGCGTCCTTCATGTCGGTGACCACCGGGCACAGCAGGTGCGGAATGCCTTCGTAGATCGACAGTTCAAGCATTTTCGGGTCGATCATGATCAGTTTGGCGTCTTCCGGGCCCGACTTGAACAGGATCGACAGGATCATCGCGTTCACGCCTACCGACTTACCGGAACCGGTGGTACCGGCTACCAGCAGGTGAGGCATTTTTGCCAGGTCGGTGATGACCGGCTTACCGCCGATGTCATGGCCCAGGGCCAGGGTGACCGGGGACTTGGCGTCATCGTATTCCGGCGTCGATAGCACTTCGGAGAAGCGCACAATCTGCCGGTCTTCGTTGGGAATCTCGATCCCGACCGTGGTCTTGCCGGGAATCACTTCCACCACCCGCACACTGGTCACTGCCAGCGAACGCGCAAGGTCTTTGGCCAAGTTGGAGATACGGCTGACTTTTACCCCAGCCGCCGGTTGAATTTCGTAACGGGTAATCACCGGGCCAGGGTGAATCGAATCCACCGAGACTTCGACGCCGAATTCCTTGAGCTTGATTTCCAGCAGATGGCCAACCGCAGCCAGCGACTCAGGCGAATAGTTGAGTTGTTTCTTTTCAGCCGGGTCGAGAATCGAGATCGGCGGCAAGGTACCTTCCACTGCACTGTCTACGAACAGCGGCGCCTGTTTCTCTTTTTCGACGCGTTTGCTTGGAGGCGGCGCTTTCGGCGGTGCTGGAGCAATCACCGGCGGAACCTGCTTCTCGCGCTCGGACATGTGCTTGCTCAGGGCCTGTTCACGCTCGATCAGGCGTTCCTTGACCTTGGCTTGCTCGCGCTTGTCGGTCACGGTCGGTGCCACGACCTCGTGTACCCGATCGTCGACTTCACGCAATTGTGCAACCAGTTGCTTGCGCTCGGTGCGCGCAGCCCACCAGCGATTGGCGGCCCCCTGGAACAGCTCGAACAGGTCGAGGGTGATCTTGCCAGTGACGTCCATCACCTTGAACCACGAGAGGTCGGTGAACACGGTCAGGCCGAACAGAAAAAGTGCGATGAACATCAGGGTGCTGCCCTGGATATTCAGCGCGTTCTTCGCCAGGTCGCCCAGGCTTTCACCCAATGCACCGCCGGCGCCGGCCGGCAAACCGGTCGGGGCGTGGAAATGGATATGCGCCAGGGCCGCGCCCGACAGCACCAGAAACACCAAACCGATCAGGCGCCAGGAAAACAGCCAGCCGCTCCACTGCCACGGTTCGTGGCGTTGACGGAAGATCTGGTAGGTCTTGACCGCCAGCAACAGCGGGAAGATATAGGCGAAGTAACCCAGCACCATGAACAGAATATCGGCGCTGTAAGAGCCGGCCGGCCCACCGAAATTCTGTACATCATCGATTTTGCTGTTATGACTCCAGCCCGGATCGTCCTTGCCATAGGTCAGCAAGGCCATCATCAGGAACAGGCACAAGGCACCGATGGCGATCAGTGCACCTTCCTTGAGCCGGTAGTGCAGATGCTGACGCCAAAGTGGAACTACTGTTTTAGGTGCTGCGGTGGATTTCTTCAAAACGCGTCTTTTCCTGCGCCTGTAGCGCGTCCAACTGTTGATTGACTACAAAAACTGCCCACTCCGGGCAGGTAACAAAGTTAACGGGCGCAACAGAGACTACTTTTAACACTCTGACATCGAAATCTGAAACCGGTAGGCGCTGACGAAGACTGTCCTGTTTCATCCCAAGCCTTGGAACATCCCGATACAGACCGGCATTGTACGGGTTTGCCCTCACGATGCCACGCCAGAGCAGCTAAGGTGTAGCATAGCCAAAAGTACGTTGCGCGCGCTTCAATTTGAGCATGCATTCTCTTTTGTGACAAAGGCTTATGAGGTGTTTTTATGAGCGAAGCTAAGCATTCACGCCTGATCATTCTGGGTTCCGGCCCTGCCGGGTACAGCGCCGCCGTTTATGCCGCTCGCGCCAACCTCAAGCCGACCGTCATCACGGGCCTGCAAGCCGGCGGTCAATTGACCACCACCATTGAAGTCGACAACTGGCCAGGCGACGTTGAAGGCCTGACCGGCCCGGTGCTGATGGAGCGCATGCAAAAACATGCCGAGCGTTTCGACACCGAGATCGTCTACGACCACATTCACACCGCAGAGTTGCAGCAGCGGCCGTTTCGGCTTACCGGCGACAGCGGCACCTACACCTGCGATGCACTGATTATCGCGACTGGTGCTTCGGCACAATACCTGGGGCTGCCTTCTGAAGAAACCTTCGCCGGCAAAGGCGTTTCTGCCTGTGCCACCTGCGATGGGTTTTTCTACCGTAATCAGGTGGTCGCGGTGATTGGCGGTGGCAACACGGCCGTTGAAGAAGCGCTGTACCTGGCCAACATTGCCAAGGAAGTGCACCTGATCCATCGTCGCGACAAATTGCGCTCAGAGAAGATTCTTCAGGACAAACTGTTCGAACGTGCCAAAAATGGCAACATTCGCCTGCACTGGAACCAGAACCTCGAAGAGGTATTGGGCGATGCCAGCGGCGTAACCGGTGCACGCCTGCGCAACAGCCTGACTGGCGAGATGAAAGACCTGGAGCTGACCGGTGTATTCATCGCCATTGGCCACAAACCCAATACCGACCTGTTCCAGGGTCAGCTGGAGATGCATAACGGCTACCTGCGAGTCCGCGGCGGCAGCGAAGGCAATGCCACCGCCACCGAGATCGAAGGGGTGTTTGCCGCCGGCGATGTGGCCGACCACGTCTACCGTCAGGCGGTAACTTCCGCCGGTGCCGGCTGCATGGCGGCACTGGACGCTGAAAAATACCTCGATGACAACTGATATACATTCATTGCGGTGGGCCCCAGCCCATCGCCGCCCTCCCCTTCTGCAAGCCTGGATACCATGCTGACCTGGTTACAACGCGATTCCCTGAAATTCCCGCCGCTGGAAAAAGCCATGCGCGACCCCAACGGCCTGCTTGCCGCTGGCGGCGACCTGAGCGCCGATCGGCTGATCCAGGCTTACCGCCACGGTTGTTTCCCGTGGTTTTCGGAGGGCCAACCGATCCTCTGGTGGTCGCCGGACCCACGCACCGTATTGTTTCCCGACGAACTGCATATTTCTCGCAGCCTCGGCAAGCTGTTGCGCCAAAAGCGTTACGACGTGACGTTCGATCAAGACTTCCCGGCCGTCATACGCGCCTGCGCAGCTCCGCGGGAGTACGCCGATGGCACCTGGATCACCGAAGCGATGCAAACCGCCTACATGGAGCTTCACGCTCGCGGATACGCCCACTCGGTCGAAGTCTGGGACCAAGGGGTATTGGTGGGCGGACTCTATGGCCTGGCCATGGGTCAGCTGTTTTTTGGTGAATCGATGTTCAGCCGCGCCGACAACGCTTCCAAGGTCGGCTTCGCCACGCTGGTCAATTACCTCAAGGACGCCGGTTTCGTATTGATCGACTGCCAGATGCCAACCGGTCATCTGCATAGCCTGGGTGCCCGGGCGATCCCGCGCCGAGAGTTTGCAGGCTATCTCCAGCAACACCTTGATCAACCCAGCCGCGCCCCATGGGTTTGCTGAGCGACTTTTGCGCTCGTGGCTTACACTTAATTGAACAGCTATTCCCGAGGGTTGATTCATGACCGAGTTGGCGCGCCTCAAGTTCTATGCCACTCAGCCCCACTCTTGCAGCTATCTGCCCGATGAACAGGCCACCACGCTGTTCCTCGACCCTAGCCAGCCCATGGATGTGCATGTCTATGCAGACCTGTCGGAAATGGGTTTTCGTCGCAGTGGCGATCACCTGTACCGGCCGCATTGCCAGAATTGCAATGCGTGCGTGCCTGCGCGCATTCCGGTTGCGCAGTTTTCGCCTAACCGTCAGCAGAAACGTATTTTCAAACGCAATGCCGACCTGCAGGTTCGCCCGGCCAAACCGGGTTTCAGCGAAGAGTATTTCGATCTTTACCAACGCTATATCGAACAACGCCACGCCGATGGCGACATGTACCCGCCCAGCCGCGATCAGTTTTCGACCTTTCTGGTCCGCGACCTGCCGTTTTCGCGTTTCTATGAGTTCCGCCTCGAGGACCGCCTGCTGGCGATCGCCGTGACGGATCTGCTGCCCAACGGCTTGTCGGCGGTCTACACCTTCTATGAGCCCGAAGAAGATCGCCGCAGCCTGGGCCGTTACGCGATTCTCTGGCAGATCAACGAAGCCCGGCGCCTGGGACTGGACGCGGTCTACCTCGGATACTGGATCAAAAACTGCAAGAAAATGAACTACAAGACCCAATATCGCCCCATAGAGCTGCTGATTAATCAGCGCTGGGTGGTACTGAACTAGGTTCAGCCCTAAAGCCCTTGGCTTAAACCCCACTTTTCGGGCACAATGCACGCCGCTTTTGCCTGGCGCAGTTGCACCGGGCCATTCATTGGATACCGAGGGCTTTACTGCATGTCGAAAGAAGACAGCTTCGAAATGGAAGGCACTGTCGTCGACACCCTGCCCAACACCATGTTTCGTGTGGAGTTGGAAAATGGGCACGTCGTAACCGCGCATATCTCCGGCAAGATGCGCAAGAACTACATTCGTATTCTTACCGGTGACAAAGTGCGCGTCGAGCTGACGCCCTATGATTTGAGCAAAGGGCGGATCACTTACCGCGCTCGTTAATCAAGTCAATACAAAACGCCCGGTTCTGCCGGGCGTTTTTGTTTGTCTGGGGTTTGATAGCTTCTTTTTGTTTTGGGTGTATATCCGTTGCTGCGGTAACGGCGGCTTATGGTTTCGCTCTTACAGCGACTCACTTTTCCAGACGCCGGGGTGCCGGCCCAGCGAAAAGTAAGCAAAAGGCTTCGCCCCGGCGTACGGCACCTCGCCAAGGCTCGGTGTTCCCTCGCTACGGTGCCCATCAGGGGGCATCGCCTACGGTCTGCTTCGCGACGACCTCCTCTCGATGTGTTCGACTTCGTCGAACGGCGCTGCGCGCCTACCCCCTGATGGACACCTACGCTCGGCCTGCCGATGGGGCGAAAGATCAAAAGCAGATCAGGATCAAAAGCCAAAGCGTTTTGTAGGCCCAATGTAATTCGAGTACATCCACCAGAAACCGATCAACAGTCAGGCCGCCATCACAGGCAAGCCAGTTCCCACAGTTTTTATTGGTGTACATCCGCAAGAGATTGGTCGGCTGTCAGGCCGCCATCGCGAGCAGGCTCGCTCCCACAATGGATTGGCGTGCATCTGCAAGAGATTGGTCGGCTGTCAGGCCGCCATCGCAGGCAAGCCAGCTCCCACAGTTTTTATTGGTGTACATCCGCAAGAGATAGGCCGGCTGCCAGGTCGCCATCGCGAGCAGGCTCGCTCCCACAATGGATTGGCGTGCATCTGCAAGAGATTGGTCGGCTGTCAGGCCGCCATCGCAGGCAAGCCAGCTCCCACACTTTTGAATGGCGTACATCTGTGAGAGATTGGTCGGCTGTCAGGTCGTCATCGCGGGCAAGCCCGGTTCCCACAAAAAAGGCAAAAAGGCAAAGCAACGCATACCCCCCACCACTCAACAGGCCGAGCGTTAGCTCGCCTGCCGCTGTTGATCTTGATCCACCCGCCCCTTCGGGAGGCCGAGTGGAGGTGTTCATCAGGAGGTTGGCGCGCAGCGCCGTACGGCGTAGCCGGACACATCGAGAGGAGGTCGTCGCGAAGCAGACCGTAGGCGATGCCTCCTGATGAATACCGTAACGAGGGAACGCCGAGCCTAAGCGAGGTGCCGTACGCTCGGGGCGAGACCTTTTGGTTCCTTTTGGGGCGTTTGCCAAAAGGGACTCGCCGTAAGGGCGAAACCGCCAGCAGCCGTTACCGCAGCAATGGATATACACCCAAAACCCAACCCCAACCCCAACCCACAGACAGCAAAAAGGCGCCACCAGGCGCCTTCTGCTTTAAAACAACAGCAACAACCGTCAGGCCATTTCTGCTGTGGTCTCGAACTCAAAGGTCAACTCGCCATCCTTGATGTCGATGTGCACCACACCGCCATGCTCAGCCAGTTCGCCAAAGAGAATCTCCTCCGCCAGCGGACGCTTGATCTTGTCCTGGATCAAGCGCGCCATTGGTCGCGCACCCATGGTCGCATCGTAACCACCGGCCGCCAGCCAACTGCGTGCAGCGTCGGTGACCTCGAGCAGTACACGCTTGTCTTCCAGCTGCGCCTGCAGTTCGGTAAGGAACTTGTCCACCACGCTTTTGATGACCTCATGACTGAGGCGACCAAACTGGATAATGGTGTCCAGACGGTTACGGAATTCCGGCGTAAAGCTCTTCTTGATCACTTCCATTGCGTCGGACGAGTGATCCTGATACGCGAAGCCGATAGACGCCCGAGCTGCGGTTTCGGCACCGGCGTTGGTCGTCATGATGACGATCACGTTACGGAAATCCGCCTTGCGCCCGTTGTTATCGGTGAGCGTACCGTGGTCCATGACCTGCAACAGCAGGTTGAAGACTTCCGGATGCGCCTTCTCGATTTCATCGAGCAACAGCACGCAGTGAGGCTGCTTGGTGATCGCTTCAGTCAGCAGGCCGCCCTGATCGAACCCGACGTAGCCTGGAGGCGCACCGATCAAGCGCGAAACGGTGTGACGCTCCATGTACTCGGACATATCGAAGCGAACCAGCTCGATCCCCAACGCCTTGGCCAGTTGCCGGGCCGCTTCGGTCTTACCGACCCCGGTAGGGCCGGCAAACAGGAACGAACCGACTGGCTTGTCAGGCGACTTCAGACCCGCACGGGACAGCTTGATCGCAGTCGACAACGAGTCGATCGCCGCATCCTGGCCAAACACCGTCAACTTCAGATCACGCTCAAGGTTACGCAGCAGCTCTTTGTCGGAGCTGGTGACGTGTTTTGGCGGAATCCGCGCGATCTTCGCCACGATGTCCTCGACCTGAGGCACTTCGATGCGTTTCACACGCTTCTCGATTGGCTGCAGACGCTGATAGGCGCCCGCCTCGTCGATGACGTCGATGGCCTTGTCCGGCATGTGCCGGTCATTGATGTAGCGCGATGCCAGCTCGGCAGCGGCGCGCAGGGCTTCATCACTGTATTCGATATTGTGATGGAGTTCGAAACGCCCCTTGAGACCGCGCAGGATACCGATGGTGTCTTCGACCGAAGGCTCCGACACATCGACCTTCTGGAAGCGCCGTGCCAGCGCACGGTCTTTTTCGAAGATCCCACGGAATTCCTGGAACGTGGTCGAGCCGATGCAACGGATATCACCCGACGACAGCAGCGGCTTGAGCAGGTTCGAAGCATCCATGACACCGCCAGAGGCAGCACCCGCACCAATAATGGTGTGGATCTCGTCGATGAACAGGATCGCCTGCGGACGTTTTTTCAGCTCATTGAGCAGCGCCTTGAAGCGCTTCTCGAAATCGCCACGGTACTTGGTCCCAGCCAGCAACGCGCCCAGATCGAGCGAATAAACCACGCTGTTGGCCAACAGATCAGGCACCTGATTGTCGACGATGCGCTTGGCCAGACCTTCGGCAATTGCGGTTTTACCCACGCCTGCCTCGCCGACCAGCAACGGATTGTTTTTGCGCCGCCGCGCCAGAATCTGCGCGACACGCTCAACTTCCATTTCACGCCCGACCAATGGGTCGATACGACCCTGGCGCGCCAGTTCGTTGAGGTTGCTGGCATATGCATCCAGAGGATTGCCTGAAGAAGAAGACTCACCGCCCTCGTCGTCCTGCATATCTTGCTCACCTTCAGAGTGTTCGCCATGCCCTGGCACTTTCGAGATGCCATGAGCGATGTAATTGACGACATCAATGCGTGCAACGCTCTGCTGTTTCAGCAGGAACACCGCCTGACTCTCTTGCTCACTGAAGATTGCAACCAGCACGTTGGCGCCGGTTACTTCGCGTTTGCCCGAGCTCTGTACATGAAAAACAGCACGTTGCAGTACACGCTGGAAGCCCAGGGTTGGCTGGGTTTCGCGATCCTCGTCATGAAGGGGGATCAAAGGCGTGGTGGAGTCGATGAACTCCTGCAGGTCATGCTTGAGTTTGTCGAGGTTTGCACCGCACGCACGCAAAACGGTGGCGGCTGCCTCATTATCCAATAGAGCCAACAGGAGGTGTTCGACGGTCATGAACTCATGACGTTTCGAACGCGCCTCCTTGAAGGCGAGATTGAGGGTGACTTCGAGCTCGCGGTTTAACATAGCTTCACCTCATACCCAAGTGGTCGGCGTTAACCGTCCTTCTCGATTTCACAGAGTAGCGGATGCTGGCTTTCCCTGGCGTACTGGTTGACCTGCATGGCCTTGGTCTCGGCGATGTCGCGGGTAAACACTCCACATACTGCCCGTCCTTCTGTGTGAACGGCCAGCATGACCTTGGTCGCCAGCTCGCGATTCAGGTTAAAAAACACCTCGAGCACTTCGACGACGAAATCCATCGGTGTGTAGTCATCATTGAACAAAACCACCTTGTACATCGGCGGCGCCTGTAACGCAGGCTTAGCCTCCTGTACAGCAATGCCTGCTGAATCGTCGTCGTGTAAATCAGGGCGATCCTGATTGAATGTTAGTCGAATCTGGCTGATAGCATGCATGGAAAGAAAGGTTCGTTAGTTGAGCTGAATACAGTGGTGGGGGCGGCCCCAGAGCTTTTCAACCCCGACTGCTTGGTCACCTTGACTATCGGCAAATCAGTGTTACAACCAATAGAGCCCACGGTGGGTAAAAAAGGTCCGCACGGCCAACCCCATTTCAGGGTTGATGCGGATTAACTGGATGATACTCCAGTGATGGAGTCTGTTGCAGAGGGATATGAGCATGGCTAGCGGTAAGGTCAAGTGGTTCAACAATGCCAAGGGATATGGCTTCATCAACGAGGACGGCAAGGACGAAGATCTCTTTGCCCACTACTCGGCCATTAAAATGGACGGCTACAAGACCTTGAAAGCAGGCCAACCCGTGAATTTCGAGATCATCCAGGGCCCCAAAGGCCTGCATGCGATCAACATCGACTCAGCTACAGTAAAGGCCAATGCGCCCGCGCCTGCGACGACCGTCCAGCACGAGCGCGTGTTGAGCTGATACCACCAAACTCAGAGACATAAAAAAACCGGCCGACTCATCATTTGAGTCGGCCGGTTTTTTTATTTAATGCAAATCAGCTTACATGTGCGAGATCAGCGCATCGCCGAACGCGGAAGAAGACAGCAGTTTGGCGCCCTCCATCAGACGTTCGAAGTCATAGGTCACGGTCTTGGCCGAGATTGCGCCGTTGGTGCCCTTGATGATCAGGTCGGCCGCTTCGGTCCAGCCCATGTGACGCAGCATCATTTCAGCAGACAGAATCAGCGAACCCGGGTTTACCTGATCCTTGCCGGCGTACTTCGGTGCAGTGCCGTGGGTGGCTTCGAACATCGCCACGGTGTCGGACAGGTTGGCACCTGGCGCAATACCGATACCACCCACCTCAGCCGCCAGGGCGTCGGACAGGTAGTCGCCGTTCAGGTTCAGGGTCGCGATAACATCGTATTCAGCCGGGCGCAGCAGGATCTGCTGGAGCATGGCGTCGGCGATGGCATCCTTGACGATGACGTTCTTGCCGGTTTTCGGGTTCTTGAACTGCATCCACGGGCCGCCGTCGAGCAGGGTTGCGCCAAATTCTTCAGCGGCCACTTCGTAGGCCCATTCCTTGAAGGCACCTTCGGTGAACTTCATGATGTTGCCTTTGTGGACGATGGTCAGCGAATCGCGATCATTGTCGACAACGTATTGCAGGGCCTTGCGTGCCAGACGCTTGGTGCCTTCCAGGGAAACCGGTTTGATGCCGATACCGCAGTTCTGGTCGAAACGGATCTTGGTAACGCCCATTTCTTCTTTAAGGAACTTGATGACCTTGGTCGCCTCCGGCGAACCGGCCTTCCATTCGATACCGGCGTAGATGTCTTCCGAGTTCTCGCGGAAGATCGTCATGTCGACGTCGCCAGGCTTCTTGACCGGGCTCGGCACGCCTTCGAACCAGCGCACCGGGCGCAGGCACACATAAAGGTCGAGTTGCTGACGCAGAGCAACGTTGAGGGAACGGATACCGCCACCGACCGGCGTGGTCAGCGGGCCCTTGATGGAAACCACGTAATCTTTGACTGCGTCCAGAGTTTCCTGAGGCAGCCAGGTGTCCTGATCGTAAACCTGAGTCGCTTTTTCCCCGGCGTAGACTTCCATCCAGGAAATTTTGCGCTCGCCGCCGTAAGCCTTCTTAACAGCAGCATCGACAACCTTGATCATGACCGGGCTGATATCAACGCCGATACCATCACCTTCAATGAAAGGGATGATCGGGTTGTTAGGAACATTGAGAGAATGGTCTGCATTGACGGTGATTTTGTCGCCGACTGCTGGAACCTGAATCTTCTTGTATCCCATGCTGAACTCCATTGTTTGGATTGAACATCTGGCTTCGTCCGAGCGTACCCCAGTTAAATCGGCACGCAAACCCTATGTTCCATCCATCTGCCGCAAAGCTGCACAGTTCGCGACGTACAAGTCTGAAAGCAAAGGGAAAAGCGCCAAACTCAAGCACGGTGGACGACTCTACGCCGCACGCACGCCTGCGACCTTTAGACCAATGGACGATATTCGTTGCATATGAACCATCGGCAGATTGCCAGCTACCTATGTATAATGCCGCCGCTGACCGCAGGGTCACGCAGGCGAAGCTCCTGCTTCTGGATAAAAAGCTACGAGACTTTACGCCCGATAAGCTGGACTGTTACCGCAGTCCACCCGCTTGACGCTCGACTGATGCACCCAACATCACCGCGAAGAAACCTCGACATTCGGCTCATGGATGACTTTGAACGAACGCGCTTACCCGGCGCCCCTCGAGTTTCTGCGCACGCTTTAGCAAAGAAGAGAGTTAATCCGAATATGCCCAACCGCTCGAAGATCATCTATACCTTCACCGACGAAGCCCCAGCCCTCGCCACCTATTCACTGTTGCCTATCGTAGAGGCCTTCACCGCCTCCGCTGATATCGCCGTGGAAACCCGCGATATCTCTCTTGCAGGGCGCATCCTGGCCAGCTTCCCCGAGCAATTGGGTAATAAAGCCGTAGCCGACCACCTCGCCGAACTGGGCGCGCTGGCCGTCACGCCTGAAGCCAACATCATCAAGCTGCCGAACATCAGCGCTTCGGTTCCGCAACTGCAGGCCGCGATCAAAGAGCTGCAAGCCCAGGGCTATGCACTGCCGGACTACCCGGAAACCGTCACCAGCGACGCCGACAAGGACGCCAAGTCCCGTTACGACAAGATCAAGGGCAGCGCGGTAAACCCGGTTCTGCGCGAAGGCAACTCCGATCGTCGCGCACCGCTGTCGGTCAAGAACTACGCTCGCAAGCACCCGCACAAAATGGGCGCCTGGGCAAAAGACTCCAAGTCTCACGTTGCCCACATGAGCACCGGCGATTTCTACGGCAGCGAAAAAGCCGCCCTGATCGACGCCGCTGACGCCGTGAAAATCGAACTGATCGCTCAAGACGGCACCACCACCGTCCTGAAAGAAAAAACCACCGTGCAAGCCGGTGAGATCCTCGATTGCGCCGTGATGAGCAAAAATGCCCTGCGCAGCTTCATCGCCGCTGAAATCGAAGACGCCAAGCAAAAAGGCGTACTGCTGTCGGTTCACCTGAAAGCCACCATGATGAAGGTTTCCGACCCGATCATGTTCGGCCAGATCGTTGCCGAGTTCTATAAAGACGCCCTGGCCAAGCACGCTGACGTGCTGGCACAGATCGGCTTCAACCTGAACAACGGCATCGGCGACCTGTACGCCCGTATCAAGGCGTTGCCTGCCGAGCAGCAAGCCGCGATCGAAGCGGACATCCAGGCGGTCTACGCGGTTCGTCCGTCGCTGGCGATGGTCAACTCCGACAAAGGCATCACCAACCTGCACGTGCCGAGCGACGTCATCGTCGACGCCTCGATGCCAGCCATGATCCGTGACTCCGGCAAGATGTGGGGCACCGATGGCCAGTTGCACGACACCAAGGCCGTGATCCCGGATCGCTGCTACGCCACCATCTACCAGGCGGTGATCGAAGACTGCAAGCAACACGGCGCCTTCGACCCAACCACCATGGGCAGCGTGCCAAACGTTGGCCTGATGGCGAAAAAAGCCGAAGAGTACGGCTCCCACGACAAGACCTTCCAGATCAAGGCAAACGGCGTGGTTCGCGTTTCCGACAGCGCTGGTCGCACTCTGCTGGAGCAACCGGTTGAAGCCGGCGACATCTTCCGCATGTGCCAGACCAAAGACGCGCCGATCCAGGACTGGGTCAAACTGGCGGTCAACCGTGCTCGCGCAAGCGCAACGCCGGCGATTTTCTGGCTGGACCCAATGCGCGCCCACGACGGCGTAGTGATCGAGAAAGTTCAGGCTTACCTGAAGGATCACGACACGTCCGGCCTGGACATCCGCATCATGTCGCCAGTCGACGCGATGACCTTCACCCTGGCCCGCACTCGCGAAGGCAAGGACACCATCTCGGTGACCGGCAACGTACTGCGCGACTACCTGACTGACCTGTTCCCGATCATGGAACTGGGCACCAGCGCCAAGATGCTGTCGATCGTTCCGCTGATGAATGGCGGCGGCCTGTTCGAAACCGGCGCTGGCGGCTCGGCACCGAAGCACGTTCAACAGTTGCTGGAAGAAAACTTCCTGCGCTGGGATTCCCTGGGTGAGTTCCTGGCCCTGGCCGCCTCCCTTGAGCACCTGGGTGTTACTTACAACAACCCTAAGGCGCTGGTGCTGGCCAAGACCCTGGATCAGGCCACCGGCCAGTTCCTGGACAACAACAAGTCGCCATCGCGCAAAGTCGGCAACATCGACAACCGCGGCAGCCACTTCTACCTGGCGCTGTACTGGGCTCAGGCCCTGGCCGCCCAGACTGAAGACGCAGCGCTGCAAGCGCAGTTCAGCCAACTGGCAAAAACACTGACCGAGAACGAGGCAACCATCGTTGCCGAGCTCAACGCCGTTCAGGGCAAGCCAGTCGACATCGGCGGTTACTACCACGCCGACGCCGAGCTGATCAGCAAGGCCATGCGCCCAAGCAACACCTTCAACGCGGCGATTGCTGCGCTGGTTTAAGGTTGTAAGGGAACACCAGARACCCCGGCCCGCGCCGGGGTTTCTGTTTTTGCCCTTCACATAACTCCAACACGAACACCGGACCAATGTGGGAGCGAGCCTGCTCGCGATAGCGGTTTATCATTCAACACTGATGTCGACTGACCCGCTGCAATCGCGAGCAGGCTCGCTCCCACATTGTTTTTTATTCCAGCATTAGATCGAGGAGACCTCATGGATTGGCTACCCCACATCACCGTCGCCACCATTGTCGAAGACAATGGCCGCTTCCTGATGGTCGAAGAACTCAAGGCCGGACGCGCGGTGCTCAATCAACCGGCCGGGCACCTGGACCCGAACGAGACGCTGACCGAAGCCGCCATCCGCGAAACCCTCGAAGAAACCGGCTGGGACGTTGAAGCCACCGGCGTAGTAGGCATCTATCTGTACACCGCTCCAAGCAACGGCGTGACTTACCAACGCGTGTGTTTTGCCGCCAAAGCAGTGAAGCACCACCCCGATTATCAACTCGACGACGGCATCGTCGGCGCAAAATGGCTGACCCGCAACGAACTCCTTGCACAACGCGACCACTGGCGCAGCGAGCTGATTATTCGCTGTATCGACGATTACCTGAGCGGTAAACTCTTCAGTCTCGAACTGATCCGCCCTTCTCTTTAGCCTTGCAGGCTCGGGCCTGATAGAATCGCGTCCTTTTTCAAGACACTCATTAAATCCCTATGCGTGATCCAGCCCCTTCTGACACACAAAAGAAGCGCGTCATTGTCGGCATGTCCGGCGGCGTGGACTCTTCCGTTTCTGCCCTACTGCTGATCGAGCAGGGTTATCAGGTGGAAGGCCTGTTCATGAAGAACTGGGAAGAGGACGACGGAACGGACTACTGCACCGCCATGGACGATCTGGCGGACGCTCAGGCCGTGTGCGACAAGATTGGCATCAAGCTGCACACCGCCAACTTCGCCGCCGAGTACTGGGACAACGTGTTCGAGCACTTCCTGGCTGAGTACAAGGCCGGCCGTACGCCGAACCCGGACATCCTGTGCAACCGTGAAATCAAGTTCAAGGCGTTCCTCGACTACGCCATGATGCTCGGCGCCGACCTGATTGCCACCGGCCATTACGTGCGCCGTCGCGACATCGATGGCCGCACCGAATTGCTCAAAGGCCTGGACCCGAACAAGGACCAGAGCTACTTCTTGCACGCCGTGGGTGGCGAACAGATCGCCAAGACCCTGTTCCCGGTCGGCGAACTGGAAAAACCCGAAGTTCGCGCGATTGCCGAGAAACACGCCCTGGCCACCGCGAAGAAGAAAGATTCCACCGGTATCTGCTTTATCGGTGAGCGACGCTTCAGCGACTTCCTCAAGCAATACCTGCCGGCACAGCCAGGCGAGATCAAGACCACCGAAGGCAAAGTGATCGGCCGCCACCATGGCCTGATGTACCACACCATCGGCCAGCGCCAGGGCCTGGGCATCGGCGGTTTGAAAGATGCCGGCGACGAGCCATGGTACGTGCTGATCAAGGACCTGGAACGCAACGAGCTGATCGTTGGCCAGGGCAATAATCACCCTACGCTGTTCTCCCGCGCCCTGCTTGCCTCGGACATCTACTGGGTCAACCCGGTCGACCTGAGCTCGCCACGCAAACTCACGGCGAAAGTACGCTATCGCCAGTGCGACCAGCCTTGCACCCTGGAAAAAACCGCCAACGGCTACCGCGCCACCTTCGATGACCCGCAGCGCGCGGTCACCCCAGGTCAATCGGTGGTGTTTTACGACGGTGAAGTCTGCCTCGGTGGCGGTGTCATCGAAGTCGCCGAACCCTGGAGCAGCAAGGATTCGTGCGCATGAGCCCGACTCAGGAACAACTGATAGCGCTCGGCGGTGTGTTTCTCGCCGCCGTGCTGGTCGACAAGATAGCCAAGACCGGGCAGGTCAGCGAAGCCGGCCTGACCTGCATGCTTGGCAGCTTGTTGATCATCGACCCCAAGGACACGCTGGAGGTCTACGGCGGCGACGATATCAATCTGCGCGAAGGTTATCGCGCGTTGATCGGCGCCCTCGAACGCGATCCGAGCACCCTGCAGCGCGAACCCCTGCGCTATGCCCTGTCGATGCTCGGTCTCGAGCGGCAACTGGCCAAGCGTGGCGACATGCTTGAAGTAATCGGCAAGCGCTTGCCGCAGATTCAGTCCCAGGTCGAGCATTTCGGCCCGGCCCATGAAAACGTGATCGCCGCCTGTGGCGCGCTGTATCAGGACACCTTGAGTACCCTGCGCCAACGCATTCAGGTGCACGGCGACATGCGCAACCTGCAGCAGCCAAGCAACGCCTCGAAGATCCGCGCCCTGTTGCTGGCCGGTATCCGTTCGGCGCGCTTGTGGCGGCAGCTGGGCGGTCATCGCTGGCAGTTGGTGATCAGTCGCCGCAAACTGCTCAAAGAGCTTTATCCGCTGATGCACAGCAGCTGAACTGCGCCTGTAATACTGATTTTTAGCCTGTAACGCGTAAGACGCTGGTCAGTTGGCAACGGACCAGCGGAACTTTTTCATGTATGATACGCGCCCCATTTCGTTGCCCGACTGTCCGAGAACACCCCATGCAGCTCTCTTCGCTCACTGCGGTTTCCCCTGTTGACGGCCGCTACGCCGGCAAAACCCAGGCCCTGCGCCCAATTTTCAGCGAATACGGTCTGATCCGTGCTCGTGTCCTGGTTGAAGTGCGCTGGCTCCAGCGCCTGGCCGCTCACCCTGCCATCAGCGAAGTTCCGGCGTTCTCCGCCGAAGCTAACGCCGTGCTGAACACCCTGGCGGAAAACTTCTCTCTGGAACACGCCGAGCGCGTCAAAGAGATCGAGCGCACCACCAACCACGACGTTAAAGCCATTGAGTACCTGCTCAAGGAACAAGCTGCCAAGCTGCCTGAGCTGGCCAACGTCAGTGAATTCATCCACTTTGCCTGCACCAGCGAGGACATCAACAACCTGTCCCACGCCCTGATGCTGCGTGAAGGCCGTGATGACGTGATGCTGCCGCTGATGCGCCAGACCGCCGAAGCCATCCGCGAGTTGGCCATCCGCTTCGCCGACGTGCCGATGCTGTCGCGCACCCACGGTCAGCCGGCTTCGCCGACTACCCTGGGCAAAGAACTGGCGAACGTGGTTTACCGTCTGGAGCGCCAGATCGCTCAAGTCGCTGCCGTACCGCTGCTGGGCAAGATCAACGGCGCCGTCGGCAACTACAACGCCCACCTGTCGGCTTACCCTGAGATCGACTGGGAAGCCAACGCCCGCGCCTTCATCGAAGACGAGCTGGGCCTGGGCTTCAACCCGTACACCACGCAGATCGAACCGCACGACTACATCGCCGAGCTGTTCGACGCGATCGCGCGCTTCAACACCATTCTGATCGACTTCGATCGCGATATCTGGGGCTACATCTCCCTGGGCTACTTCAAGCAGCGCACCATTGCCGGCGAAATCGGTTCCTCGACCATGCCGCACAAGGTCAACCCGATCGACTTCGAAAACTCCGAAGGCAACCTGGGCATCGCCAACGCACTGTTCCAGCACCTGGCGAGCAAACTGCCGATCTCCCGCTGRCAGCGCGACCTGACCGACTCCACCGTACTGCGCAACCTCGGTGTCGGCTTCGCCCACAGCGTGATCGCGTACGAAGCAAGTCTCAAGGGAATCAGCAAGTTAGAGCTCAATGTTCAGAAGATTGCTGCAGACCTGGACGCGTGCTGGGAAGTTCTGGCCGAGCCGATCCAGACCGTGATGCGTCGCTACAACATTGAAAACCCGTACGAAAAGCTGAAAGAACTGACGCGCGGCAAGGGCATCAGCCCTGAAGCGTTGCAGACTTTCATCGATGCACTGGACATGCCTGCCGAAGCCAAGGCCGAGCTGAAAAAGCTCACCCCGGCCAACTACATCGGCAACGCCGTGGCACAAGCCAAACGCATCTGATCGACCGCTTGACCCTTTGAGACGCCCGGCAGCGCCGGGCGTTTTTATTCCCGTCTGAAAAGTGCTTTTTTTCAATAGGTTACACATGAATCCTGATACTCCTCTTCAACTTCTGGGCGGCATCACGGCACGGGAATTCCTGCGCGACTACTGGCAGAAAAAACCGCTGTTGATCCGCCAGGCGATCCCTGACTTCGAAAGCCCGATCGACGCCGACGAACTGGCCGGTCTGGCGCTGGAAGAAGAAGTCGAATCGCGCCTGGTCATCGAACACGGCGAGCGCCCTTGGGAACTGCGTCGCGGCCCGTTCGCCGAAGACGAATTCAGCAAGCTGCCAGAGCGCGAGTGGACCCTGCTGGTGCAGGCTGTCGACCAGTTCGTGCCGGAAGTCGCCGAGCTGCTGGAAAACTTCCGCTTCCTGCCGAGCTGGCGCATCGACGACGTGATGATCAGCTTTGCCGCCCCGGGTGGCAGTGTCGGTCCGCACTTCGACAACTACGACGTGTTCCTGCTGCAAGGCCACGGCAAGCGCAACTGGAAAATCGGCCAGATGTGCGATTCCGACAGTCCGCTGCTGCAACATGCCGACCTGCGCATCCTCGCCGACTTCGAAGCCACCGACGAGTGGACCCTGGAACCGGGCGACATGCTGTACCTGCCACCGCGCCTTGCCCACTGCGGTGTGGCCGTCGATGACTGCATGACCTACTCGGTCGGTTTCCGCGCCCCAAGCGCCGCCGAAGTGCTGACCCACTTCACCGACTTCCTCAGCCAGTTCCTGCCTGACGAAGAGCGCTACACCGATGCCGACGCACAGCCAGCGATCGACCCGCACCAGATCCAGCACGATGCGCTCGACCGCTTGAAAAGCCTGCTGGCCGAGCACATGAGCGACGAGCGCCTGTTGCTGACCTGGTTCGGCCAGTTCATGACCGAGCCACGCTACCCGGAATTGGTGGTTGGCCCGGAACTGGAAGAAGACGACCTGCTGAGCAGCCTTGAACAAGGCGCTGTGCTGATTCGCAACCCAAGCGCGCGCCTGGCCTGGTCCGAAGTCGACGACGACCTGCTGCTGTTCGCCAGCGGCCAGAGCCGTTATCTGCCGGGCAAACTGCGCGAACTGCTGAAAATGATTTGCGCCGCCGATGCGCTGCACGTCGACAACCTTGGCCAATGGCTGAGCGATGAAGACGGCCGCAGCCTGCTGTGCGAACTGGTCAAGCAAGGTAGCCTGGGATTTGCCGATGAATAAGATTCACGTACGTGTCGCAGACTGGCAAAAGGACAACGCCGAGATCCGGCGCATTCGTGAAACGGTGTTCATCGCCGAGCAATCCGTTCCACCTGAACTGGAATGGGATGCCGACGACGCGAGCGCCGTGCATTTCCTCGCCTTCGAAGGCGACTTTCCGATTGGCACCGCCCGCCTGCTGCCCGATGGTCACATCGGTCGGGTGTCGGTACTCAAGGACTGGCGCGGCCTGAAGGTCGGCGACAAGCTGATGCAAGCGGTGATCGGTGAAGCCGAGAAGCGCGGGCTCAAGCAGCAGATGCTCAGCGCGCAGGTGCAGGCCACGGCGTTCTATGAGCGCCTGGGCTTTACCGTGGTCAGTGAAGAGTTCCTGGAAGCAGGGATTCCTCACGTGGACATGGTGCGTCATTCGGCTTGAGACCTAGGCGCGGCCATCGCGAGCAGGCTCGCTCCCACAGGGATTACGCCGAACCTGTGGGAGCGAGCCTGCTCGCGATGAGGCCCGACAGAACACCACAAAACGCCTCGACATTTTCCGATGTCGGGGCGTTTTGCTGTCTACGATTCAACTTGCCCCATCGCAGGCCGACAAACTGGCAAACTCAAGCCTTTGATCGCGGAGATAACGGACATGTCCCTACGCACCCTGCTCACCACGCTGCTGCTGACCTGCAGTTTTTCGGTCGTCGCTGCTACCGAGGTGGTGCAGCTCAACAATCGCACCAGCGCCGACCTGCTGCCGGTGGCGCAGAATTTTATCGGCAGGGACGGCAAGGTCAGCGCCTACGGCAACCAACTGATCGTCAACGCCGAACCCGACAAAATCAACGAACTCAAAGCCCTGATCGCACAGCTCGACACCGCACCCAAGCGCCTGCTGATCACGGTCGACACCAACGAAAACAACCAGCAAAACAACGCCGATCGGCAAACGCAGATCATCACTTACAGCACCGATAGTCGTGAAGGCGGCATCCAGCAGGTCCAGACCAGCGAAGGTACGCCCGCCCTGATCCAGATCGGCCAGAGCGTGCCGCTGACCACCACCCAGACCGACACCTACACCAGCCTGCCAAACCAGATAAACACCTCCCGCCAGCCCCAGGCCAATACCTCCGGCCAATCGCAAAACCCGCTCAACAACTACGCTCACCAGCAAAACCAGACCCAATACCGCAACGTCACCCAGGGTTTCTATGTCACCACCAGCGTCACTGGAGACATCGTACACCTGGCAATCAGTACCAACCGTGACCGGATGAGCCAGGAACGTCCCGATGTAGTGAACGTGCAAAGTACCGACACAACCGTCAGCGGTCGCCTGGGCGAGTGGATCACTCTGGCTGGCGTCAACCGCCAGACTCAAGCCGATAAACAGGCTATGAGCCGCAGCTACTCTACTCAGGGGCGGGATGACATGACGTTGCGAGTCAAAGTCGACACCTTGGACTAGCACACCAAAAACTGACTGATTAGTCGTATTAGACTAAAGATGTAGTGCTTGAAAAATAGCACTACAAAACGTTTGACGAGCCAAAAAAGCGAAGGCATGATGGCCTCGCTCCCGCTAATCAGGGGCCCTGGCAAGGGCCTTCGGGTCGCGCTCTAACCTTACCGACCTGAGCCGATTCGTGTCTGTACCGCCCACAAGGTGTGTTTGACGAGGTTGCGACTGGAACGAAGTTGTCCCGAGGGACGGAAGCGTAATAGGTAGCCCGGCAACACACTGATGATCGTATAAAGGCCCACGACGCCCGAATGCGCCCGCCAGTTCGCCCTTACCTGCTCAGCTTTCATCCTCGAGCCCATCGTTCATCCCGTCGCCTTCCCCGCCAGACCCGACTTGACCGCCTAAGCTTCTGGTCAGCGAGCAGCCATCTACGCCCTATTTGAATGTGCGTATCTGGCAACAGGAATTTTCCACCTGACCTATGCGACGAGGTTTATCTCCATGGCACTGACACGCGAACAGCAAATTGCAGCCCTTGAAAAAGACTGGGCTGAAAACCCGCGCTGGAAAGGCGTGACACGCACTTACTCCGCTGCTGACGTCGTCCGTCTGCGTGGCTCGGTTCAACCTGAGCACACCTTTGCAAAAATGGGCGCCGAGAAGCTCTGGAACCTGGTTACCCAGGGTGCCAAGCCAGCGTTCCGCCCCGAGAAAGATTTCGTCAACTGCATGGGCGCCCTGACCGGCGGCCAGGCGGTACAACAAGTTAAAGCCGGTATCCAGGCGATCTACCTGTCGGGCTGGCAGGTTGCTGCAGACAACAACTCTGCAGAATCGATGTACCCGGACCAGTCGCTGTACCCGGTCGATTCCGTACCGACCGTGGTCAAGCGCATCAACAACTCGTTCCGTCGCGCCGACCAGATCCAGTGGAAAGCCGGCAAGAACCCGGGCGACGAAGGCTACATCGACTACTTCGCACCGATCGTTGCCGACGCTGAAGCCGGTTTCGGTGGCGTTCTGAACGCCTACGAGCTGATGAAGAGCATGATCGAAGCAGGCGCTGCCGGCGTTCACTTCGAAGACCAACTGGCTTCCGTGAAAAAATGCGGCCACATGGGCGGCAAGGTACTGGTTCCAACCCAGGAAGCCATTCAGAAGCTGATCGCAGCTCGTCTGGCAGCCGACGTTGCCGGTACTCCGACCATCATCCTGGCCCGTACCGACGCTAACGCTGCTGATTTGCTGACGTCCGACTGCGACCCGTACGACCAGCCATTCGTGACTGGCGAACGCACCCAGGAAGGCTTCTACAAAGTACGTGCCGGCCTCGACCAGGCTATCGCTCGCGGCCTGGCCTACGCGCCGTACGCCGACCTGATCTGGTGCGAAACCGCCAAACCGGACCTGGACGAAGCCCGTCGTTTCGCTGAAGCGATCAAAAAGGAATACCCGGACCAACTGCTGTCGTACAACTGCTCGCCTTCCTTCAACTGGAAGAAAAACCTGGACGACGCGACCATCGCCAAGTTCCAGCGCGAATTGTCCGCCATGGGCTACAAGCACCAGTTCATCACCCTGGCCGGCATTCACAACATGTGGCACAGCATGTTCAACCTGGCGCACGACTACGCCCGCAACGACATGACTGCCTACGTGAAGCTGCAAGAGCAGGAGTTCGCTGACGCGGCCAAGGGTTACACCTTCGTGGCGCACCAGCAGGAAGTGGGCACTGGCTACTTCGACGACATGACCACCGTGATTCAGGGCGGCTCGTCTTCGGTGACTGCACTGACCGGCTCCACCGAAGAAGAACAGTTCCACTGATCCGCTTCACCTGAGCAAACGGCCCTTCCGGACCAGCTAAAAAACTAACCGGTATGCCGCACATCTGACGCCCCGACTGGTTCGGGGCGTTTTTTTGCCCGCAATTTGAAAGGAGCCCCCCCCTGTGGGAGCGAGCCTGCTCGCGATAGCGGCCTTCCAGTCGATACTGTGCTGCCTGACAATCCGCCATCGCGAGCAGGCTCGCTCCCACAAGGGATGATGGCGAACAGAGGGAAACATTGATCCAGGGCGGTATTTCGATCGGCAAAACAGGGTAAAACGGCCCCGCGCGCTACTTGCAGTAGCCGGTATGTAAGCGCAACTTTCCAGCCACCACCCCGACTAACAGTTCAAAAACCACTACAAACAATATTGATTATCATTTGGCGTGATTCATGTTCGTTACAACACGCACAAAACATTATTGACAAAACCCCGGCTAATGCCCGCAATGCATGGGCTGCAGGCCTTTTGAGGTGCGCTATGTCCTTATTCTTATAAATAATTTCGCTACAGGAATTTTACTTGCACGGTGTTGTGCCATAAAATCACCGCGATTGATTGCTGCGACATATCGTCACTGCTTTATTTCTTTTCAAGCTCAGAGACCTTTGCTCTCTGTTAAGGATTACCAGCATGCCCGAAGCGACAGGACTCATGGCCCACAACTGGGGCTTTGCCATTTTCCTTCTGGGTGTCGGCGGCCTGTGCGCCTTCATGCTCGGCGTCTCCAGCCTCCTCGGGTCAAAAGCCTGGGGCCGCAGCAAAAACGAACCGTTCGAGTCCGGCATGCTACCTACCGGTGGCGCCCGCTTGCGGCTCTCAGCCAAATTCTATCTGGTCGCGATGCTGTTCGTGATCTTCGATATCGAAGCCCTATTTCTCTTTGCCTGGTCTGTGTCCGTCCGCGAAAGCGGCTGGACCGGATTCGTCGAAGCTCTCGTTTTCATAGCAATTCTGTTGGCAGGTCTTGTCTACCTATTTCGAGTGGGCGCCCTTGATTGGGCTCCGGCAGCTCGTCATAAGCGGCAGGCGAAGCTGAAACAATGAGGCTTTGGCGATGCAATACAATCTCACCAGGATCGACCCCGATGCTCCTAACGAGCAGTATCCGATCGGCGCACGGGAAACCGTCTCCGATCCGTTAGAAGATCAAGTTCACAAAAACATTTTCATGGGCAAGCTCGAAGACGTGCTTAACGGCACGATCAACTGGGGGCGTAAGAACTCCCTGTGGCCGTATAACTTCGGTCTTTCGTGCTGCTACGTGGAAATGACCACCGCCTTCACGGCGCCCCACGACATCGCGCGCTTTGGCGCCGAGGTTATCCGGGCATCGCCGCGTCAAGCGGATTTCATGGTTATTGCCGGAACCTGCTTCATCAAGATGGCGCCGATCATTCAGCGTCTCTACGAGCAGATGCTCGAGCCGAAGTGGGTTATCTCCATGGGTTCGTGCGCCAACTCCGGTGGCATGTACGACATCTACTCCGTCGTTCAAGGGGTGGACAAGTTCCTGCCCGTGGACGTCTACGTGCCTGGCTGCCCGCCCCGCCCTGAAGCTTTTCTGCAAGGCTTGATGCTGTTGCAGGAGTCGATTGGCCAGGAGCGTCGCCCACTTTCCTGGGTCGTTGGCGATCAAGGCGTTTACCGCGCCGAGATGCCTTCGCAAAAGGAACAGCGCCGCGAACAGCGTATTCAGGTAACCAACCTGCGCAGCCCCGACGAAGTCTGATCCAGATCTGTTCTTACAAAGAAACGAGAAACTGGCTTCATTCTTTACGTTGACCGAAAGCGATAAAAAAACCATGACTACAGGCAGTGCTCTGTACATCCCGCCTTACAAGGCAGACGACCAGGATGTGGTCGTCGAATTGAACAACCGTTTTGGCCCTGAGGCGTTCAGCGCCCAGGCCACCCGCACCGGCATGCCGGTGCTTTGGGTTGCCCGTGCCAAACTCGTCGAAGTCCTGACCTTCCTGCGCAACCTGCCCAAGCCGTACGTCATGCTCTATGACCTGCACGGCGTGGACGAGCGTCTGCGCACCAAGCGCCAGGGCTTGCCGAGCGGTGCCGACTTCACTGTGTTCTATCACTTGATGTCGATCGAACGTAATAGTGACGTAATGATCAAGGTCGCCTTGTCCGAGAGCGACCTCAGCGTGCCGACCGTGACCGGTATCTGGCCGAACGCCAACTGGTACGAGCGTGAAGTGTGGGACATGTACGGCATCAACTTTGCCGGCCACCCGCACCTGACCCGCATCATGATGCCGCCGACCTGGGAAGGTCACCCGCTGCGCAAGGACTTCCCGGCCCGTGCCACCGAGTTCGACCCGTTCAGCCTGACGCTGGCCAAGCATCAGCTTGAAGAAGAAGCTGCGCGCTTCAAGCCTGAAGACTGGGGCATGAAGCGTTCCGGCGCCAACGAGGACTACATGTTCCTCAACCTGGGTCCGAACCACCCTTCCGCTCACGGTGCGTTCCGCATCATCCTGCAACTGGACGGCGAAGAGATCGTCGACTGCGTGCCGGACGTTGGCTACCACCACCGTGGTGCCGAGAAGATGGCCGAGCGTCAGTCCTGGCACAGCTTCATCCCGTACACCGACCGTATCGACTACCTCGGCGGCGTGATGAACAACCTGCCGTACGTGCTCTCGGTCGAGAAGCTCGCCGGTATCAAGGTGCCTGAGAAGGTCGACGTCATCCGCATCATGATGGCCGAGTTCTTCCGGATCACCAGCCACCTGCTGTTCCTGGGGACGTACATCCAGGACGTCGGCGCCATGACCCCGGTGTTCTTCACCTTCACCGACCGCCAGAAGGCGTACACGGTGATCGAAGCCATCACCGGTTTCCGCCTGCACCCGGCCTGGTACCGCATCGGTGGCGTCGCCCACGACCTGCCGCGCGGCTGGCAAAAACTGGTCAAGGACTTCGTCGAGTGGATGCCAAAGCGTCTGGACGAATACCAGAAAGCCGCACTGGACAACAGCATCCTGCGTGGCCGGACCATCGGCGTCGCCGCCTACAACACCAAAGAGGCCCTGGAATGGGGCGTCACTGGTGCAGGCTTGCGTTCGACCGGTTGCAATTTCGACCTGCGTAAAGCCCGTCCATACTCCGGCTACGAGAACTTCGAATTCGAAGTACCGCTGGCGGCCAATGGCGATGCCTATGATCGTTGCATCGTGCGCGTGGAAGAAATGCGCCAGAGCATCAAGATCATCGACCAGTGCCTGCGCAACATGCCGGAAGGCCCGTACAAGGCGGATCACCCGCTGACCACGCCGCCGCCGAAAGAGCGCACGCTGCAGCACATCGAGACCTTGATCACGCACTTCCTGCAAGTTTCGTGGGGCCCGGTCATGCCGGCCAACGAATCCTTCCAGATGATCGAAGCGACCAAGGGCATCAACAGTTATTACCTGACGAGCGATGGCGGCACCATGAGCTACCGCACCCGGATTCGCACCCCAAGCTTCCCGCATCTGCAGCAGATCCCTTCGGTGATCAAAGGCAGCATGGTCGCGGACTTGATCGCGTACCTGGGTAGTATCGACTTCGTTATGGCCGACGTGGACCGCTAAGCATGAATAGCACGCTTATCCAGACAGACCGTTTCGCCCTGAGCGAAACCGAGCGCTCGGCCATCGAGCACGAGCTGCATCACTACGAAGACCCGCGCGCGGCGTCGATCGAAGCCCTGAAGATCGTCCAGAAGGAACGTGGCTGGGTGCCTGACGGCGCGCTCTACGCCATCGGCGAAATCCTCGGCATCCCGGCCAGCGACGTTGAAGGCGTGGCGACGTTCTATAGCCAGATCTTCCGTCAGCCAGTCGGTCGTCACATCATTCGCGTCTGCGACAGCATGGTCTGCTACATCGGTGGCCACGAGTCGGTGGTCAGCGAAATCCAGAGCAAGCTGGGCATCGGCCTGGGTCAAACCACCGCCGACGGTCGTTTCACCCTGCTGCCGGTCTGCTGCCTCGGCAACTGCGACAAGGCGCCGGCGTTGATGATCGACGACGACACATTCGGTGATGTGCAGCCTGCTGGCGTTGCCAAATTGCTCGAGGGCTACGTATGACCCTGACTTCCTTCGGCCCTGCCAACCGCATCAAGCGCAGCGCAGAGACCCACCCGCTGACCTGGCGTCTGCGTGACGACGGCGAGGCTGTCTGGCTCGACGAGTACCAGGCCAAGAACGGCTACGCGGCAGCGCGCAAAGCCTTCGCCGACATGTCCCAGGACGATATCGTCCAGACCGTCAAGGACTCCGGCCTCAAGGGTCGCGGCGGCGCGGGCTTCCCCACTGGCGTGAAGTGGGGCCTGATGCCCAAAGACGAATCCATGAACATCCGCTACCTGCTGTGCAACGCGGATGAAATGGAACCCAACACCTGGAAAGACCGCATGCTGATGGAGCAACTGCCCCATCTGCTGATCGAAGGCATGCTGATCAGTGCCCGCGCACTGAAAACCTACCGTGGCTACATCTTCCTGCGTGGCGAATACACCACCGCCGCCAAGCACCTGAACCGTGCCGTGGAAGAAGCCAAGGCTGCGGGCCTGCTGGGCAAGAACATCCTGGGCAGCGGTTTCGATTTCGAACTGTTCGTCCATACCGGCGCCGGGCGTTACATCTGCGGTGAAGAAACCGCACTGATCAACTCCCTCGAAGGCCGCCGCGCCAACCCGCGCTCCAAGCCGCCCTTCCCTGCCGCCGTTGGCGTATGGGGCAAGCCGACCTGCGTGAACAACGTCGAAACGCTGTGCAACGTGCCGGCGATCATCGGCGACGGCGTGGACTGGTACAAATCCCTCGCTCGCGAAGGCAGTGAAGACCATGGCACCAAGCTGATGGGCTTCTCCGGCAAAGTGAAGAACCCCGGCCTGTGGGAGCTGCCGTTCGGCGTCCCTGCGCGCGAGCTGTTCGAAGACTACGCCGGCGGCATGCGCGACGGTTACAAGCTCAAGTGCTGGCAGCCAGGCGGCGCCGGTACCGGCTTCCTGTTGCCGGAACACCTGGACGCACAAATGTACGCCGGCGGCATCGCCAAAGTGGGCACCCGTATGGGTACCGGCCTGGCCATGGCGGTGGACGACAGCGTCAACATGGTGTCCCTGCTGCGCAACATGGAAGAGTTCTTCGCCCGTGAGTCGTGCGGTTTCTGCACCCCGTGCCGTGACGGTTTGCCGTGGAGCGTCAAGCTCCTGCGCGCCATCGAGAACGGTGAAGGGCAAGCCGGCGACATCGAGACCCTGCTGGGTCTGGTCGGTTTCCTCGGCCCAGGCAAGACCTTCTGTGCTCACGCACCGGGTGCCGTGGAGCCATTGGGCAGCGCAATCAAATACTTCCGTCCAGAGTTCGAAGCCGGCATCGCGCCTACCAGCAGCGTCGCCGTCCCGCCTCTGGCAAAGCCGATCCTGGTCGGCGCTTAACGCTTTAAAAAAGGCGAACGGTCCGTGCCGTTCGCCTTTCGTCCGATGACGCCTTTTCAGGCTGTTTGGATTTGGACGGATAACAAGATTCCATTAGCCACGCCCGCTGACACCGGGCCAACGAAGAACTTTGAACCATGGCCACTATCCACGTAGACGGCAAAGAGCTCGAAGTCGATGGGGCAGACAACCTGTTACAGGCATGTCTGTCGCTAGGCCTCGATATCCCTTATTTCTGCTGGCACCCCGCCCTCGGCAGCGTTGGCGCTTGCCGCCAGTGCGCCGTCAAGCAGTACACCGACGAGAACGACAAGCGTGGTCGTATCGTCATGTCCTGCATGACCCCTGCGACCGACGGCAGCTGGATCTCCATTGACGACGAAGAAGCCAAAGTGTTCCGCGCAAGCGTCGTCGAATGGCTGATGACCAACCACCCGCACGACTGCCCCGTGTGCGAGGAAGGCGGTCACTGCCACCTGCAAGACATGACGGTAATGACCGGCCACAACGAGCGCCGTTACCGCTTCACCAAGCGTACCCACCAGAACCAGCAACTGGGCCCGTTCATTTCCCACGAAATGAACCGCTGCATCGCCTGCTATCGCTGCGTACGTTTCTATAAAGACTACGCCGGCGGTACTGACCTCGGTGTATTCGGCGCCCACGACAACGTGTACTTCGGTCGCGTTGAAGACGGCACCCTCGAAAGCGAGTTCTCCGGCAACCTCACCGAGGTCTGCCCGACCGGTGTATTCACCGACAAGACTCACTCCGAGCGCTACAACCGTAAATGGGACATGCAGTTCTCGCCGAGCATCTGCCATGGCTGCTCCAGCGGTTGCAACATCAGCCCGGGTGAGCGTTACGGCGAACTGCGTCGCATCGAAAACCGCTTCAACGGTTCGGTGAACCAGTACTTCCTTTGCGACCGTGGCCGTTTCGGCTATGGCTACGTCAACCGCGAAGATCGCCCACGTCAGCCACTGCTGGCCAACGGCGCCAAGCTGAGCCTCGACGAAGCGCTGGATAAAGCCGCTGATTTGCTGCGCGGTCGCAACATCGTTGGTATCGGTTCGCCGCGTGCCAGCCTTGAAAGCAACTACGCCCTGCGCGAACTGGTCGGTGCCGAGCACTTCTACTCGGGTATCGAAGCTTCCGAGCTTGAGCGTATTCGCCTGGTCATGCAGGTGCTGAAAGACAGCCCGCTGCCGATCCCGAACATGCGCGACGTCGAAGACCACGACGCGATTTTCGTCCTCGGTGAAGACCTGACCCAGACCGCTGCGCGCATGGCCCTGGCCCTGCGTCAATCGGTCAAGGGCAAAGCCGAAGACATGGCCGACGCCATGCGCGTTCAGCCTTGGCTCGACGCCGCGGTGAAAAACATCGGTCAGCACGCGCTGAACCCGCTGTTTATCGCAAGCCTGGCCGAAACCAAGCTCGACGACGTGGCTGAAGAATGCGTTCACGCCGCTCCAGACGACCTGGCACGTATCGGTTTCGCCGTGGCTCACGCCCTCGACGCCAGCGCCCCGGCCGTTGAAGGCCTGGACAGCGAAGCTCTCGAACTGGCTCAACGCATCGCCAACGCCCTGCTCGCGGCCAAGCGTCCGCTGATCATCGCCGGTACTTCGCTGGGCTCCAAAGCGCTGATCGAAGCGGCGGCGAACATCGCCAAAGCCCTGAAGCTGCGCGAGAAGAACGGTTCCATCAGCCTGATCGTGCCAGAGGCCAACAGCCTCGGCCTGGCCATGCTCGGCGGCGAATCGGTCGATGCAGCCCTGCAAGCGGTGATCGACGGTAAAGCCGACGCCATCGTGGTGCTGGAAAACGATCTGTACACCCGTACCGACAAAGCCAAGGTCGATGCAGCCCTGACCGCCGCCAAAGTGGTGATCGTTGCCGACCATCAGAAAACCGCTACCAGCGATCGCGCGCACCTGGTTCTGCCAGCCGCCAGCTTCGCTGAAGGCGACGGTACGCTGGTCAGCCAGGAAGGCCGCGCCCAGCGCTTCTTCCAGGTCTTCGACCCGACTTACCTCGATGCAAGCATCCTGGTTCACGAAGGCTGGCGCTGGCTGCATGCCCTGCGCGCGACCCTGCTGAACCAGCCGATCGACTGGACCCAACTGGACCACGTCACCGCGGCCTGCGCGTCGAGCACCCCACAACTGGCCGGTATCGTCAACGCTGCGCCGTCCGCTTCGTTCCGGATCAAAGGCCTGAAACTGGCCCGCGAACCGCTGCGTTACAGTGGCCGGACCGCGATGCGTGCCGACATCAGCGTGCACGAGCCGCGTACCTCCCAGGACAACGACACCGCGTTCTCGTTCTCCATGGAAGGTTACTCGGGCTCCGTCGAACCGCGTCAGCAAGTGCCATTCGCCTGGTCGCCGGGCTGGAACTCGCCGCAAGCCTGGAACAAGTTCCAGGACGAAGTCGGTGGTCATCTGCGTGCCGGTGATCCGGGTGCTCGCCTGATCGAAAGCCAGGGCGATTCACTGAACTGGTTCGCCAGTGTTCCGCGTGCGTTCAACCCGGCCCAGGGCACCTGGCAGGTTGTGCCGTTCTATCACCTGTTCGGCAGCGAAGAGAACTCTTCGAAAGCCGCTCCGGTCCAGGAACGCATTCCAGCCGCTTATGTGTCGCTGGCCAAGTCCGAAGCCGATCGCCTGGGCGTCAATGACGGTGCCATGCTGAGCTTGAACGTTGCCGGCCAGACCCTGCGTCTGCCGCTGCGCATCAACGAAGAACTGGGCGCTGGCCTGGTGGCGCTGCCTGCGGGTATCGCCGGCATTCCACCGGCAATCTTTGGCAAATCCGTTGACGGTCTGCAGGAGGCAGCGCAATGACCTTGTTCACTCCTGAAGTGATCGACATCATCATCGCGGTGCTCAAGGCCATCGTGATCCTGCTCGCCGTGGTGGTCTGCGGCGCGCTGTTGAGCTGGGTCGAGCGTCGTTTGCTCGCCCTCTGGCAGGACCGTTACGGTCCGAACCGCGTCGGCCCGTTCGGCGCGTTCCAGATTGCAGCCGACATGATCAAGATGTTCTTCAAGGAAGACTGGACGCCGCCGTTTGCCGACAAGGTGATCTTCACCCTGGCGCCGGTCGTGGCCATGAGCGCCTTGCTGATTGCCTTCGCGATCATCCCGATCACCCCGACCTGGGGTGTCGCGGACCTGAACATCGGTATCCTGTTCTTCTTCGCCATGGCCGGTCTGTCGGTCTACGCGGTGTTGTTCGCCGGCTGGTCGAGTAACAACAAGTTCGCCCTGCTGGGCAGCTTGCGGGCCTCGGCACAAACCGTGTCGTACGAAGTGTTCATGGGCCTGTCGCTGATGGGCATCGTGATCCAGGTCGGCTCGTTCAACATGCGCGACATCGTTGACTACCAGGCGCAGCACCTGTGGTTCGTCATTCCGCAGATCTTCGGTTTCCTGACCTTCTTCATTGCCGGCGTCGCCGTGACTCACCGTCACCCGTTCGACCAGCCGGAAGCGGAGCAGGAACTGGCCGACGGTTACCACATTGAATATGCCGGCATGAAATGGGGCATGTTCTTCGTCGGCGAGTACATCGGCATCGTGTTGATTTCGGCGCTGCTGGTAACCTTGTTCTTCGGTGGCTGGCACGGTCCGTTCGGCATTCTGCCGCAGATCCCGTTCATCTGGTTCGCACTGAAAACCGCGTTCTTCATCATGTTCTTCATCCTGCTGCGCGCCTCGATTCCGCGCCCACGGTATGACCAAGTGATGGACTTCAGCTGGAAGTTCTGCCTGCCGCTGACCCTCGTCAACATGCTGGTGACCGCTGCGATCGTGTTGCTCAACACGCCCGCCATCGCGGCTCAGTGAGGATAGAGAATCATGAAGTATATTTTTGACATCGTGCATGGCTTCTTCACCCAGCTTCGCAGCCTGGTGATGATTTTCGGCCATGCCTTCCGCAAGCGCGACACGCTGCAATATCCGGAAGAGGCGGTGTACCTGCCGCCGCGCTTTCGTGGACGTATCGTCCTGACCCGCGACCCCGATGGTGAAGAGCGCTGCGTTGCCTGCAACCTCTGCGCCGTGGCATGCCCGGTCGGTTGCATCTCGCTGCAGAAAGCCGAAACCGAAGACGGTCGCTGGTACCCGGAGTTTTTCCGTATCAACTTCTCGCGCTGCATTTTCTGTGGCCTCTGCGAGGAAGCCTGCCCGACCACCGCGATCCAGCTGACACCGGATTTCGAAATGGCCGAGTTCAAGCGTCAGGACCTGGTTTACGAGAAAGAAGATCTGCTGATCTCCGGCCCCGGCAAAAACCCTGACTACAACTTCTATCGTGTTGCAGGTATGGCCATTGCTGGCAAGCCGAAAGGCTCCGCGCAGAATGAAGCCGAACCGATCAACGTGAAGAGCTTGCTGCCTTAAGGAAGAAAGATGGAATTCGCTTTCTATTTCGCGTCAGGAGTTGCCGTTGTGTCCACGCTTCGCGTGATCACCAACACCAATCCTGTACACGCCCTGCTCTACCTGATTATTTCGCTGCTCGCCGTGGCGATGACCTTTTTCAGCCTCGGTGCGCCATTTGCCGGTGTACTGGAAGTGATCGCCTACGCCGGCGCCATCATGGTGCTGTTCGTGTTCGTGGTGATGATGCTGAACCTCGGCCCCGCCTCGGTTCAGCAAGAACGCGTCTGGCTCAAGCCCGGTATCTGGGCGGGTCCGGTGGTACTGGCTGCGCTGCTGCTGGCTGAACTGCTGTATGTGCTGTTCAGCCATTCCAGCGGCACCGGCGTCGGCCACACCACCGTAGACGCCAAGGCCGTGGGCATCAGCCTGTTCGGTCCTTATCTGCTGGTGGTCGAACTCGCCTCGATGCTGCTGCTCGCCGCAGCCGTCACGGCGTTCCACTTGGGCCGCAACGAGGCGAAGGAGTAACTTTATGCCTGCTATCCCTCTCGAGCATGGTCTGGCGGTTGCCGGCATCCTGTTCTGCCTCGGTCTGGTTGGCCTGATGGTCCGCCGCAACATTCTCTTCGTGCTGATGAGCCTGGAGGTCATGATGAATGCCTCCGCACTGGCGTTCATCGTTGCCGGTAGCCGTTGGGGCCAGCCGGATGGACAGATCATGTTCATCCTGGTGATCAGCCTGGCCGCCGCCGAGGCCAGCATTGGCCTGGCGATTCTGTTGCAGCTGCATCGCCGCTTCCACACTCTCGATATCGACGCTGCCAGCGAGATGCGCGGATGAACCTTCTCTATCTGACTTTCGTATTCCCCCTGATCGGTTTCCTGCTGCTGTCGTTCTCACGCGGCCGCCTCTCGGAAAACCTCTCGGCGCTGATCGGCGTCGGCTCCGTCGGCCTCTCGGCGATCGTTGCTGCCTACGTCATCTGGCAGTTCAACGTCGCGCCGCCTGAAGGCGGTCACGTCACCCAGGTGTTGTGGCAGTGGATGTCGGTCGGCGACTTCAAGCCGAACTTCGCCCTGTACCTGGATGGCCTGTCCGTGACCATGCTCGGTGTGGTCGTCGGCGTGGGCTTCCTGATCCACCTGTTCGCGTCCTGGTACATGCGCGGTGAAGACGGTTACTCGCGCTTCTTCGCGTACACCAACCTGTTTATCGCCAGCATGCTGTTCCTGGTGCTGGGCGATAATCTGTTGTTCCTGTACTTCGGTTGGGAAGGCGTGGGCCTGTGCAGCTACCTGTTGATCGGTTTCTACTACAGCAACCGCAACAACGGTAACGCCGCACTCAAAGCCTTCATCGTCACCCGTATCGGCGACGTGTTCATGGCCATCGGCCTGTTCATCCTGTTCCAGCAGTTGGGCACGCTGAACATTCAAGAGCTGCTGGTCAAAGCGCCTGAGCACTTCAAGACCGGTGACTTCTGGATCGTCATGGCGACCCTGATGCTGCTGGGCGGCGCTGTCGGTAAATCCGCGCAACTGCCGCTGCAAACCTGGCTGGCGGATGCGATGGCCGGTCCTACCCCGGTTTCGGCACTGATCCACGCCGCGACCATGGTGACCGCCGGTGTCTACCTGATCGCCCGTACCCACGGTCTGTTTGCGTTGGCGCCGGATATCCTGCACCTGGTCGGCATCGTCGGCGGTGTGACCCTGGTGCTCGCCGGTTTCGCAGCCCTGGTCCAGACCGACATCAAGCGTATCCTCGCCTACTCGACCATGAGCCAGATCGGCTACATGTTCCTGGCGCTGGGCGTGGGTGCCTGGGAAGGCGCGATCTTCCACCTGATGACCCACGCGTTCTTCAAGGCCCTGTTGTTCCTTGCTTCCGGTTCGGTGATCGTTGCCTGCCACCACGAGCAGAACATCTTCAAGATGGGCGGTCTGTGGAAGAAACTGCCACTGGCCTACGCCAGCTTCATCGTCGGCGGTGCGGCCCTTGCGGCCCTGCCACTGGTGACCGCAGGTTTCTACTCGAAAGACGAAATCCTCTGGGAAGCCTTCGCCAGCGGCAACCACGGTCTGCTCTATGCAGGTCTGGTGGGTGCCTTCATGACGTCGCTGTACACCTTCCGCCTGATCTTCATCGCGTTCCACGGTGAAGTGAAGACCGAAGCCCACGCCGGTCACGGCATCGCTCACTGGCTGCCACTGTCGGTGCTGATCGTACTGTCGACCGCCATTGGCGCGATGATCGTTCCGCCACTGCACGGCGTACTGCCAGAAAGCGTTGGGCATGCCGGCGGCGAAGCCAAGCACAGCCTGGAACTGGTCTCGGGTGCTATCGCCCTGTCCGGTATCCTGCTGGCCGCGCTGCTGTTCCTCGGCAAGCGCAGCTTCGTCACCGCCATCGCCAACAGCGGTATCGGCCGTTTGCTCTCGGCCTGGTGGTTCGCCGCCTGGGGCTTCGACTGGATCTACGACAAACTGTTCGTCAAGCCGTACCTTGCGATCAGCCACATGCTGCGCAAAGACCCGTTCGACCAAACCATCGGTTTGATCCCGCGGATGGCCAAAGGGGGTCACAACTCCCTGAGCCGTACCGAAACTGGTCAACTGCGTTGGTACGCCGCCTCGATGGCTGCTGGTGCCGTGCTGGTTATCGGCGCTGTCGTGCTGGTAGCGGTCTGATATGAACCTTGCGAACTTGCGAAAGGAAACGAGCCCGTCATGATTTTGCCATGGCTAATCCTGATCCCCTTCATCGGCGGCCTGCTGTGCTGGATGGGTGAGCGCTTCGGCGCTACCCTCCCCCGCTGGATTGCGCTGATCACCATGTCCCTGCTGCTGTCCCTCGGCCTCTGGCTGTGGGCCCACGGTGACTATTCATTTGCTCCGGCGCCTGGCGCCGATCCGACCTGGGCGCTTGAGTTCAAGCATGTCTGGATCCAGCGCTTCGGCATCAACGTGCACCTGGCCCTCGACGGCCTGTCGCTGTTGATGATCATGCTGACCGGTCTGCTGGGTGTCCTCTCGGTACTCTGCTCGTGGAAAGAGATCCAGCGTCACGTTGGCTTCTTCCACCTGAACCTGATGTGGATCCTGGGCGGTGTTGTCGGCGTGTTCCTGGCCCTCGACCTGTTCATGTTCTTCTTCTTCTGGGAAATGATGCTGGTGCCGATGTACTTCCTCATCGCGCTCTGGGGTCACAGTTCTTCGGACGGCAAGAAAACCCGGATCTACGCGGCGACCAAGTTCTTCATCTTCACCCAGGCCAGCGGCCTGATCATGCTGGTGGCGATCCTGGGTCTGGTACTGGTCAACTTCAACAGCACGGGCGTGATTACCTTCAACTACGCCGACCTGTTGAAAACCAAGATGTCGCTGACCACCGAGTACGTTCTGATGCTTGGCTTCTTCATCGCCTTCGCGGTGAAGCTGCCGGTGGTGCCGTTCCACTCCTGGCTGCCGGATGCTCACGCACAGGCACCGACTGCGGGTTCCGTTGACCTGGCCGGTATTCTGCTGAAGACCGCTGCGTACGGTCTGCTGCGTTTCGCCCTGCCGCTGTTCCCGAATGCGTCGGCCGAGTTCGCGCCGTTCGCCATGGCCCTGGGCCTGGTCGGGATCTTCTACGGTGCGTTCCTGGCGTTCGCCCAGACCGACATCAAGCGTCTGGTTGCGTACTCCAGCGTTTCGCACATGGGCTTCGTGTTGATCGGCATCTACTCCGGCAGCCAGTTGGCCCTGCAAGGCGCAGTGATCCAGATGCTCGCGCACGGCCTGTCGGCAGCGGCACTCTTTATCCTCTGCGGCCAGCTCTACGAGCGCACCCACACTCGCGACATGCGCGAGATGGGCGGCCTGTGGTCGAAGATCGCCTACCTGCCTGCCATCAGCCTGTTCTTCGCTGCAGCTTCGCTGGGCTTGCCAGTGACCGGTAACTTCGTCGGTGAGTTCCTGATCCTGATCGGCACCTTTGCCAGCGCGCCGTGGGTCACCGTGATCGCGACTGCCGGCCTGGTGTTCGGTTCGGTCTACTCGCTGATCATGATTCACCGTGCCTACTTCGGTCCGTCCAAATCGGACGCCGTGCTGCATGGCATGGATACTCGCGAAATGATCATGGTGGTTGGACTGGCGGCACTGCTGATTTACATCGGCGTCTACCCGCAACCGTTCCTCGATACCTCTGCCGCGACGATGCATGGCGTGCAGCAATGGTTCGGTACCGCCTTCACTCAACTCGCTTCGGCCCGGTAAGAGCGCTATGGACTTTACGATTCAACACTTTATCGCGCTTGCGCCATTGTTGATCACCAGCGCCACGATCATCGTGGTGATGCTGGCGATCGCCTGGCGTCGCAACCACTCGCAGACCTTCCTGCTGTCGGTCGCGGGTCTGAACCTGGCCTTGCTGTCGATCCTGCCAGCCCTGAAAGTCGCGCCTCTGGCCGTGACTCCACTGCTGCAAATCGACAGCTTTGCCTGCCTGTACATGGCGCTGATCCTGGTCGCCACCCTCGCTTGCGTCACTCTCGCCCATGCCTACCTCGGCGAAGGCGGTACGGGTTACCCGGGCAACCGTGAAGAACTGTACCTGCTGATCCTGATGGCTGCCGCCGGTGGCCTGGTTCTGGTCAGCGCGCAGCACCTGGCCGGCTTGTTCGTCGGTCTGGAACTGCTCTCGGTACCGGTCTACGGTCTGGTGGCCTATGCCTTCTTCAACAAGCGCTCTCTGGAAGCCGGCATCAAGTACATGGTGCTGTCGGCAGCCGGTTCTGCGTTCCTGTTGTTCGGTATGGCCCTGCTCTACGCCGAAGCTGGCACCCTGAGCTTCAGCGGCATCGGTCACGCCCTTGCGGCCACTGGCCTGCCAAGCCCGCTGGCGCAGATGGGCCTGGGCATGATGCTGATCGGCCTGGCGTTCAAACTGTCGCTGGTACCGTTCCACCTCTGGACGCCGGACGTCTACGAAGGTGCCCCGGCACCGGTTGCAGCGTTCTTGGCCACTGCCTCGAAAGTTGCCGTGTTCGCGGTCATGGTGCGTCTGTTCCAGATCTCGCCAGTGGCCAGCAGCGGTGTGTTGAGCACCGTGCTGACCGTGATCGCGATCGCCTCGATCCTGTTCGGTAACCTGTTGGCACTGACCCAGAGCAACCTCAAGCGTCTGCTGGGTTACTCGTCCATCGCGCACTTCGGTTACCTGCTGATCGCCCTGGTGGCAAGCAAGGGTCTGGCGATGGAAGCCATCGGCGTGTACCTGGTCACCTACGTGATCACCAGCCTCGGTGCTTTCGGCGTGATCACCCTGATGTCCTCGCCGTACAAAGGCCGTGACGCTGACGCACTGTACGAGTACCGCGGCCTGTTCTGGCGTCGTCCGTACCTGACCGCCGTTCTGACCGTGATGATGTTGTCACTGGCCGGCATCCCGCTGACCGCAGGCTTCATCGGCAAGTTCTACATCATCGCCACCGGTGTCGAGTCTCACCAATGGTGGCTGGTCGGCTCCCTGGTACTGGGCAGCGCCATCGGCGTCTTCTACTACCTGCGCGTCATGGTCACCCTGTACCTGATCGAACCAAACCTGCGTCGCGTCGACGCCCAACTGCACTGGGAACAAAAGGCAGGCGGCGTGATGCTGCTGGCCATCGCAGTGCTGGCGTTCTTCCTCGGCCTGTACCCACAGCCGTTGCTGGCACTGGTTCAGCAAACTGGCCTGGCGGGTTGATCGCTTAAGCGATACGCAGCAGAAAACACAAACGGCACCTTCGGGTGCCGTTTTTGCGTCTGGGGGACTGCTCTCCCCTTTCTCGGAATATGCCTGCAAAGAGACCGGTGGCAGCTGACATCCGGCTGATGCAACCGAGCGCTAAGGTGAGTGACGGGCTATCAGGAGCATTCAATGAAACGGGATATTTTTTCAGACGTGGTCGAAGGTTTTAAATTCCTGGCGACTGAGCAACAACGCAATACTCTGGTAAGGGGAGCTCCTGAATCTCCGCCGCCTTCAAAAACCACTACAGGGAAATCCTCAGGACGGCGCATCGGCGCTATGAAAGGCAAACTGACCCTGCCTGATGGCTTTTACGCGCCACTGCCGGACGAGATACAAGATGCATTTGAAGGGACCCTCGAATGAGGATCTCATTCGATACGCCTATTCTGTTTTACTGATCGTTCCCATGCTCCGCGGGGGAATGCAGCCCGTGACGCTCCGCGTCACATGCCGAAGCGGACGCAGAGCGTCCATTGAGGCGTTCCCACGCTGAGCATGGGAACAATCCAAATGGCCCCATCGCGAGCAGGCTCGCTCCCACAGTTAATCGCAGGTGTGCACAAATAGTGTGCTCACAGTAGATCCCCTGTGGGAGCAGCCGGGCGGCGTTCCGCCTGCTCGCGATAGCGTCAGCCCAGACACCACTGCACCTGTTCCCTGCTCATAAACAAAAACCCGCACAAGGCGGGTTTTGTTTTTAGCTCAAGCAGGCTTTAGTCAGCCAGGCGCCAGGTCGTGCCGCCCTTGCCGTCTTCCAGTACCACGCCCATGGCGGTGAGCTGGTCGCGGATGCGGTCCGACTCGGCCCAGTCCTTGTTGGCACGGGCGGTCAGGCGCGCCTGAATCAGCGCCTCGACTTCTGCTGCATCAACCCGGCCTTCAGCGCCGGCTTGCAGGAAGTCATCGGCTTCAAGCTGCAACACACCGAGCACGCTGGCCAGTTCTTTCAGGCGTGCCGCCAGACCTGCCGCTGCATTCAGATCGCTCTCACGCAGACGGTTGATCTCGCGCACCATCTCGAACAGCATCGCGCAGGCTTCCGGCGTGCCGAAGTCGTCGTTCATCACCTGGGTGAAACGTTCGACAAAGGCTTCGCCACCGGCGGCCGGGACCGTCGGCAAACCTTTCAGCGCGTGGTAGAAACGCTCCAGAGCGCCTTTGGCGTCCTTGAGGTTGTCTTCCGAGTAGTTGATCGCGCTGCGGTAGTGGCTCGATACCAGCAGGTAACGCACGACTTCCGGGTGGTACTTGTCGAGCACGTCGCGAATGGTGAAGAAGTTGTTCAAGGACTTGGACATCTTCTCGCCATTGATGCGAATCATCCCGCAATGCATCCACGCGTTGGCGTAGGTCTTGCCGGTGGCCGCTTCGCTCTGGGCGATTTCGTTTTCGTGGTGCGGGAACTCGAGGTCGCTGCCGCCGCCATGAATATCGAAGGTCTCACCGAGGCAGCAGGTCGACATCACCGAGCACTCGATGTGCCAGCCCGGACGCCCGGCGCCCCATGGCGATTCCCAGCTCGGTTCACCCGGCTTGGCGGCTTTCCACAAGACGAAGTCCAGCGGGTCCTGTTTCGACTCGTCGACTTCGATACGGGCGCCGATGCGCAGGTCTTCGATTTTCTTGCGCGACAGCTTGCCGTAGCCCATGAACTTCGCGACGCGGTAGTACACGTCGCCGTTACCCGGCGCGTAAGCGTAGCCCTTGTCGATCAGAGTCTGGATCATCGCGTGCATGCCGGCAATGTGGGCGGTGGCGCGCGGTTCCATGTCCGGCTTGAGGATGTTCAAGCGCGACTCGTCTTCGTGCATCGCCGCGATCATGCGCTCGGTCAACGCTTCGAACGACTCGCCGTTTTCACGGGCGCGGTTGATGATCTTGTCGTCGATGTCGGTGATGTTGCGCACGTAGGTCAGGTCATAACCGCTGAACCGCAACCAGCGGGTCACCAGGTCGAACGCGACCATGCTGCGGCCGTGGCCCAGGTGGCAGTAGTCGTACACGGTCATCCCGCAGACGTACATGCGCACCTTGTTGCCATCCAGCGGCTTGAAGACTTCTTTGCTCTTGGTGAGCGTGTTGTAGATCGTAAGCACGACTATTCCTTAAGACTTGATCACTGGCCCCACGAATCACGCAGGGTCACGGTACGGTTGAATACCGGAGCGCCCGGTTTCGAGTCCTTGATATCCGCAACGAAGTAACCTTCGCGCTCGAACTGGAAACGGTCTTCCGGCTGTGCGTTGCCCAACGAGGGTTCAGCACGACAACCGGTGAGGACTTGCAGTGAGTCAGGGTTGATGTTGTCCAGGAAACTGGCGCTGTCTTCGGCCTTCTCCGGGTTCGGAGAACGGAACAGGCGATCGTACAGACGCACTTCGCACTCGACGCTGGCCGCGGCCGGCACCCAGTGGATCACGCCTTTGACCTTGCGGCCTTCAGGGTTCTTGCCCAGGGTTTCAGGGTCATACGAGCAACGCAGTTCGACGATGTTGCCATCGGCGTCCTTGATCGCTTCGTCGGCACGGATCACATAGCTGCCGCGCAGACGCACTTCACCGGCTGGCTCCAGGCGCTTGTAGCCTTTCGGCGGCTCTTCCATGAAGTCTTCACGGTCGATGTAGATCTCACGGGCGAATGGCAGAACGCGCACACCCATGTCTTCTTTCGGATGGCAAGCCAGTTCGAGGTTCTCGACCTGGCCTTCCGGGTAGTTGGTGATCACGACTTTCAGCGGACGCAGTACGCACATGGCGCGCGGGGCGCTGTGGTCAAGGTCGTCACGGATGCTGAATTCGAGCATGCCGAAGTCGACCACGCCGTCGGAACGGTTGGTGCCGATCATTTCGCAGAAGTTGCGGATCGATTTCGGCGTGTAGCCACGGCGACGGAAACCCGACAGCGTGGACATGCGCGGATCGTCCCAGCCATTGACGTGCTTTTCATCGACCAGTTGCTTGAGCTTGCGCTTGCTGGTGATGGTGTAGTTCAGGTTCAGACGGCTGAACTCGTACTGACGCGGGTGCGCCGGTACTGGCAGGTTGTCGAGGAACCAGTCGTACAGCGGACGATGGCTTTCGAACTCCAGGGTGCAGATCGAATGGGTGATGCCTTCGATGGCGTCCGACTGACCGTGGGTGAAGTCATAGTTCGGGTAAATGCACCACTTGTCACCGGTCTGGTGGTGATGGGCATGACGAATGCGGTACATGATCGGGTCGCGCAGGTTCATGTTCGGCGAGGCCATGTCGATCTTGGCCCGCAGCACGCGTGCGCCGTCCTTGAACTCGCCGGCCTTCATGCGGGCGAACAGGTCGAGGTTTTCCTCAACCGAGCGCTCGCGGAACGGACTGTTCTTGCCTGGCTCGGTCAGGCTGCCGCGGTATTCCTTGGCTTGTTCAGGGGTCAGGTCGTCGACGTAGGCCTTGCCCGCCTTGATCAGCTCGACCGCCCACGCGTGCAACTGGTCGAAATACTGCGAGGCATAGCGCACTTCACCGGACCACTCAAAGCCCAGCCACTTGACGTCGCTTTCGATAGCGTCGATGTATTCCTGGTCTTCCTTGGCCGGGTTGGTGTCGTCGAAACGCAGGTGCGTCACGCCACCGAATTCCTGGGCCAGGCCGAAGTTCACACAGATCGACTTGGCGTGACCGATGTGCAGGTAGCCGTTGGGCTCAGGCGGGAAACGGGTGACGATCTGCGTGTGCTTACCCGAGTCCAGGTCTGCCTGGATGATCGGCCGCAGGAAGTTGACCGGCACGGCAGGGCCAGTCTTGGAATTCGAGGTAGGGTCGACAGTGGGCTTGCTCATAGGATCCTTGAACGTACAAGTGCGTGGCCTTCATGGAGGCCTGACAAAACAAAGCCGCTATCATAGCCGATGCGGTCAAGCGCCTGACAGAGCAGGCCCTAAAACAGGTGCGTTTAATGCACCTGATTTGAAAAACAGCCTCGAAATTCGCGGCCATCGCGCTAAACTGCCCACCTTGGTGATTTTTCGCCAGACAGGTATGGGCTCGCACGCGTCACGCAGCGCCCCGAAAGCCACGAATTCCTTGAATAGAGTAGTAATCATGACTCAAGTCAAACTGACCACCAACCACGGCGACATCGTCCTGGAACTGAACGCCGAGAAAGCCCCGATCACCGTGGCCAACTTCATCGAGTATGTTAAGGCCGGCCACTACGAAAACACCATTTTCCACCGTGTTATCGGCAACTTCATGATCCAGGGTGGCGGTTTCGAGCCAGGCATGAAGGAAAAGAAAGACAAGCGCCCAAGCATCCAGAACGAAGCTGACAACGGTCTTTCCAACGACAAGTACACCGTCGCCATGGCTCGCACCATGGAGCCGCATTCGGCTTCCGCGCAGTTCTTCATCAACGTCGCCGACAACAGCTTCCTCAACCACAGCGGCAAGAACGTTCAGGGCTGGGGTTATGCCGTGTTCGGTAAAGTGACCGCCGGTACTGACGTTGTCGACAAGATCAAAGGTGTTTCGACCACCATGAAGTCCGGCCACCAGGACGTACCAGCAGACGACGTGATCATCGAGAAAGCCGAGATCATTGAGTGATATTGCTGATTTCAGATTTACATCTGGAAGAGGAACGCCCGGACATTACCCGGGCGTTTCTGGATTTGCTCGCCACCCGCGCCCGTTCGGCGCAAGCGTTGTACATTCTCGGCGACTTTTTCGAGGTGTGGATTGGCGACGACGCCATGAGCCCCTTCCAACGCTCCATCTGCCAGGCCCTGCGCGAACTTAGCGACAGCGGCACGGCGATATTCCTGATGCACGGCAATCGTGACTTCCTGCTCGGCAAGGCCTTCTGCAAAGCAGCCGGCTGCACCCTGCTCAAGGACCCGAGTGTCGTGCAACTTGCAGGTGAGCCGGTGCTGTTGATGCACGGCGACAGCCTGTGTACCCGCGACGAAAGCTACATGAAACTGCGCCGTTATCTGCGCAACCCCGTCAGCTTGTTCATCCTGCGCCATCTGCCGCTGCGCACCCGCCGCAAACTGGCGCGCAAGCTGCGCAGCGAAAGCCGCGCGCAAACCCGGATGAAAGCCAACGACATCGTCGATGTGACCCCCGAGGAAATCCCGCGGATCATGCAGCAGTACGGGGTGAAAACCCTGATCCACGGCCACACCCACCGCCCCGCCATCCACAAATTGCAGATTGGCGAGCAAGCGGCCAAGCGCATTGTGCTGGGGGATTGGGATCGCCAGGGGTGGGCGTTGCAAGTGGATGACCAGGGGTTTCAGCTGGCGGCGTTTGATTTTGTGAACCCACAGCTGGCGTTGCCAGGTAGCTGACCGGCCCGAAAACACCACAACTCAGCCCGTAGCAGCTGTCGAGCCCGCGAGGCTGCGTTCGGCTGCGCAGCAGTCGTAAAACCTGTGATCGCGGTTCAACAGAACAACCGCGGGTACCGGACTGCGACTGCTGCGCAGTCGAACGCAGCCTCGCAAGCTCGACAGCTGCTACGTCCCCTCATTCCCCCTTATCAATGCCCACTCGCCTCCGGCCCCGCCTTCGCTGCAAACGGCGGCTTGGCCAGCCACACCAGCAGAATCAAGCCCATAAAGCCCCAACCCAACAGCGTGAAGTAATCCACGGTGGAGAGCATGTACGCCTGGCTGGTCAGCAGGTGATCGAGCTGCGCATACGCCGGATTGCCCGCCCCGCCCAAGGTATTCAAGGTATCGCGGGTCGTCGGGTCGAAGGTGCTGAGGCTTTCGCTCAGGTAAGCGTGATGCTGATCGGCGCGACGAATCCAGATCCAGGTGGTCAGCGAGGCCGCAAAGCTGCCGCCCAGGGTCCGCAGGAATGTCGCCAGGCCCGCGCCGTCGGCGATCTGATGCGGTGGCAGGTCCGACATCAGAATGCTCAGGGTCGGCATGAAGAACAGCGCCACACCAATCCCCATGAACAGTTGCACCAGCGCCACGTGCTGGACGTCCACCTCATTGGTGAAGCCGGCGCGCATGAAGCAGCTCAGGCCGATTGCCAGGAACGCCAGCCCGGCCAGCAGTCGCAGGTCGAACCGGTGCGCGTACTTGCCGACAAAAGGCGACATCAGCACCGGCAGAATCCCGATCGGCGCCACCGCCAAACCGGCCCAGGTCGCGGTGTAGCCCATCTGGGTCTGCAGCCACTGCGGCAGAATCAGGTTGATGCCAAAGAACCCGGCGTAACCCAGGACCAACACGATGGTGCCGATGCGGAAGTTGCGATAGGCAAACAGCCGCAGATTCACCACCGGGTGCTTGTCGGTCATCTCCCAGATCACGAACACGGCCAGCGCAATCGCCGAAATAGCCGCACCGATAATGATGAAGTTCGACTCGAACCAGTCCAGATCATTGCCTTTGTCGAGGATGATCTGCAGCGCGCCGACACCAATGATCAGGGTCAGCAGACCTATGTAGTCCATCGGCTGGCGACTGATCACCACCGGACGTTCCTTGAGCTGCTGCTTGACCACCATCACCGCGAACACGCCAATCGGCACGTTGATGAAGAAAATCCACGGCCAGCTGTAACTGTCGGTAATCCAGCCACCGAGTATGGGGCCGGCAATCGGCGCCACCACCGTGACCATCGCCAGCAATGCCAAGGCCATCCCCCGTTTCGCTGGCGGATAAACTGCGATCAGCAGCGTCTGGGTCATTGGGTACAACGGCCCGGCCACCAATCCTTGCACCACCCGGAAGCCGACCAGCTCGGGCATCGAGGTCGAGATACCGCAGAGGAACGACGCCAGCACGAACAGGATGGTCGCCCACAGAAACAGCTTCACTTCACCAAAACGCCGACTCAGCCAACCGGTCAGCGGCAGCGCGATGGCGTTGCTCACGGCGAACGAGGTGATGACCCAGGTGCCCTGCTCCGAACTCACGCCCAGGTTGCCGGAAATAGTCGGCAAGGCCACGTTGGCGATGGTGGTGTCGAGCACCTGCATGAAGGTCGCCAGCGACAGGCCAATGGTGCTGAGCACCAGGCTGGGCGGCTTGAAAGACGCGTTAGTACTCATCGCGAATCCTTTGAAACGAGGCAGTCGCTGCGACCGTTACGGCCGCAGCTGGGGGATTGGCGAATCAGCGTTGAGCGGTTTTGGCCGCCAGTGAGCTGTTGTCGTGGATCAAGCGGGTGATCATCGCGTCGGCCTCGGCCAACTGACGGTCGTAGATGTTGGTGCTGAACGAAGCCTTTTGTGGCGATTGCTGCGCCAGCACCGGACCGCTCTGGTCATGCAGGTTGACGTTGACCATCGTCGACAGGCCAACACGCAACGGATGGGCGGCCAGTTGCTCGGCGTTGATGTGAATCCGCACCGGCACCCGCTGAACGATCTTGATCCAGTTACCGGTGGCGTTTTGCGCCGGCAGCAAGGCAAACGCGCTACCGGTCCCGGCGCCCAGGCTGTCGATGGTGCCGTTGTATTTCACTTCGCTGCCATAGAGGTCGGCTTCGATGTCCACGGGCTGACCGATGCGCATATCACGCAACTGGGTTTCCTTGAAGTTGGCGTCGATCCACAGTTGATTCAGCGGGATCACCGCCATCAGCGCAGTCCCCGGCTGGACCCGTTGGCCCAGCTGGACGGTGCGCTTGGCCACATAACCGGTGACCGGCGCGATCAGTGTGCTGCGGGCGTTGGCCAGGTAAGCCTGACGCACTTGCGCGGCAGCGGCCTGGACGTCCGGGTGAGACGAAACCACCGTGTCATCGACCAGCGCGCTGGTGGTGGCGAGTTGCTGCTGAGCATTGGCCAGGGCGTTCTGCGCCGAGGTCAGGTCGTCCCGTGCGTGGGACAATTCTTCCTGGGAGATTGCCCCGCCCGCCGCCAGATTCTTCCGGCGATTGAAGTTGTCCTGAGCCTTCTGCACTTCGGCTTTTTGGGCGTTGACCTGGGCTTTCATGCCGTCAACGTTACTGTACAGGCCGCGCACCTGGCGCACGGTGCGGCCCAGATTGGCTTGCGCACTTTGCAGGCCAACTTGCGCGTCGTTCGGGTCGAAGTTGACCAGCACCTGACCTTCGTGGACCAGATCGCCATCGTCTGCACCGATGCTGACAACCGTGCCGGTGACCAGTGGCGTGATTTCCACCACGTTGCCGTTGACGTAGGCATCGTCGGTGCTTTCGCTCCAGCGTCCGTAGAGTTCGTGCCAGCCCCAGACACCGAGGCAACCAACAATCACCAAGACCGTCAGCACCAGCAGCATGAATTTACGTTTGCCTGGATTGCCCGCGTCTTGGGCGCTTTCAGGCGTTGGGTTGTTTTCGATAGTGGCCATGACAAGTACCTTGAATTATTGATTCAGCGTGGCAGGCGCTGGGGATGGGCTGGCCGCGGCCAGGGTGTCGGCTTGAAACCCGCCGCCCAGTGCCTGCATCAGTTGAATCGACAGATCGATCTGCTCGGCATTCAGGTTCGCCAACTGACGTTGGGCCTGGAGCAATTGCTGCTCGATGCTGAGCACGTCCAGGTAGTTACCGATGCCGGAACCGTAACGCTGGACCACCGTGTTGTATGAATCCTGGGCAATGTCGGTGGCGTGTTGCTGTGCACCGATCTGCCGACCGATGTCACGCAACTGGGAAATCGCGTCGCTGACATCCCCCAAGGCCTTCACCAGCGTCTTGTTGTACTGCGCGACAGCGAGGTCGTAGTCGGCGTCGCGGGCATCGAGGTTGGCGCGCAAGCGGCCGCCATCGAAGATCGGCAACGACACGGTGGGCATAATGTTGAAGAAGCGACTCGCCGAGCCGAACAGGGCGTCACCCAACAACGATTCGGTGCCGGCGGCTGCGCTCAGGTTGAGGTTCGGGTAGAACTTTGTCTTGCCGGCGTCGATGCTTTTGCTCGCCGCCTCGACCCGCCAGCGTGCGGCGATCAGGTCCGGGCGACGACCGAGCAATTCAGCCGGCAACGTCGACGGCAGCGCCACGGCGCTGGCCTGAAGGATTTTCGGCCGGGCAATCTCATTACCGCGATCCGGGCCTTTGCCGAGCAGCACGGCCAGGGCGATTTTCGCGCTCTGCAGGGTCTTTTCAGCGTCGATCAACGTCGCTTCGGAACTGGCTTCCAGGCTTTCGGTTTGCTGGTACTGGTATTGACTGTCGATACCGGAGCTCAGCCGGCGCTTGCTCAGATCGAGCATTTGCCGGGTGCGCTTGAGGTCGTCTTTAGCCAGGTCATGAACGATATGGGCCTGCCCCAGGTTGCTGTAGGCGCGGGCGACATCGGCCGACAAGGTCAGTTGTGCGGCTTGCTGATCGACTTCAGCCGCGCGGGCCTGGCCCAGCGCCGCTTCCCAGTTGGCACGCTGACCGCCCCAGAGGTCGAAGGTGTAATTGAAGCTGGCGCCGATACTGCGCACCGTGGCGTAGTTACCGCCCGCTCCGGTCGGGTCCTTGTCACGCGCCAGACGCGAGCGGCTGACGCTGGCGCTGGCATCGAGAGTCGGCATCCGTGCGGCATCGGCGGCATAAGCAGCGGCGCTGGCCTGGTGGGCCCGGGCGTCGGCGATCTGCATGTCCGGGCTGTCGTGCAGGGCTTCGCGAATCAGGCCGTCGAGCTGCGGGTCGCCAAGGCTTTTCCACCAGTCGCTTTTTGGCCAGGCCGCGGGCGACAGGGTGACACCGTTGAGCGACTGCCCGGCCTTGAGGTTTTTCGCATCGAGGCTCACGCCTTGGGTGTTCAGGCCGCTGTAGCTGGCACACCCGGCCAGGCTCATGGCCAACAGCACCAGGCTGACGCGAGTGCGCAAGGATTTACTGCTCATTTGTCACCTACCCGCAGCAAGGTGATCGAGTCACCGGCCGCCAGCAAAATTTTCTTCAGTATCTGCTCCAGGGTTTTCAACTCTTCTGGCGTGATGGCGCCTGCCAGTTCGTTCATCGCCTCGGCACCGATGTGCGGCAGGCGGTCGGCCAGTTTCTGGCCTTCTTCGGTCAGCACCAGTTGCACCTGACGGCGGTCGCCTTCGCTGCGTTGGCGGGAAAGAAAACCCTTCTGTTCCAGACGATCGAGCATGCGGGTCATCGAACCGCTGTCCAGTGACAGGTGCCGGCACAGCTCGGCCGGTGTATCGACACCAAACTGGGCCATGATGATCAGCACTTTGAACTGCGCGGCGGTGATGCCATGGGGTTCCATGTGCGTATCGATGATCCGGTCCTTGAGCAGCGCGGCGCGCCCGAGCAAGAGACCGAGATGGCAATTGTGAAAATCGTCTGGTTTGAAATGCTTCATCTGACCACCCGTTAGCTGCCTAGGCAGCGAATGTATGTCGAGATATTACTGCCTAGGCAGCGAATGTCAACGTAATAGTTAGGTAGCTTTGTAATTAGCTGATAAATGGCGAGGAGAGGCGCTTCGGATCGACGACCATGGCGCGGCCATCGCGAGCAGGCTCGCTCCCACAGGTTCAGCGTGATCCCTGTGGGAGCGAGCCTGCTCGCGATGAGAGCGACTCGGTGTATTTGGAAGAACGGGGGCTTAGAAATCCCGCTTGTAGAAGATGTCCAGCGAACTGGCGATGCCGCTGGCGGCTTCCAGGTAGACCATTTTGCTCAGCTTGTAGCGCAAGGCGATGGTGTTGGCCGGTTCGAATACGCCGACGCCATAACGCAAACTGAGTTTTTCGGAGAGGTTGCCGCTGGCCACCACGCTGGTGGTGGTGCCGCTGCCCTGGGTGTCGAGCTGGAAGTCCTGGATGCCCAGATCCTTGGCCAGACTGCCGGTCAGATCGGAACTGCCCATCAAGCCCAGTCCCAGTGCGGCTTGAGCGAGCATGTTGTTGTCTTCGCCGTTGCTGCTCAGCGGACGCCCGAGCACCAGATAGGACAACGCCTGTTCCTGGCTCATCGCCGGCTCCGAGAAGATCTGCGTGGTCGGCTGCTCGGCGCTGCCGCTCAGGCGAATACCGGCGATCACGTCGCCTGTCTGGCGCACCGCTTCGATGTCCAGATACGGCTGATCGATGGGCCCGGCGAACAGCAGCCGCGCACGCCGTACCGTCAGGCGCTGGCCGTATGCGCGATAACGGCCATCGTTGAGCCAGAGCTCGCCGCGGGTGTCCATGTTGTCACCGATGTGCACATGACCTTGCAGGTTCGCCGTCAGGCCGAACCCGGTAAAGCTGAGCTTGTCCTCACCGACCGCCACATCGATGTCCATTGCCATGGCCATCGGCGGTTTGCCCGCTTCGGTCTGTTGGCCGACGAGCACCGTGTCATCGGAGACCTTGACCGTCGACGGCGGCAACTCACGCACGGTGATCTCGCCCTTGGGCACCTGCACCTTGCCGACAATCGCCAGTTTGTCGTTGTTGACCGAGATTTTCAGGTCCGGCGCCACTTCCAGCACGGCGTACGGCTCGACCGTGACCGGCAGTTGCGTGCCTTTGAGGCTCAGGTCCACCACCAACGCCTGGCCCCAGGCAATATGCCCGCTCAAGCTGCCCTGYCCGGCCTTGCCGCTTTTCCAGCCGCCGTTGAGCTGCACGCTCTCGCCGGTAATCTGCGCCTGAAGCTGCAACGCCTCGAAACGCGTCGGCAATTGCGGCCCGGAGATTTCACCGTCGCTGAGGGTCAGGTTGCCATTGACCTGCGGCGCCAGCAGCCCGCCCGACAAACTGCCGCTGCCATTCAAGCGCCCGGTGAGTTTCTCGACCATCGGCACAAACGGTCGCGCCACCGACAGGTCCAGACCGCTCAGACGGAACGAACCGCTCAAGGGCTTGTTCTTGGGCAGCGGATTGATCTGCGCCTGCACCATCAGCTCGCCCAACTTGCCACCGGTAAAGTCGAGCTGCGTGTCGATGCGTTTCGGGGTCAGGGTGCTGGTCAGTTTCAGCGTCTGGTAAGGGAAATCCAGCCACTGATCCTTTTCCTTCATGCGCAGCGTACCGCCGCTGGCATCGACCATGATCTGGCCTTTCGGGCCGCTGGCCGGCAGGTCGAGTTGCACGTCGGCATTGAGCTTGCCGTGCCAGGCAAAATCTTTCGGCAGCCATTGCGCGAGGCTGTCGATCGGAAACTGCTTGAGGTGGTAACGCAGTTTCGGCTCGGGCATCAGCCGCTGGTCTTCGCCGCACAGGCTGGCCTGCCCGGACATCCAGCAATGGGCGCCGAAGGTCAGCTTGCCGTCGGCCAGGCGTTCGATTCTTGCCGGATTTTGCAGCTTCCAGTCCTGGCCGCCAGCCTGAATGTCGCCACTGGCCAAACGGCCGCGCCAATTGCCTTTATCCAGATTGCCATCCAGCCCCAGCGCCAGTTTCAGTTGCGGACCTAGCAGGTCCAGTTGCAGCTTCTGGTTTTTGATATCGCCCTGGCCGCTGGCGGTCAGCGTGCCCAGTTGAGTGTCGCCGGCCTGAATGCCGCTGCCCTTGAGGTCGATCTTCGCCCGTTGCGCGCTGTCGAGACTCGCATCAAGGTTCAGGCTTTGCAGGCGATTGTCGTCGAACGCCAACTGCACGCCTTGCAGGCTGAGTTTGCCTTGCGGTGCCTTGAGGTTGCCGGCGACGTCGACCCGACCGTTGAGCTGACCGCGCAACTGCGGCCAGAGCTGGCCGAGACGTGGTGCCTTGATGTCGATCTGGCCGGCGAGTTTCTGTTGCAGACTGCCGCTGCCATCGATGCGGTTATCGCCCAGACGAATGTGCAGCGCGCTGAGGTTCCAGCGCTCACCCGCGCCATCGGCCTTGGCTTGCAAGACGGCCGGCTGACCGCGCAGCTTGCCCTTGAGGTCGAGATCGGCGTTGAGGCTCAGTTGTTCGTTTTTCATTTCACCCTTGCTGCGCAACGGACCGGCGAGGGTCCCCGGCAGCTCCGCCAGCCAGTACGCCGGGTTGATCGCCGACAAATCCAGCGCAGTATCCCAGGCAATGCCATCGGCGAACTGCAGGTTCAAATGCCCTTCGGCCTTGCCCTGCCCGGCCGCCAGTTTGAATTCCGGCAGGAAGATTTTCGTCAGGTCGCCGCTGAACGGACTGCTCAGGCTGAACGCTCCGGCCGGACCATCCAGCGCCGCCTTGAAGTTGCCCAGGTAGTTGCCGTCGCGGTAGGACACTTGACCATTGAAGCTGCGCAGCGCCACCTGGGGTTCGCCGATCAGCGGGTACAACCGATGCCACGGGAAGTCCAGCCAATCGATTTTCGCCTCGGCACTGAGGCCCTCGGACCAATCGAGTTGCCCGCTCAGCTTGAGGTTTTGCGTGTCGCTGGCGCTCAGATCAAGCCCGGCGATCTGCGCCCCTTTGGCGTCGACCTTGCCTTGCAGCAGCAACGCGACCGGGCCCTGCTCCGCTGGCAATGTCGCTTTGCCGAGCAACTGATAACCGCTTTTCAGGTCACCGTTGCCGGTCAGTTCCAGCTGATTGAGCTGCAAGGTGTCCGGCAAATCCGCGCTGGCCTTGAAGCCATCGGCGGTAATCCGCACCTTGGCCGGCAGGTTTTCCACCAGCGGTTGCAACTCACCCGTCAGTTGACCTTGCAGGTAACCGCTGCTGTCGGCGTTGAGGTTCAGGGTTTTCAACAAATCGCCGTCGACTTTCAGCGCCAGCGCCCACGGTGCTTTACCCGGTGCCGGCAAGGTCAGCTTGCCTTCGGCGCTGAGCGGCCAGTTGCCGGTTGGTTGCAGCAGCCCGGACAAATCCAGGCTGAGGTCGTCGCGTTGCAGATGTACGGAGTCGATCTGCAAGCCCTTGGCCGTCCAGTGCGCGGCCAGTTGCAGGTCTTTGAGCTGCTCGCTGCCGTTGAGCAACAGGCTGCCGATCTGCACCTCGCCCAACTGGATCGCCACCGGCAATTTCAACTCGGGCAGGCTGATCGGCCCGCTGCTGGCTTCGCTGCTCGAGGCAAATTGCAGCATGACTTGCTCAGCCTTCAATTGCTCGATGCACAGGGTCATGCGCAGCAGGCACAGTGGCGACCAGGCGAACAATGGCTTGTTCAGCTCGACCCGACTGCCCGTTTGCTGCCAGAGCAAGTGATCGGCACTCCATTGGCCGCCCAGGCGACCCTGGAAATTCTCCACGCTCAAACCCGGCACCTGGCCCAGCGTCCAACGGCTGCCCGCTTGTGTACCGAGCAAGGCGCCGATGCTCAGCAACAGCAACGCCACCAGCGAGAGCATCGCCAGCAGCGCTATTTTCAAACCACGCTTCACAGCTCAGGCCCCATGGAAAAGTGCAAACGAATACCACCGGGATCATCCAGCGCATGGGCCAGGTCGAGGCGGATCGGCCCGACCGGCGAAACCCAGCGCACGCCGACGCCGACCCCGGTCTTGAGGCTCGGCAGGTCCAGCGTGTTAAACGAGTTACCCTGATCGACAAAGGTTGCGATCCGCCATTTCTCGGCGATGGAATATTGATACTCGACGCTGCCAGCCACCATGTAACGCCCACCCACGCGGGCACCGTCGGAGTTTACCGGTGACAGACTCTGGTAGTCGTAACCGCGCACGCTCTGATCGCCACCGGCGAAGAAGCGCAATGATGGCGGAATGGTTTGATAACCATTGGTGGCACTGCCACCTAACTGTGCACGAGCGAGGAACCGATGATTGTCCCACACCGTGGTGATGCCTTTGACCAATGCAGTGCCATACACCACGTTATTGTCCGAACCCAACCCTTGCTTGGCCACCTTGCTCTCGAACTGCAAGCGGTAACCGTTGTGCGGGTCGATGCGGTTGTCACTGCGCAGATAGGAATAACTGATGCCGGGCATCAACAAGGTACTCAGGCCCGAATCGTCGCCCAGGCGATACTCCTCGCGCTGCCATTTCAACGAGATCACCCGCTGCCAGCCGCTGGGCAATTTGCTGTGCCATTCAGGGCCTACGGTCAGCAATTTGCTCAGGCTGTCGGTGTTGGCCAGTTCTTCATTTTGATAACCACCGGCAAAGCGCAGTTTGTCGGTGAGTGGCGGGTCCAGTGGCACGTCGTACCAGAGGCCGACGTTCTGCCGTGGCGCCGAGACTTCCGCTTCCCAGCCATAACTGTGGCCTTCAGCGTTGACCCAGTGCCGGGTCCAGTTGGCCTTGGCCCGTGGCCCGACGTCCGTCGAAAAGCCCAGACCCAGGCCCATGGTGCGTGGTTTGCGCGTGTCGAGTTTGACCGCCACCGGAATCACATCGTTGGCCGCCGCGGTCGGCGCGGCATCCACCCGCACCGCGTCGAAGTAGCCGCTCGATTGCAACGCCTGATTGAGTTCAGCGATCAGTTCGGAGTCATACGGCGCCCCGCTCTTGAACGGCACCATACGTTGCAGCAGGTCTTCGTCGAACGGCGTATCGCCGGTAAAATTGACTTTGCCCAAGGCATAACGCGGGCCACTGTCGTAAATCAGTTCGATGTCCGCAACACCGGCCCGAGGGTCGACCAACAGTTTCTGGCTGGTAAAGCGCCCGCTGAAAAAGCCGAAGCGCGAAGCCTGATTCTGGATCAGCCGCTTGGCGTCTTCGTAATGGCCGTGATTAAGCACAGCACCGGATTTGAGCAAGTCGCTCTTGGGTACACGAAAGGATTTGAGGCTGGCGGCCGGGCCGTCGACACGAATGGTCACGTTGCGCAAATGCACCGGTTCGCCGGGGTCGATGTTCAACACCAATGTTGGCGACTTTCCGTTTTTGACTTCGCTTTCTATATGGGGCTGGTAGTAACCCAAGGCCTGGGCGGCCTTGCGGGCCTGCTCTTCGGCGCCACGACGAAAGCGCAACAAGGCATCCTCATCGCGATCGCCGAGGCTGCCGATATAGCCCTCTATATTGGCCTTCAGTTCATCGTTGGACGGTTTGATCCTGACGTCCAATTCACTTTGCGCCAGGGCCGCTACGCTGCTGAACAGCACGAGCAAACCGCTGGTAAATCTTCCTGGAAACTTCATAAGCGGGGATGCTATCACGAGCGTAGGGGCGTGATAGAGCGAACAATCTGAACAATAATTCGATCTCAACCCGTTGCGCTGTGCAGCACCTGCGGATTGGCATGGAAAAACACGTGTTCGAGAACAGGCCCTACAGCGACCTCGCCAATCTCTTCATAACCCTGCCGCTTATAGAACTCCAGATAACGCGGATTTCCGGTGTCGAGTACTACACCTTGGGAATGCTCGTCGACGGCGCACCAGTTATGCACGGCTGTAAGCAACTGCTCACCAAAGTGCCGGCCTTGAAATTCCGGATGAATCCCCAGCAACGGCAGAACATGCACCGAGTCCGATGGCAGGCAGGCCGCCACCGCCGCGTGATACTCCAGATAACGTCGGGTGCAACGCAACCCGGTGCTCAGTACCATCTTCAGGCGCCAGGCCCAGCTCTCGGTGATGCCCAGACGACGTTGCGGTGGCGCGATCAGTGCAATGCCGATCAGCCGGTCATTGATCAGCAGACCGATCGCCGGCAATTCCTGCACAAAATGTTGTTCGACCAGCTCCCGTATCGTGGCCCGGACCCGGTGTTCATAGCCAGGACGCTCGGCCTCGAACAGGTACTTGAAGACCGGCTCATGTCGATAGGCGTGGTACAGCAAGGAGCGAGCTTCGTGCGAATAGCCACTGTCGAGCCGGTGGACATCAGCGATGGCAGTTGAGGTTTCAGGCATGACGGTCTATCTCCCCCGTTGAAATACACTGCAGGACTGCCACGTAGCAGCTGCCGAGCCTGCGAGGCTGCGTTCGAGGACGAAGTCCTCGCAGATCCTGGATCGACGTTTTACCTGGACAAACGCGCTGCCTGATTCAACGACTGCTTCGCAGCCGAACGCAGGCTCGGCAGCTGCTACAAGTGTTAATACGAACCCGGTGCAACGGTGATCGTTCCCACATTAAAGGACATTAGCAGTGCATCTGCCCTACTGCCACGCTGGCTCCCTTCCTACATGTCAGCTAGCATCGCACTTTTGCCAGGACTGCCGACCATGAAGATCGTCTCGTTCAACATCAATGGCCTGCGCGCCCGCCCCCATCAACTGGCGGCACTGATCGAGAAGCACCAGCCGGACGTCATCGGCTTGCAGGAAACCAAGGTCGATGACGTCCAGTTCCCGCTCGCCGAGCTTGAGGCGCTGGGTTATCACGTGAGCTTCCACGGCCAGAAAGGTCATTACGGCGTCGCCCTTATGTCGCGCCAGGCACCGCTCGCGTTGCACAAAGGCTTTGCCAGCGATGAAGAAGACGCCCAGCGCCGCTTCATCTGGGGCACGTTCGCCGATGCCAACGGCGTACCGGTGACGATCATGAACGGCTATTTCCCACAGGGTGAAAGCCGCGACCACCCGACCAAGTTCCCGGCCAAGGAGCGCTTCTACAACGACTTGCAGACGCTGCTCGAAACCCAGTTCAGCAATGACCAGCCGCTGGTGGTGATGGGTGATGTGAACATTTCCCCGGAAGACTGCGACATCGGCATCGGCCCGGACAACATGAAGCGCTGGCTGAAAACCGGCAAATGCAGCTTCTTGCCGGAAGAGCGCGAGTGGATGGCCCGTTTGAAGAACTGGGGCCTGGTGGACAGCTTCCGCCACCTGAACCCGGACGTGACAGATCGCTTCAGCTGGTTCGACTACCGCAGCCGCGGCTTTGAAGACGAGCCCAAGCGCGGCCTGCGCATCGACTTGATCCTCGCCTCCCAAGGGCTGCTGCCACGGGTCAAGGCCGCCGGTGTCGACTACGAACTGCGCGGCATGGAAAAACCTTCGGACCATGCGCCGATCTGGCTTGAGCTGAGCTGATTTCCAGAGATCAACACAAACTAATGTGGGAGCGAGCCTGCTCGCGATAGCAATCTGTCAGTCACTTTAAATGTGACAGGCATTGCCTCATCGCGAGCAGACGAACGTCGCCCGGCTCTTCCCACAGTTAACATCGTCATATTTCAGCAACCTTTCTGTCTTATTCTCCCGACACTTCCTGTGACCTTAAAAGGTGTCGGCTCGATGCTGCGCGTCCTGTTACCGCTGCTGCTCTGCGGTTTGCTTCCTCTCTCTGCCACCGCCGCTGCGCTGCCGATACCCGAGCGTGGGCCTGCCCTGCGCATTCAAGGCTCCAACACCATCGGTGCGGACCTGGGCCCGGCGCTGGTCAAAGGGTTGTTGCTGGAACAAGGGCTGCTGAAGGTCCATAGCGAAGTCTCGGACAGAGATAACGAGCAGCAGATTGTCGGCCAGACGGCCCAAGGTCGGCGGGTGGTCGTGGACATCGCCGCCCACGGCTCGAGCACCGGGTTCGCCGCACTGAAAAACGCCAGCTCCGATCTTGCAGCGTCTTCGCGTCCGATCAAGGACCGCGAACTGGTCGACCTCGAAACCCTCGGCGACCTGAAAAGCCCGAACGCCGAGCAAGTCATCGCCATCGACGGCCTGGCAATCATCCTGCATCCGAAAAACCCACTGACCCAGCTGAACACCGAACAACTGGCGCGGATTTTCAGCGGTGAAGTGAAAACCTGGGAAGAACTCGGCGGCACCGGTGGCCCTGTAAACCTCTACGCCCGGGATGACCATTCGGGCACCTATGACACCTTCAAGGAACTGGTCCTGAGCCATCGCGGGAAAACGCTGGCCGGTTCGGCAAAGCGCTTCGAATCCAGCGAGCAGCTGTCCGATGCGGTCAGCCAGGACCCGCAAGGCATCGGCTTCATCGGTTTGCCTTACGTGCGTCAGGCCAAGGCCGTGGCGATTGTCGATGGCGACTCGCAACCCATGTTGCCGCTCAACAGCCTGATCGCCACCGAGGACTATCCGCTGTCGCGTCGGTTGTATTTCTATTTACCAGCCAATGGCCAGAATCCCTGGGCCAACGCATTGGTGACATTCGCCCAGAGCAGTAAGGGTCAGGCAATTGTCGCCGCCAGTGGTTTTATTGCGCAGACCGTGCAAGCCATGAACGTCGCGCCGAACCCGCAGATGCCCGACGGCTACCGGGCAATCATCGAACACGCAAAACGACTCAGCGTGAATTTTCGCTTCGAAGAAGGCAGCGCCAGCCTGGACAACAAGGCCCGGCAGGACCTGTCGCGGGTGCTCGATTATTTAAAGCAGCACGACAAGCTGAACAAACAGGTGACACTGGTTGGCTTCGGCGATGCCAAGACCGATTCGCAGCGGGCCGCCCTGCTATCGAGGCTACGTGCCATGGCCGTGCGCCGCGAGTTGGTGAAAAGTGGTGTGGTGTTTCGCGAGATTCGTGGCTTCGGAGCCGAAATGCCGGTGGCGGCCAACAGTGCCGATGAAGGACGGATCAAGAATCGCCGGGTGGAAGTCTGGGTCTACTGACAGCCGCGCTCACTCTGGCGATTCAGGCTTGCGCAATAAATAGGTGTCCATGATCCAGCCGTTGGCCAACCGTGCAGCTTTCCTGACCCGCGTTATCTCTTGCGCAACGTCTTTGAGCTTGCCGGAAATGAGAATTTCATCCGGCGTGCCAAGGTAGGCGCCCCAGTAAATCTGCTGCTCCTGATCGGCCACCTGCCGGTAGGAATCTTCTGCATCGAGCATCACCACCAGGCTGTCAGCCTCGCTGACCTGGCCCGCAGCCAGTCGGCGGCCGGTGGTGATTTCAACCGAGCGCCCAATCCGGTTCAACGGCACCTTGTGCCGCGCCGCCAAGGCCTGGACGCTGCTGATGCCGGGAATCACCTCAAAGTTGAAGGTACAACGACCGGAATCGAGGATCGCCTGCAAGATCCGCAGGGTGCTGTCATACAACGCCGGATCGCCCCACACCAGAAACGCCGCACACTCGTCGTCCGTCATCTCTTCGTTGATCAAGCGCTCGAAGATCTGTTGCTTGTCGCGGTTCAGATCGACAACGCTGGCGTTGTAGTCCACATCGCCACGCACCCGCTCGGGGCTGTGGGCCTCGACGAAGCGATAAGCCGGATCGGTGATATAGCGCTCGCAGATTTCCCGCCGCAGGTCGATCAGCGTGTCCTTGCTCTGCCCCTTGTCCATCAGAAAGAACACATCGACCCGGTTCAGCGCATTGACCGCCTGCATCGTGATGTATTCGGGATTGCCGGCACCGATGCCAATGACCAGTAGCTGCTTCATGAATGCTTCACCTTGCTGTGCGTCATTGAGTCCAACGGCTTATCCGTGGAAAACGCGCCAGTTTCCTACACGAATTAAAGCACTAGCGTACAACATCAAGCGAAACCCACGCAGGCCTTGTCGGACAAGACTTTCGCCCCACTTCAGTGCTTTTCAGGCACATGGAAAAATTCACTAGACATGTAGCATAAATTACATAAATACTGATTTAACGGATTATGAAATAAAAGCAACACACCCCTCTAGCAGGAGCTCGGATGCCCTCACTCAGAGACCGGATCACCGATCCCGGCCTGGACCTCACACCGTCGGAACGCAAAGTCATACGTGCATTGCTGGACCAGTACCCGCGTAACGGGCTGGGCCCGATGTCGCGCCTGGCCGAGCATGCCGGCGTCAGCGATCCGACCATCGTGCGCCTGGTGAAAAAGCTCGGCTTCGGTGGCTATGCCGATTTCCAGGACGCGCTCCTCAGCGACATGGATCATCGACTGCGCTCGCCCAGCGCGCTGTTGCAACCGCGTTCGCACCTCAAGCAAGACGATGCCTGGACCCATTATCTGGCGGACAGTCACCGTGCCCTGCTCGACACCCAGGCCCTGACCCAACCCGAAGATGTGCGCATTCTGGTGGAGTGGCTGCTGGATACACGGCATCAGGTGCATTGCTTCGGCGGACGCTTCAGCAGTTTCCTCGCCCACTACCTGCTTAATCATTTGCGCTTGTTGCGTGCGGGCTGCTTTGCCCTGGAAGACAACGCGCAACTGCCTGATCGGCTGTTCGATGTGCAACGCCAGGATGTGGTGTTGCTGTTCGACTATCGACGCTATCAATCCCAGGCACTGCGCGTCGCCAGCGCGGCCAGGAACCGGCATGCGCGCGTCGTGCTGTTCACCGATATCTACGCCTCGCCGCTGCGCGAGATGGCCGATCTGGTGATCACTGCGCCCGTAGAGTCGGCGTCGGCCTTCGACACCCTGGTGCCGGCGCTGGCCCAGGTCGAAGCCTTGATTGCCTGCCTGACGCTGCGTTGCCCCGATCTTGCCGAGCGGCTCGAAGGCATCGATGCACTACGAAGCGATTTCACCACTCACCTGCTGGAGGAAAAATAAGGATGTTTATGCTCCCCCATCACTCGCCCCGCGACCTGCCGTTTGTCACCGACCACACCGCGCTGCTGTTGGTGGACATGCAACGCGCCTGGCTTGAGCCGCAGTTCGACCCGCATCTGCAAGGGCCTGACGCCAGGTATTTCCTCGAGCGCACCCGCCAGCAGGTGATTCCCAACCAGCTCAGGCTGTTGGCCGCCGTGCGCACGGCTCGGCAGAACGTTCTGCACACGCTCATCGAAAGCCTCACCGCCGACGGTCGCGACCGCTCGCTGGACCACAAGCTGTCGGACATGCACCTGCCAAAAGGCAGCCCGCACGCCGCCATCATTGAAGAGCTGACACCGGTCGAAAACGAAATCGTCTTGCCCAAGACCTCCTCCGGGGTCTTCAACTCGACCAACATCGACTACGTGTTGCGCAATCTGCAAACCCGCCACCTGATCATCGCCGGCATCGTCACCGACCAGTGTGTCGACATGGCGGTGCGCGATGCGGCTGATCGCGGCTATCTGGTAACACTGGTAGAAGACGCCTGCGCGACCTACACCGAGCAACGCCATCTGGCGTGCCTGAATGCGATCGAGGGCTATTGCTGGATCACCGACACCCAAACCGTGGTCGACCGTTTGCAGGCGTTGCAGGCATGAGCCGCGCTAACAGCAGTGAGCCCCTGACGCCTGTGGCAATGACCACCATCGTCACCACGGACCTGATCGGCGTGACCCGCGGCCGGTCGTTTCCGACCGATGAACTCGAACACTACAAGACCGCCGGTTGCGGTTGGGTCCCGGCCAATAGCGCGCTGACCCCGCAAGACATCATCGCCTCCAGCAACCCATGGGGCGCCTACGGCGACTTGCGGCTGATCCCCGACCTGGCCAGTCGCGTGACGGTCGGCAACGGTCCCGATGCCAGCGCGCCGGCCCTGGATTTCATCCATGGCGACATTTGCGAAACCGATGGCCGCCCATGGGCTGCCTGCCCGCGGACGCTGCTGCGCAACGAAGTACAGCGTTACCACGATGAACTGGGGCTGCAGATCACGTCGGCCTTCGAGCACGAATTCAACCTCACCACCGGCAGCGCCCAGGCCGAGCATCTGGCGTTTTCGCTGGAAGCCCAGCGTCAGGGCGCGGCGTTCGGCGGCTGGCTGCTCAGCGCCCTGCGCGCAGGTGGGGTCGAGCCGGAAATGTTCCTGCCCGAATATGGCAAACACCAATACGAAATCACCTGCCGGCCGACCCTGGGTGTCGCGGCGGCCGACCGCGCGGTCAACGTGCGCGAGATCACCCGTGAGATCGCCCGGCAAATGGGCCTGAACCTGAGCTTTGCACCCAAGACCTCGGAACACGCGGTGTGCAATGGCGTGCACCTGCACCTGAGCCTGCACGACCTGTCCGGCGATCCGGTGTTGTATGACGCCGGGACTGCGAATGGCCTGTCGACCCTCGGCCAGCACTGGTCCGCAGGCGTGTTGCACTACTTGCCGGCCCTCTGCGCATTGACTGCGCCGACACCGATTTCCTATGAGCGCCTGCAACCGCATCACTGGAGCGCATCGTACGCGTGCCTGGGCCAACGCAACCGCGAAGCCTCGCTGCGGATCTGCCCGACCGTGAGCCTGGGCGGCAAATCCGAGGCCGCGCAATACAACCTCGAATTCCGCGCCATGGACGCCACGGCCTCGCCTCATCTGGCGATGGCCGCCGTGCTGATTGCCGGCCGACTGGGCATCGAACAACGCCTGGCGTTGAACGCGATCACCGATGAAGTCCCGGATTCGCTGAACGAAGAACAACGCCAGCGCCGCGGCATCGTCGCCCTGCCCGCGTCACTCGCGCAGGCCCTGAGCCACTTGCGGGGCAGCGAAGCCTTGCTTGAAGCCTTGCCAAGCGCCTTGCTCGACACTTACTTCGCCGTCAAAACCGAGGAACTCGCCTTGACCCAACACCTGTCGCCCACCCAACTCTGTGAGCACTATGCACGTCTCTACTGAGTCCGCCGAGTTCGGGCTCTACACCGAGCCGGCTTACAGCCTGAGCCGGGAAGCGTCCGAGCACCCGCTGATTCTGGTGTGTGAACATGCCAGCCGCTACATCCCGACGGCCTTGAACGATTTGGGGTTGAGCAGCGAGGCCGCGCACGAGCACATTGCCTGGGACATCGGCGCGCTGGCGCTCGCCGAAAGCCTGTCCAAAGCCCTCGGCGCAACCCTGCTGGTGGCCAACTACTCGCGCCTGCTGATCGACCTCAACCGTCCGTTGCAGGCGCCGGACAGCATCCCGGCCAAGAGCGAAATTTACCCGGTGCCGGGCAATCAGAACCTCGACGAAACGACCCGCGACTACCGCCGCGAGTGCCTGTTCAGGCCGTTTCACACACGCCTTGGCGAACTGATCGATGCCCGCGTGGCCGAGGGCCTCACCGTGCGGGTGGTGGGTATTCACAGCTTCACGCCGATCTACTTCGGCCAGCCTCGAGCGCTGGAAGCCGGCGTGCTGTATGGGCAGGCCGAGGAGTATGCGAACCGGCTGATCGACGGGTTGGCCAGGCATCCATTGCGGGTCGCCGGCAACCAGCCCTACAAAATCAATCCGGCCGCCGACATGACGGTGCCGGTTCACGGCGACGCCCGTGGCATCGACTCGGTGCTGATCGAGGTGCGCAACGACCTGTTGCGCAATCGGCTGGCGGTCCAGACCTGGAGCGATTATCTGGCACCACTGCTGTAGAGCCACGGCCTCAAGCGAACCGTTTCAAGCTGAAAAAACATGGATGGTTGTACCGGTAAAACAACGATAACAAACGCTGTAGCGTGTTTTTACCTGCCTGTTTCAAACACATTGCCATAGTGGCTTACAAGGAGAACGGCTTCATGGAAATAGAAGAATTCGGCTACAAGCAAGAGTTGAAACGCAGCCTGTCGCTGACCGATCTGGTGGTTTACGGGATGATTTTCATGATCCCCATCGCCCCGTTCGGCGTATACGGCTACGTCAACCAGGAGGCGCCCGGCATGGTGCCGCTGGCCTACATCATCGGCATGGTGGCGATGCTGTTCACCGCCTTGAGTTACGGCAGCATGGCGCGGGCCTTCCCGATCGCCGGCTCGGTCTACTCCTATGCTCAACGCGGGCTGCACCCGCATGTCGGCTTTATCGCCGGCTGGCTGATGCTGCTCGACTACCTGCTGATCCCGCCGCTGCTCTACGTGTATGCGGCGATGGCATTGAATCACCTGTACCCGGACATTCCCAAGGTCGGTTTCATCCTCGCCTTCCTGGTCAGTGCGACCTTCGTCAACCTGCGGGGAATCACCTTTACCGCACGGATGAACATCATCTTTCTGCTGGCACAACTGGTGGTGCTGGGAATCTTCCTGTTCTACGCCTGGACCGCCTTGCACGGTGGCGCCGGCAACGGCCAGCTGACCCTGGCGCCGCTGTACAACCCTGAACACTTCAACTTCGCGTTGCTGATGCAAGCGGTGTCGATTGCGGTGTTGTCGTTCTTAGGCTTCGATGCGATTTCGACCCTGGCCGAAGAGATCAAGGGCGATCCAGGCCGCAGCGTCGGCAAAGCCGCGTTGATCACGCTGGTGGTCATGGGGGTGATTTTCGTCGTGCAGACCTGGATTGCCACGGACCTGGCCGCCGGCATGGGCTTCAAGTCCGCCGATACCGCATTCTATGAAATCGCCGAAATCGCTGCCGGCAGCTGGCTGGCGACTGTCACCGGTGTAGCCACGGCACTGGCCTGGGGCGTGGCGGTGGCGATCACCTCGCAAGCCGCGGTATCGCGCTTGCTATTTGGCATGGCACGCGACGGCAAACTGCCCAAAGTACTGGCCAAAGTCCATCCGAAACACAACACCCCGTACATCAGCATTTACCTGGTGGCGGTGCTGTCGCTGCTGATCTGCTACCTGTTCATCAACTCGGTGGACACCCTGACTTCATTGGTGAACTTCGGGGCTTTGAGCGGCTTCATGCTGCTGCACCTGACGGTGATCAACTACTACTGGCGTCGGCAGAAGTCCGGCCAGTTGATCCGTCACCTGGTTTGCCCGGTGATCGGCTTCATCATCGTCAGCGCCATCCTTTACAACATGGGTGTCGATGCGCAAAAGCTCGGCGGTATCTGGATTGCAGCAGGCCTGGTCTATCTGTTTTTCCTCAACAGAATCGGCGCCAGCGCTGTATTGCCGGACCCTTCCAACAGTTAGAAAAGGTCAGTACTTAAAACGTCGAGCGGTCGCTGACAAGGATTAGCCGACCGCCGTTGTAGTGCGTGGAAACCGACAGTGATAGTCAAGCCTGATGCCCGGTATCAGGCCCTTTGATACAGGAGTGCATCCATGCTGGCCTTACGCCCAGTTCAGTTATCCGACCTGACTCAGTTGCAACAACTTGCGCGTGACAGCCTGGTGGGTGTCACCTCGTTGCCAGACGACACCGAGCGCCTGCGTCAGAAGATTCTCGCATCCTGCGCATCGTTTGCCAGTGACGTGAAGAGCCAGGGTCCGGAGAACTATTTCTTCGTGCTGGAAGATCTGGCCGGTCAACGGCTGCTGGGCTGTTCGGAAGTCCTCGCGACCGCCGGTTTCAACGAGCCCTTCTACAGCCTGCGCAATCGCCCGTTCACCAGTGAGTCGCGCGAGCTGAACATTCATCACGGGGTGCCGGCGCTGTCGTTATGCCAGGACCTCAGCGCCCATACCTTGCTGCGCGGTTTTCACATCAACACCGAGCTTGAACGCACGCCCTCCTCGGAAATGCTTTCACGGGCCCGACTGATGTTCATCGCCGCCCATCCGCAACGCTTTTCCGACGCCGTGATTACCGAAATCGTCGGCTACAGCAGCGACGCGGGTGAATCGCCATTCTGGGATGCACTGGGCAAGCACTTTTTCGACCTGCCCTACGTCGAGGCCGAACGTCTCTGCGGCTTGCAGAACCGAAGCTTTCTCGCCGAATTGATGCCGCACTACCCGATCTACGTGCCGATGCTGCCGCAAAGCGCTCAGGCGTGTATTGGCCGGATTCATCCGGATGGCCAGGAAGCCTTCGATATCCTTGAACGTGAGGGCTTCGAGACCAACAGCTACATCGACCTCTTCGACGGTGGGCCAACACTGTTTGCACGCACCCCAAGCATTCGTTCGATCGCCCAGACCCGCACGGCCGTTGCCCGCTTGAGTTCACACAGCGGCGGCAAGACGCCGTACCTGCTGAGCAATGATTCTTTGGAAAACTACCGGGCGATTGTCGCCGAACTGGACTGGAGCGCAGACGAACCCGTCCTGCTCGACGCCACTCAGCTTGACGCCTTGCAACTGGACAATGGCGGCCCGATTCGGCTGATTGCGCTATGAAGCAGGTCTTCCGCACTCAAGGAGCTCCATCATGATCGTGCGCCCGGTTCAAATGACCGACCTGCCCGCGTTACTGGCGCTGGCACGCAGCGCCGGCCCGGGGTTCACTTCGCTGCCGGCCAACGAAGAACGTCTGACCCTGCGCGTACGCTGGGCGCAGCGGACCTTTGCCGGTCAGGTTGAGCGGGCCGACGCCGACTACCTGTTCGTGCTCGAAGACGACGATCAGCGGGTGATCGGCGTCAGCGCCCTGGCAGGTGCCGTCGGGCTGCGCGAGCCCTGGTACAACTACCGCGTCGGATTGACGGTCAACACCTCGGCAGACCTGGGAATCCGTCGACAAATCCCGACCTTGTTCCTCAACAACGAAATGACCGGCCAATCGGAAATCTGCTCGTTGTTCCTGCGCCCGGATCAGCGCCAGGGCCATAACGGCCGCCTGCTGTCAGTCGCGCGATTGCTGTTTGTCGCCGAGTTCCCGCACCTGTTCGGCGAAAAACTGATCGCCGAACTGCGCGGCAGCGCCGACGAGCACGGGTGCTCGCCGTTCTGGGACAGCCTGGGTCGACATTTTTTCAAAATGGATTTCAGCCACGCCGATCACCTGTCCGGGCTCGGCAACAAGTCGTTCATCGCCGAGCTGATGCCACGTCAGCCGCTGTATACCTGCCTGCTCACCGAGCAAGCCCAGGCGGTGATCGGCAAGGCCCACCAAAACGCCGAACCGGCGCGCAGAATCCTCTGCAACGAAGGCTTTGCCCATAAGGGTTACATCGACATCTTCGACGGCGGCCCGGTCATCGAAGCCCAGGTCTCGAAAATCCGTGCCGTGCGCAACAGCCAGTCGCTGGACCTGATGGTCGGCACACCTGACGACAACGCGCCGCTCTGGCTGATCCATAACCAGCGCCTGGAAAACTGCCGGATCACCGCCGCCCGCGCCCGACTGGTCGGCAACAGCTTGCTGGTCGATCGCCTGACCGCCAAGCGCCTGCAATTGCAAGCAGGCAGCTCCGTGCGTGCCGTGCCGTTGCTCAAGCAACAACGGCAAGCAGTTGCCGCATAACGTGCCAGACAAACAGCAAAAAACCCGCACATGGCGGGCTTTCTGCTTGATGGGGTCAAATCCTTTTGTCAGTTCAATCTGCGCTTCAGGATGTGAGTAATTCGTGAAAAGCCTGTCGCAGGATCGAGAAAAAGACAGACTGCACTGAACACTCTATTTAACTGATGCCGAAACCGGTTCTGGCAACCGCCGCCCAAGCACATCCAGCAGATCACAACCGTCACGCAACGGAATGGCGCACAGCAAGGCGAAATCGTTGAGGATCACCGAATCGCTGGCAATCTCCCCGCGCATGGCCAGGTTCTCCAGCACTTGAGTCACCGCACGAATGCGATAACGGGCAGCGTCGAGCAGGATATCGAGTGGTGCGTGGGTGTCGACGAACAGGGTCGGCATGTCGGAGCAGTTGCTGGTGAGGGCCATGTAGCGGTTGGAAGGATGGGAGGTTGGCGGGACGTAGGGGGGATTGGGGGTGTAGGTGTTCATTTTTGAAGCCTCTAGTAGGTATGGAAGCTGCCATCGGCCTTCCTACAGGCTTGGGTGGCAGCTATACGCGGGGTAGGAATACCGAGTACCAGAGAAACTCGACCACGCCGAAGCGTGCCCGCGCATAGCCGCCGCAGCTGATCTTACGGGCACACAGTAACGGCCGCAAATCAGGTGTCGACGCTTACGCGTCTCTCATGGTTTTGAAGGGTTCCTACACCCTGTCACTGAATGTGCAGTGACACCTGAAGCCTATCGATGAAGCCCAATTCACGCCAGTTCATGGACACCGCTATAACGTGCGGGAAATCTCCGACGAGCTTGCCTAAAAACATCACTGCCTGAGCCACCGCTCATCGCAGCATCGGACTCTACACAACATTGAAATGCCACGCAGGACTACGCCCGTAGCAGCTGTCGAGCCTGCGAGGCTGCGTTCGGCCGCGCAGCGGTCGTAAAACCAGACACCGCTTTCGTTCGGGAAAACCGTGTTCCCAGGATTTGCGAGGACTTCGTCCTCGAACGCAGCCTCGCAGGCTCGACAGCTGCTACGGACATCACCCACCCAAAATAAAGTAGCGCCCCCCAACCACTCAACAGGCCGAGCGTTAGCTCGCCTGCCGCTGTTGATCTTGATCCACCCGCCCCTWTCGGGAGGCCGAGTGGAGGTGTTCATCAGGGGGYGGGCGCGCAGCGCCGTACGGCGCAGCCGGACACATCGAGAGGAGGTCGTCGCGAAGCAGACCGTAGGCGATGCCCCCTGATGGACACCGGAGTGAGGGAACGCCGAGCCTAGGCGAGGTGCCGKACGCTTGGGGCGAGCGTTTTTTTGCTTTGC